>NZ_JADCLB010000018.1:174009-434582 GCF_014982245.1 Enterobacter cloacae complex sp. P6RS
ACCAACTGAGCTAATCACCCCCGCTGTGTGGAGTCGCATTATAGGGAGAGTTGAAAATGAGTCAACGCATTTTCTAAAGTTTTTATTCGTTCGTCGTAAAATTAAACAAAACGATCACAAAACGGGCGGTGGCGCATGATTTCTAAACAAAAACAGCAAACTCCGCCACGATAAAGGGATCGACATTGAGGAATCCCCCCACAGTGATAGAATATTGCCCATCGTTTTTTCCCCGGGATTTGCCGATTGCCGGCATCTTTATAACGTAAGGCCATTTCATGAAAATCAAAACTCGCTTCGCGCCGAGCCCGACAGGCTATCTGCACGTCGGTGGTGCTCGTACTGCTCTCTATTCCTGGCTTTTTGCACGCCACAACCAAGGTGAGTTCGTGCTGCGTATAGAAGATACCGATCTTGAGCGCTCCACGCCGGAAGCAATTGAAGCCATTATGGATGGTATGAACTGGCTGAACCTGCAGTGGGACGAAGGCCCGTATTTCCAGACCAAACGTTTTGACCGCTATAACGCTGTTATTGATGAGATGCTGGTCGCGGGCACGGCGTATAAGTGCTACTGCTCCAAAGAGCGTCTGGATGCGCTGCGTGAAGAGCAGATGGCGAACGGTGAAAAACCGCGTTATGACGGCCGCTGCCGCCACGACCACAGCGAGCATGCCGCTGATGAGCCATGCGTGGTGCGTTTTGCTAACCCGCAGGATGGCTCGGTGATTTTCGACGACCAGATCCGTGGCCCGATCGAATTCAGCAACCAGGAGCTGGACGATCTGATCATACGCCGTACCGACGGTTCCCCAACCTATAACTTCTGCGTCGTGGTTGATGACTGGGATATGGAAATTACCCACGTTATCCGTGGTGAAGACCATATCAACAATACCCCACGCCAGATCAACATCCTGAAAGCGCTGAATGCACCTGTTCCGGTCTATGCGCACGTCTCCATGATCAACGGCGACGACGGTAAAAAGCTGTCTAAACGTCACGGTGCGGTCAGCGTCATGCAGTATCGCGACGACGGCTATCTGCCGGAAGCGCTGCTGAACTATCTGGTGCGTCTGGGCTGGGCTCACGGCGACCAGGAGATCTTCAGCCGCGAAGAGATGATCGAACTGTTCTCTCTGAGCTCTGTGAGCAAATCTGCCAGCGCATTCAACACCGACAAGCTGCTGTGGCTCAACCATCACTACATCAATACCATGCCGCCGGAATATGTGGCGACTTACCTGCAGTGGCACATTGAGCAGGCAAACATTGATACCCGCACTGGCCCTGAGCTGGCGGACCTGGTAAAACTGCTCGGCGAGCGCTGCAAAACGCTGAAAGAAATTGCCGAAAGCTGCCGCTACTTCTATGAAGAGTTTGATGAGTTCGACGCCGACGCCGCGAAGAAGCACCTGCGCCCGGTTGCGCGTCAGCCGCTGGAAGTGGTGCGCGACAAGCTGGCTGCGCTCACCGAGTGGACCGCTGAGAATGTGCATCACGCCATTCAGGCGACCGCAGACGAACTGGAAGTGGGCATGGGCAAAGTCGGTATGCCGCTGCGCGTTGCGGTGACCGGCGCGGGTCAGTCTCCGGCGCTGGACGTGACTGTCCATGCCATCGGCAAGTCACGCAGCGTGGCGCGCATCAACAAGGCGCTGGATTTTATTGCAGAACGTGAAAATCAGCAGTAACTAAGCCATCCATAAGAAAAACGGCAGGGTATCCTGCCGTTTTTTTTGCCTTTTATTCGGCAATACCCAGACGAGCAAGAAAACCGCGTATGCCTTCGCGCTTCAGTAAGGTATCCAGACGCTGCTGTTCAAGCTCAGTCATACTCTCCAGCGTTTCGATAATGCCCGGACGCAGACGTGAAGGCTGTTCATTGTAGGATGAGGCCACCTCAGCCAGATGATAAACCGCCTGGCGGTTACGGATAGCCGGGAGGCTCATAATATGCTCCTTCACGCGTGCATCAACGTGAATGAGCCGCGCCCGACCGCCTTTTACGCCATTGAGTCCTTCGGTTTTCCACCCCTGCTGCCGTATCCAGCGATTTACCGTTTGTCTGGCAACACCCAAATTCTCCGCCAGCTCTTCCGTGGTCATTTTGCTACGTAGTCTTTTCATATTAATTCTGGTCGCGAATCCCTAAACGTTGCAACAAACCGGTAATCCCTTCCCGCAATAGCAGCGATGTCATCTGCTTCTGCTCTTCCGGCGTCATTTCATTAGCCAGCGTCAGGAGTAGGGTATGAAGCGAACCGTCAGTGCTGATGCCGTCAGGCATAGCGGATGTTTCCGTTGCCCGGCGTGCGCTGCGGATAAAGTCACGCACCTTTTCGTTCACATGCACCAGGCGCGCTTTACCCCCCTGGACACCGGGCTTGGGCGACGTTATCCAACCCTCTTTGCGTACCCATTTATTGATGGTCTGTCGGCTATAGCCAGTGAGCAGGGCTAACTCTTCCGGCGTCATTCGTTCCTTGATCATGCAATTTCCTGAATATTCGTGGGGTTAATTAACGGCTCATTTTATAGCACCGTTTTACGTGAAAACGTGACAGGCTTAACTCATGACTGCGAGCAGGCTCGCAAAGTGATTCATTTGCATGATTTTTCGGCGATTGAACCGCGGCTATTGATTTTGCCGTTGACACTCCGCGGTGGAATTCATATTATGCCGCCCGTCAACATGACAGCTTTACTATGGGGCTATAGCTCAGCTGGGAGAGCGCCTGCTTTGCACGCAGGAGGTCTGCGGTTCGATCCCGCATAGCTCCACCAAACTCTGAACCCAACAGAGTGTGGTTAGTAAAGTAACATGTGGGGCTATAGCTCAGCTGGGAGAGCGCTTGCATGGCATGCAAGAGGTCAGCGGTTCGATCCCGCTTAGCTCCACCAAAATTTTAAACCCTCGTCAAAAGACGAGGGTTTTTTTTATGTTTTTGTAACACCCCTAAACGTATTTTGTTGCCAAAATGGTTTTTTTCCATATCCCACCTCAACCGAAATCAATAAATCAGTCTATAAATAGACTTCAACTTGATTCGCGTAATTAATAAACCTATTATCCATGCGGTCAATGATATGAATGGATAATAATCTCCCCAGCTTAATGAATAGAAAATCGTATAATAATGTAAAGATATTTATAATTGCTCTGGCGATCTGTCTGATTGCGGTTCCCGTTTCCCGTTATCTCTCCCCGCGTGCAATTGTTAATGAACACGACGTTTATTTAGCGTGGCTCCCGTTAAGCGTTATGCTGGCGATTATGCTGTTATTGGGGCGCCGCGGTATTCTGCCTATTCTGATAAGTTTTATGGTTGCTAATATATTTAACGTTAATTTAGCACCGCTACAATATTCAGTATTACTGTTCTGTCAGACTTTCTCCGTATTCGCTGCCTGCGGTGTTCTGCGCCTTCTGCTGGGCCGGCGCTGGCGCTACTGTATGCCCAACAGGCACATTGGGTTACGCATATTTTGGCTCGGCTTTATGGTGCCGATAGGCATTAAAATGTCGATGTATCTCGCTGGCTATTTCTTTGATTTTCCGGTCACAATCTCAACTTTCTTCGGCGAAGGAACGGTAATTTATAACGTTGTTGATATTCAAAGCCTGATATGCGCGGCGATGATTTTTACCATGATGTTCTATTATCCGTTAAGAATGATTATTAATCCTCGTTATGCCATCAAGTTCTGGCGGCGAAGTGTGAAGCCCGTGTTTTTACACAAGAAATCATTATATATATTCGTCTGGCTGATGCTGTTAATCGCCATCATCGCAATTTTATGTGCGCCTTTTGAGTCGCCTGTTATTGCGGGCTATTTGATGCCGATTATTTTCATTCTCTTTACGTTAGCGATTAGCCGTCTGAGCTACGCGCTTATCTCCCTGCTGTGGGCCACCTCTGCGCTTCTGCTGTTGACCTACAATTACAACTTTCTAAACGGAGTGGAGTCGGGCCATTCGCTCTCCTTTATCCTGTCGGTACTGATCTCTTTTGCTATCTGCCTGCTTTATATGTCGCGTATCTATCAGCGAAGCGAATGGTTGAAGCAGGGCTGGCAGGACAGAGCGCTCACCGATCCGCTGACAGGATTACCCAACATTCGTGCGCTGGAAGATTTTCTCCTCGACCACCCGGATGCCAAAGTGTGTTGCCTGAGAATGGATAATCTGGAGTTTTTGAGCCGCCATTACGGCATTCTCATGCGGGTGCACTGCAAACGAATGATCACGTCCTCTCTCCAGCCGCTGTTGCAAAAAGATGAAACGCTTTTCCAGCTGCCGGGAAGCGAGCTGGTGCTGGTATTGCTTGGGCAGGGAACGGCCGAGCGCCTCCAGCATATGGTTGATCGGCTGAACAGCCGTAAGATTTTCTGGAACAATACCGGGCTGGATATCGAATTTGGCGCGTCCTGGGGAATGGTCGAAAACGGTGAGAAACTGCACCACACGCTGGGGCAACTGAGCTGGCTGGCCGAGCAATCCTGCGGAGCGCACAACGTTCTTGCGCTGACGAATAGCCTGGAAGCTGCATCAGGACAAACAACGGAGCGTGTCCTGATGCTGGCGCGGATTAAGCACGCCCTGGAGGCGGGGCAGTTCCATTTGTATGCGCAGCCGATCCAGAAGGCGGACGGTAGCGGGTACTACGAAATTCTGGCGCGTATGGAGAGCGAGGGCGAGATCATCACCCCTGACCGCTTTATTCCCCTGATTGCCCAGTTCAACCTCAGCCACCGGTTTGATATGTGCGTCATGGAAAAATTACTGCTGTGGCTGCGCGATCACCCCGCGACGCAGGCTGGCGCCCGATTCTCTGTCAATCTGATGCCGCTTACGCTGATGCAAAATGAGGTGGCGACTGAGATTTGTGCGCTCTTTGAACGGTACGGCGTTGCGCCTCAGGCTGTCGTGATTGAGATCACCGAAGAGCAGGCCTTCTCCAATTCCGGCTGCAGCATCCACAACATTCAGCAGCTGCGGGACTACGGTTTCAGGATTGCCATCGATGATTTTGGTACCGGCTACGCCAACTACGAGCGTCTGAGACGCCTGCAGGCAGACATCATTAAAATTGACGGCTGTTTCGTGAAAGATATTTGTACTGATGATATGGACGCAATGATCGTCCAGTCGATATGTAATCTGGCGAAGACGAAATCACTGTGCGTGGTGGCAGAATATGTTGAGACGCCAGCGCAGCGGGAGATGCTGCTACGCTTCGGCGTGGACTATCTCCAGGGCTACCTGATAGGCAAACCCAAACCGCTGGAAGAATTGCGGGCATAAAAAAACCGGGAGCAAGTCTCCCGGTTTTTTTTACGGTAAACGTTACAGAACCAGCGCAGCAATAGAAGCTGACAGGACGCTCACCAGGGTGGAGCCGTAAACCAGTTTCAGGCCAAAGCGAGAAACCACGTTACCCTGTTCTTCGTTCAGGCCTTTAATCGCACCGGCGATAATACCGATGGACGAGAAGTTCGCGAAGGAGACCAGGAATACGGACAGAATGCCTTCCGCACGTGGAGAGAGCGTACTGGCGATTTTCTGCAGATCCATCATCGCAACGAATTCGTTAGAAACCAGTTTGGTCGCCATGATACTGCCCACCTGCAGCGCTTCGTGAGCTGGAACACCCATCACCCATGCGACAGGGTAGAAGATGTAGCCCAGGATGCCCTGGAAGGAGATGCCCAGCACAGCGGCGAACAGGGCGTTCAGTGCGGAGATCAGGGCGATAAAGCCGATCAGCATCGCGGCAACGATAATCGCCACTTTGAAACCGGCCAGGATGTACTCACCCAGCATTTCGAAGAAGCTCTGACCTTCGTGCAGGTTAGACATCTGGATGTTCTCTTCGCTGGCGTCAACGCGATACGGGTTGATCAGCGACAGAACGATAAAGGTGCTGAACATATTCAGAACCAGCGCTGCAACCACATATTTTGGCTCCAGCATGGTCATGTACGCGCCCACGATAGACATGGAAACGGTAGACATTGCGGTTGCCGCCATGGTGTACATGCGGTTACGGGACATTTTGCCGAGGATATCTTTATACGCGATGAAGTTCTCAGACTGACCGAGGATCAGGGAACTTACGGCGTTGAAAGATTCCAGCTTACCCATGCCGTTTACTTTGGATAACAGGAAACCAATGCCACGAATAACGAACGGCAGAACTCGGATGTGCTGCAGAATACCGATCAGCGCGGAGATGAAGACGATTGGGCACAGTACCTTCAGGAAGAAGAATGCCAGACCTTCGTCGTTCATTTTACCGAAGACAAAGTTTGTCCCTTCGTTGGCGAATCCGAGCAGTTTTTCGAACATTTCGGAGAAGCCTTTCACGAAGCCGAGGCCTACGTTGGAGTTCAGGAAGAACCACGCAAGTAAAACTTCAATGACCAGCAGCTGGACAACATAACGAATACGAATTTTTTTGCGGTCTGTGCTGACCAGCAATGCGAGTGCAGTAACGACAACAAGTGCCAGGACAAAATGAAGGACGCGGTCCATATTTGCTCCAAATATGAGGCAGGTTTAATTTTCGTGCACATTCTATGTAACAAGCGAAAAGAAAACGAGATCAGGGACACACTATAGTTACATCCTGTGACGAGTCTCAAAATTAGTGATCCACAATACATTTTTGTTATGTTAGGTAAATGAGTGAAAAGTTAAGTTTGTGTGCTACGCTTCACAAATGACCGCGCATTTTCACATTCTGTGATGTCGCACCACCTGCCCATCTATTGTTCTTAGCTATCAGAGAAATCATTTTAAACTCTCTAAATGATCTTGATAATCATTCTCATTTTGATAGCATTAAACATAGCAAAGGCTATATTTCCAGAGGCAGATAATGACAAACAGTCGCGTAGAGGGTAGCAGTGGTAGAGCCGCGCGCAAGTTGCGGTTCGCATTAATGGGACCTGCTTTTATTGCTGCCATCGGCTATATCGATCCGGGTAATTTTGCGACCAATATTCAGGCCGGGGCCAGTTTCGGCTATAAGCTGCTGTGGGTGGTCGTCTGGGCAAACCTGATGGCGATGCTGATTCAGATGCTCTCTGCAAAACTGGGGATTGCCACGGGTAAAAACCTTGCGGAGCAAATTCGCGACCATTATCCCCGTCCGGCGGTGTGGCTCTACTGGGTTCAGGCGGAAATTATCGCCATGGCAACCGATCTCGCTGAATTTATCGGGGCAGCGATTGGCTTTAAGCTGATTCTGGGCGTGTCGCTGTTACAGGGGGCGGTGCTGACCGGGATTGCCACATTCCTGATCCTGATGCTGCAACGTCGGGGTCAAAAACCGCTGGAGAAGGTCATTGGTGGCCTGCTGCTGTTTGTTGCTGCGGCGTACATCGTCGAGCTGATTTTCTCACAGCCGAATCTGGCGCAGCTCGCGAAAGGCATGGTGATCCCAAGCCTGCCAACTTCGGAAGCGGTTTTCCTGGCCGCTGGGGTCCTTGGGGCGACCATTATGCCGCATGTCATTTATTTGCACTCCTCGTTAACCCAGCATCTGCACGGCGGGACGCGTAAAGAACGCTACTCGGCAACCAAATGGGATGTGGCAATCGCCATGACCATCGCGGGTTTTGTGAATCTGGCGATGATGGCCACCGCAGCCGCCGCTTTCCACTTTAACGGTCATACTGGCGTCGCCGATCTCGACCAGGCTTACCTCACGCTCGAGCCGTTACTGAGCCATGCTGCTGCCACGATATTTGGTCTGAGCCTGGTTGCCGCCGGTCTCTCCTCCACGGTGGTGGGGACGCTGGCAGGGCAGGTGGTAATGCAGGGATTTGTTCGCTTCCATATTCCATTGTGGGTGCGTCGTTTTATCACCATGCTTCCGTCGTTTATCGTGATTATGATGGGGCTCGATCCAACGCGAATTCTGGTGATGAGCCAGGTGCTGCTGAGCTTTGGTATTGCGCTGGCGCTGGTGCCGCTGCTGATTTTCACCAGCAATAAAACTCTGATGGGAGAACTGGTTAATACGACGCTGGTGAAACGGGCCGGGTGGGCCATCGTGGTGGTCGTCGTGGCGCTGAACTTGTGGTTGTTGGTGGGAACCGCGCTGGGTCTTTAACAAAAAAGGAGCCGCAGGGGCTCCTTTTGGATTAGTGATGATGGCCGTGACCATGACCTTTGCCGCGACCCCAGCCGCGACGGTCATCACGATCCCGCCAGCCTTCACGGTAACCGCGCTCATAGGCGTTGTCTTTATACCAGCCGCGGTGTCTGCCGTTGTCATGTTTCCACCAGCGATCGCCGCGCCACTCATAGTGACGATGCCAGTAATCACGGTCGCGCCAGTAGCCACCGTCCCAGTATCTGCTGTAGTCGTCACGATCGCCAATTTGTAATTTTACTGATGGCAACAGGGTGATTTCGCCAGCAGTGGCGACCAGCGGGGCTGAAGCCAGTAATACCGCTGCAAGAATCAGTGACCTGAACATACTCTTTCTCCTTCACGATCGGGGCCTTCGTGGGGCCTGTTAACGCAATATTACGAGTTGGTAAAGGCTCGTTTCATCGCCTCAACTCCGAATTCCCGAGGGAGAGCACTTTTTGCTAAAAGTGGTTTTATTTTGAACTGCTCAGGATCTGGTCGATTAGAGAAAGTTCTTCTGCGGTAAACTGGCGGTTTTCCAGCATACCCACGGCATCATCAATCTGAGCCGTTTTGCTGGCTCCGATCAGCACCGACGTGACCTCCTCATGGCGTAATACCCAGGCAAGCGCCATCTGCGAGAGTTTCTGGCCGCGGCTTTCTGCCAGGGCGTTTAGCTGGCGCACTTTCTCAAGCTTCTCTTCGGTGATCTGTTCCGGGTTAAGGAATTGACTGCCGCTTGCCGCACGGGAATCGGCGGGAATACCGTTAAGATACCGGTTGGTCAACTGTCCCCCTGCCAGCGGCGAGAAGGGAATACAGCCGACCCCTTTTTCCTGCAGAACATCCAGCAAACCCTCTTCCGGCGAACGTTCGAACATCGAGTATTTCGGCTGGTGGATCAGGCAGGGCGTGCCCAGGTCATTCAGGATATCAATCGCTTTTCGCGCCAGCTCGGCAGGATAGTTGGATAACCCGACATACAGGGCTTTGCCCTGGCGCACCAGATGGTCAAGCGCTTTCATGGTTTCCTGCAGCGGCGTTTCCGGGTCAGGACGGTGATGATAGAAGATATCGACATATTCCAGCCCCATGCGCTTCAGGCTTTGATCGAGGCTTGCCAGCAGATATTTACGCGATCCCCAGTCGCCGTAAGGGCCGTCCCACATGGTATATCCCGCTTTCGTGGAGACGATCAGCTCGTCGCGCCAGGGCAGGAAATCCTCCTGCAAAATACGGCCGAAATTACGCTCGGCAGACCCCGGCGGGGGACCATAGTTATTGGCAAGGTCGAAATGCGTAATACCCAGATCGAACGCGCGCTGTAAAAGTTGACGGCTATTTTCGATGAGCGTGGCGTCACCAAAGTTATGCCACAGCCCCAGCGAGACCGCGGGCAACCTGAGTCCGCTTCGCCCACAGCGGCGATACTCCATTGTCTGATAACGATTTTTGTCCGGCTGATAACCCATTCGTATGACCTCTCGTGCTGAAGAGAAAAATCAGTGTATACGTTTACATTAACGTGAAAAAAAGCAGCATAGCTCAGCATTTTTTGTAAAGCATTCTTTCCATAGCCTTCTTATCACCAATTCTGGACAGCCATCACGCTTATTTAATACTCAAAGTGAGGTCAACATCAGAAGGATACCTGTTTATGCGTACCCCGTACTGCGTCGCCGATTACCTGCTGGACCGTCTTACAGATTGTGGAGCCGATCATCTGTTTGGCGTGCCGGGCGACTATAACCTGCAGTTTCTCGACCACGTAATAGACAGCCCGGATATCTGCTGGGTGGGCTGTGCCAACGAGTTAAACGCCTCTTATGCCGCTGACGGATATGCCCGATGTAAGGGCTTCGCCGCGCTGCTGACGACGTTTGGCGTCGGCGAATTAAGTGCCATGAACGGCATTGCGGGCAGCTATGCCGAGCACGTTCCGGTGCTGCATATTGTTGGCGCGCCGGGGATGGCGTCTCAGCAAAGAGGGGAACTGCTGCACCATACGCTGGGCGATGGTGAGTTCCGTCATTTTTACCATATGAGCGAGCCGATCACCGTTGCACAGGCGATCCTGACCGAACAAAACGCCTGTTATGAAATCGACCGGGTACTGACGACGATGCTCCGGGAACGTCGCCCCGGCTATTTGATGTTACCTGCTGATGTGGCAAAAAAAGCCGCTACGCCGCCTGTAAACGCTCTCACGCTTCGGCATGCCCATGCCGATAGCGCCTGCCTGAAAGCGTTCCGGGATGCTGCGGAGCGTCAACTGGCAGCGAGTAAGCGTACCGCGCTGTTAGCGGATTTTCTTGTCCTGCGCCATGGGCTGAAGCACGCGCTGCAGAAGTGGGTGAAGGATGTGCCGATGGCGCATGCCACGATGCTGATGGGCAAAGGCATATTCGACGAACGTAACGCCGGTTTTAACGGTACCTACAGCGGTTCGGCCAGTGCCGGTCCGGTAAAAGAGGCGATAGAGGGGGCGGATACGGTGCTGTGCATCGGCACGCGTTTTACCGATACTCTGACGGCCGGGTTTACCCATCAGTTAACGCCTGCACAGACGATAGAAGTCCAGCCTCATGCCGCCCGCGTCGGCGATATCTGGTTTACCGGCATCCCGATGGCCCAGGCCATTGAAGCGCTGCTGGAGCTGTGCAAACAGCATATTCACGATAAGCCTGTTCCGGCATCGCACAGCGCGATGAATTTCACTCAGCCGGACGGCTCACTTACGCAGGAGAATTTCTGGCAAACGCTGCAAACGTTTATTCGCCCGGGAGACATCATCCTGGCCGATCAGGGCACCTCGGCCTTCGGCGCGATTGACCTGCGTTTGCCTGCCGACGTGAATTTTATCGTCCAGCCGCTGTGGGGCTCGATCGGCTACACCCTGGCCGCGGCGTTCGGTGCGCAAACGGCATGCCCGAACCGGCGAGTGATTGTGCTGACGGGGGATGGCGCGGCACAGCTGACCATTCAGGAGCTCGGGTCAATGTTGCGTGATAAACAACATCCCATCATTCTGGTGCTCAACAACGAAGGATACACGGTTGAAAGGGCAATTCACGGGCCGGAACAGCGTTACAATGACATTGCGCTATGGAACTGGACGCAAATCCCGCAGGCCCTGAGCCTCGATCCTCAGGCCCAGTGCTGGCAAGTCAGTGAAGCGGAGCAGCTGGCGGACGTGCTGGAAAAAGTGGCGCACCACGAGCGGCTCTCGCTGATTGAGGTGATGCTGCCAAAAGCCGATATCCCACCGCTGCTGGGGGCGCTCACCAAAGCGCTGGAAGCGCGCAATAGCGCCTGATTATTTGTCGTTTCGCCAGGCCATCATCATCGGTTTGCCCGCCAGCAGGAGCCAGGCGGGCAACATCACGATGCAGAGCAGCGGGAACAGCGTCGAATCCGGCACCACCACCGCCGCCATAAACAGGCTCAGCCATGCATCGCGCGTCACCACCAGTACCAGCCCCAGAATAGAGCAGGATACGGTAATCGCCGCCGGAACCGCGTCGACATGCTCGTGCAGCATCAGCCCCAGCGCCACGCCGACAAACACCGCCGGGAAGATACGCCCGCCGCGGAAACCGCACGCTGCAGCAACGACAAGCGCCGCCAGCTTGATGACGGCAAACAACAGGTAATCGGACACGCTAAATACCTGGCTGAAGGCCAGCTGCTGCATCTCGTCCAGACCTTTGAACAGGGTCACCGTTCCGCCAATTGCGCCTAAAACACCGAGGATTAGCCCCCCTGTTCCCAGAATCAATACCGGATGTTTGAGTTTATGCACCAGCCGGTGCAGGCGCGGAAGACACCATACCGCCACCATGCCCAGCGCGATGGCGATCGCGACGACGATGGCGCCGCTGAATATATCTGCAATCCGCATCTCTCCGTAGTGCGGCAGAGAGAGGGAAAAATGGGGATGGAAAAACAGGCTTGTCGTCAGCGCGCCGGCAGCCGCGGCCATCAGTGGAGCGAACAGCTTATCCCAGAGCGGGACGTCGTTATCACTGGCCAACGTCTGAGAAAAGATCAGGGCAGCAGCGACAGGCGTGCCAAAAAGCGCCCCGATGGTGCCTGCGGAGGCGAGGATGGTCCAGTCCAGCGCGCCGACGCGAGGCAATATGCGTGAACCAAGAAAAACCGCCAGGCCAATGTTCACGGCCATAATCGGATGCTCAGGTCCCAGACTAACGCCTCCAGCCAGACCGATAATCAGCGCAATGATGAGCCCTGGTAACGCCGAGGGGGCTACCGGGGCACCAATCAGCGGTTCCTGTGCCGGATCGGGGCCGGCATGGCCGGGACTAAAACGGATCACCAGGCCCACTGCAATACCGGTTAACGTCAGCATCCCAACGATCCAGGCAGGAGAATCAGCGGTGACGCCCAGTCCAGCCGGAAGCGCGTTCCATAATAGTGTTTGTAGCACCGACGCGATTTTCATCACGACGATAAGGACCAGGCTTGAGGCCACGCCAATGATCAGCGCCGGAATTGCCAGCAACAGCATGGTTCTGGCTCGCGGGTGGAGCATGATGATTTCCTTGTACAAAATGCAATGACGTTACTTTGCATATTAAGCCTTATGGCAATAGTGCAAAAGGTGCTGAAACGGTAAAGTTATTCTGTGACGAAGATCGATAATCCACGGGCATTCACCTTCCGGTCGTTGTTGTTATCACGCCTTGAATTTACAGTGTCCGAAAGATTTATTCTGACTTTAGCGGAGCAGTAGAAGAATGACAAAGTATGCTTTGGTAGGCGATGTGGGCGGCACGAACGCGCGTCTCGCATTATGCGATGTAAGTAGCGGTGAAATTTCCCGGGCGAAAACCTACTCAGGGCTGGATTACCCAAGCCTTGAGGCCGTTGTTCGCGTCTATCTGGAAGAGCATCAGGTGAGCGTCGAAGACGGCTGCATCGCCATTGCCTGCCCGATAACCGGCGACTGGGTCGCAATGACCAACCATACCTGGGCATTCTCCATCGCAAAGATGAAAAAGAATCTCGGTTTTGCGCATCTGGAAATCATCAATGACTTCACCGCGGTGTCCATGGCGATCCCGATGCTGAAGCCGGAGCACCTGATTCAGTTTGGCGGCGCTGAACCGGTCGAGGGCAAGCCGATTGCGGTTTACGGGGCCGGTACCGGCCTGGGCGTGTCTCACCTGGTGCATGTTGCTCAGCGCTGGGTGAGCCTGCCGGGTGAAGGCGGCCATGTGGACTTTGCGCCAAACAGCGAAGAAGAGGGCATTATCCTCGAAGAGTTACGCGCGGAGATCGGCCACGTTTCCGCCGAGCGCGTCCTGTCAGGACCGGGGCTGGTGAACCTGTATCGTGCGATTGTGAAATCGGACGGTCGTCTGCCGGAAAATCTGCAGCCGAAAGACGTCACTGAACGCGCGCTGGCGGACAGCTGCATCGACTGCCGTCGCGCTCTTTCGCTGTTCTGCGTCATTATGGGACGGTTCGGCGGCAACCTGGCGCTGACGCTGGGCACCTTTGGCGGGGTCTATATTGCGGGCGGGATCGTGCCGCGCTTCCTCGACTTCTTTAAAGCCTCCGGTTTCCGCGGCGGGTTTGAAGATAAAGGGCGTTTCAGAAGCTACGTACAGGACATTCCCGTTTATCTCATCGTGCATGATAACCCAGGCCTGCTGGGTTCGGGTGCCCATCTGCGTCAGGTTCTCGGTCAAATTCTCTGATGTATCATTACCCTCTCCCGCGGGAGAGGGCTCTTTCGTTACAGGTGCATCAGCTGGCGGAATTCTTTCACTTTGCTGCGGCTCACTGGCACCTGAAAATCCAAATCCTTAAGGCGCAAA
Source organism: Enterobacter cloacae complex sp. P6RS (assembly GCF_014982245.1). NCBI lineage: Bacteria > Pseudomonadati > Pseudomonadota > Gammaproteobacteria > Enterobacterales > Enterobacteriaceae > Enterobacter > Enterobacter cloacae complex sp. P6RS. Next base: position 188,000 of record NZ_JADCLB010000018.1, read on the forward strand.
ATATAGGTGTTGTTAAACCACGGTTCGATCTCGCGGATCTTATTTAAATTGACGCAAAACGAACGGTGGCAGCGGAAAAAGTGGGCTGCCGGAAGCTTGCTGCAGAATTCGGTAATGTTCATCGCCATGACATACGATTCCCGCCGCGTATAGACAAACGTCATCTTTTCGTGCGCTTCGGCGTAGTAGATATCGTTGACCGGGGTCACGATGATGCGCTCATCTTTGACCAGATTAATGGTGTCGTTTTCCCGTATCGTCGGGCTGGCGGTAGCCGGAGCGCTCTGTTGCTGCCATGCGGCCTCCAGCTTTTGCAGCATGCTGACAATTCGCGACTCCTGGTAAGGCTTCAGAATATAGTCAAATGCCTCCAGCTCGAAGGCTTCTACGGCATGCTCTTTCCATGCGGTAACGAACACAATAAACGGCTTATGGGCAAACTGATTGATATTTTGCGCCAGCAGCACGCCGTCCAGCGAGGGAATATTGATATCCAGAAAAATCGCGTCAACCCGGTTATGCTGCAGAAACTTCAGCACGTCCAGACCATCATCAAACGTACCCACAATCTCCATCTGGCTGTGGGTTTTGATAAGCCAGGTTAGTTCCTGTTGAGCCAGGAATTCATCTTCAACGATGATGACTTTCATATTACTCACCCTGAGGTAATAAAGATGTCGCCGCATGAACAGGGGAGCGCTCATTCGGGACGTAAAAAGCGATTTCAGTGCCTGGTTCAAGACGATGAATATGCAGCCCGTCGCCGTAGAGAAGCTTGACTCTGTGGTGCACGTTCAGCAGCCCGATTTTATTCCCGGGCATCTCGTTAGACTCCACGCGCTCAATGACTTTTGGGTCAATCCCGTGGCCGGTATCGCGTACCGCAATTCGTACCCGGTTGCCGCTTTCGGTGATGCTGATGGTGACCACACCTTTGCCTTTACAGGGCTGAATACCGTGAACAATCGCGTTTTCAACCAGCGGCTGGATCAGCAGGCTCGGGATCACGCAGTTGACCTCTTCATCAATATCGTAAATCACCGTGAGCTTGTCGCCAAAGCGCGCCTGCTCAATCGCGATATAGTCTTTGATCTGATAAAGCTCTTTTTTAATGTCGATCTGCTCGTCATCTTTCAGTTCGATGTTGTAGCGCAGATAGCGCGACAGGTTAAAAATCAGCTGGCGCGCGGTGTCCGGATTCAAACGAATGGAAGAGGAGATAGCGTTGAGCGCGTTAAACAGGAAATGGGGATTAATTTTGCTCTGCAGCGCGCGCAGCTCTGCCTTATTTGCCATCTCACGCAGCTGTTCTGCCCGGGAGACCTCAAGCTGAGTAGAGATAATCTGCGACAGGCCAATGGCCATCTCCTGCAGCGTGGAGGTGATCTGATGCGCGTGGCAGTAATAAATTTTCAGCGTGCCCGTTACAACGCCTTTTTCCCATAGCGGGATCACCAGCATCGAGTGAATTTCCGGCGTTCGGTGAGCTTCATCATTGTTTTTAATGATGATTTTTCCGTAGTTAATCGCCTGTCTGGTGGTCGGACTAATGGTGTCATCACTGTCGCGATAGTTGTGTTCTCCAACGCCTACGTAGGCCAGCACGTGGTCGATATTGGTGATGGCGACGGCGTCAGCGTGAATGTCGTGGCGGATAATCTCGCAGACCTGGCGCAGCGACTCCGCGTTAACGTGGCGAAAGAGCGGCAGCGTTTTGTTGGCAATATCCAGCGCCAGCTTGGCCTGACGGGCGGCGCTGGCCTCTTTTTCCCCTTCAACGCTCTGCACCAGCAGCACGATAAAACCGATGCAGACGCTGCCCAGGATCATAGGAATACCGATTTTCGAGACGATATCCAGCCCCAGCGCGGTGGTGGGTGCCCAGACGACGACCAGGATCATGGTCAGCGTTTCGCACACCATGCCCGCAGCAATCCCGGCGCGCCAGCGCTGTTTTTTGGGGATTTTGCGGCCGATCCAGCCGGAAAGCACCCCGGCGATAATGCTGGTGATAAAGCATGGCACTGCCGTTACGCCACCGATATCAATCAGGTAGCGATGGGTCCCGGCAATCACGCCGGTGATGACACCCACCCACGGGCCAAACAAAATTCCGCCGGACATGACGGCGATAATGCGCACGTTAACCAGCGAACCCTCTACCGGCACCCCGGACCAGGTGCTAAACAGTGCGAACAGAGAAAAGATGGCGGTAACGGCCAGCAGCTCTTTCGGCGAGTGTGCGGATTTATGCAAAAGCTCGCGAAACAGGCGAATGCGAATCAGGAAGAACAGGCAAATCAGCATTAATGCCGCACGGTCAAAAACCGCCAGCAGCATAGTGAATATCTCGTGCACGGAGCAGACCTGGGCAAACGGGAAAGAACCATGATAAAAAACCTGGGGCGTATTGACCAGCTATCCGTCGGGTTTATCAAATGAGGAAAAACCATAGTTTACAAAGGGGATTGTCAGGTGAGGATTGATGCTACCCGATTTTTTCTCAGCGCCAAATCACCAGGTAACTGTTTTGATATCATTGTGTTAAATAACGGCTAACGGAAAGCCAATATCAGAACCCTGCTTTCACTTTCATGTATTGGAGTGTTCCGGTTTTCACGCGGACGCTTTTTTTTCATTTCCCTCTCGACAGCGTGATTTTTTTCAGGTTATTTTCTAAGCACGCCACATCGGTGGCAGCGTCGCTCGGACGGTCCGGGCGCTAACGTTAATCTGAGGAATCTATGGCTGAATTCAGTCCTGAACGCCGTTTTACGCGTATCGATCGTCTCCCCCCTTATGTTTTCAATATCACTGCAGAACTGAAGATGGCTGCGCGTCGGCGCGGCGAAGATATTATCGATTTCAGCATGGGTAACCCTGACGGCCCAACGCCACCGCATATCGTTGAAAAGCTCTGCACGGTTGCCCAGCGCCCGGATACGCACGGCTACTCAACCTCGCGCGGTATTCCCAGGTTACGTCGCGCGATCTCGCGCTGGTATCAGGATCGTTATCAGGTTGATATCGATCCTGAAAGTGAGGCGATTGTCACCATCGGCTCGAAAGAAGGGCTGGCACATCTGATGCTGGCCACGCTGGATCACGGTGATACGGTGCTGGTACCCAATCCTAGTTACCCAATCCATATCTACGGCGCGGTGATTGCCGGGGCGCAGGTGCGCTCTGTTCCGCTGGTGGAAGGTGTCGATTTCTTTAACGAACTGGAACGCGCCATTCGCGAAAGCTACCCGAAACCCAAGATGATGATCCTCGGTTTCCCGTCGAACCCAACGGCGCAGTGCGTGGAGCTTGATTTCTTCGAGAAAGTTGTCGCTCTGGCCAAGCGTTATGACGTGCTGGTGGTTCATGATTTAGCCTACGCCGATATCGTCTATGACGGCTGGAAAGCCCCGTCGATAATGCAGGTTCCGGGCGCGCGTGACGTGGCGGTGGAGTTCTTTACCCTGTCGAAAAGCTACAACATGGCGGGCTGGCGTATTGGCTTTATGGTGGGTAACAAAACGCTGGTAAGTGCACTGGCGCGCATCAAGAGTTACCACGATTACGGTACCTTCACGCCGCTGCAGGTTGCCGCTATTGCCGCTCTGGAGGGCGATCAGCAGTGCGTTCACGACATTGCTGCTCAGTATAAGCGTCGCCGCGACGTACTCGTAAAAGGGTTATATGAGGCTGGCTGGATGGTAGAGATGCCGAAAGCGTCCATGTACGTCTGGGCGAAAATTCCGGAACCGTACGCAGCGATGGGTTCGCTGGAGTTTGCTAAAAAGCTGCTGCAGGACGCGAAGGTGTGTGTGTCCCCGGGCATCGGCTTTGGTGATTATGGCGACACCCACGTGCGCTTTGCTTTAATCGAAAACAGCGACCGTATTCGTCAGGCGGTGAGGGGCATCAAGAGTATGTTCCGGGCCGATGGCCTGCTCTCAGCAAAGAGCGTTGCTGAAAACCCCGTGTCCTCATGACAAAAAAACAGGAGCCAAATGGCTCCTGTTTTTTTGACTGCATGTTCTCACTAGATCATCAGGGCAAAGGTTCCGGCCCAGACTAAAACGATCACCGAAATGCCCATAAAGAAATATTTCACGTTTCATCGCTCCGCGTATCTTGTGGTACGCATTTAAAAACAGAGTCCAACTGATTATAGAGAACTGAAATCCCGGCTAAACAGAAATGAGAATTTTCCCGTTACGCCGATGACTCCCGCTCAGAATTCTGTGCTTTCCTGGTGCCAGACGGCGCTAATGTACGCTTAAAAATGAGGGGTGACAAGAGGGATTTTTTTAAATAATTTCCGCCACTTACGAGTGTCGTGGAACGGCGACAGTTTGATTTCACAGCGCAATAAATTCACTTTGGGCGACGCCATCAAAGACGGTTTTGCAGTGAGATGACAGGTGGTTGAAAAGGCTAGTTTCTTAGCGAAACTAACCTTCATACAGGGCTTAAACATAGAGGGAGGCTTCACCAAGAGGACGCGTTTTGAAACGGCGATGCATCCAGAGATATTGCTCCGGTGCGCGCATGATTTCACTTTCGATGACCTTATTGATAAACGCTGCCGCTTCACACTCGTTTTCCGGATAGTTAGCCATTTCCGGAGAGATATGCAGACGGTAGCCTGACTTATCCGCTTTTCTCACCATCGTCACGGTCAGCATGGAGGCACCTGACAAACGCGAAATGACGAAAGTCCCGTTGGTCGTCGCTACATCCTTCACGGCAAAGAAGGGGGCAAAGCTGCTGCCTTTGCGTCCGTAATCCTGGTCAGGAGCAAACCAGACGGCCTCACCTTTCTTCAGGGCGCCAACCATACCGCGCAGGTTGTTACGGCTGATCATCGCTTTATTGGAACGCATGCGGCCTCGCGTCTGAACCCACTCCATCAGTGCACTGTTGTGCGGTCTGTAGGTTGCCATCATTGGCTGACAAAGGCCCATCACGCGCCCGCCCAGCTCCAGCGACATAAAGTGCACGCCAACAACCATCACGCCGCGTTTTTGCAGCTGAGCGCGTTTAAGGTTGTCCAGTCCTTCTACATCAAACCACTTGCGGACGCGTTCATCCGGCCAGAACCAGGCCATGCCGGTTTCAAGCAGCGCCATGCCGATGGATTTAAAGTTTTCAGAGATCAGTTTCTCGCGTTCTTCAGCATTGTACTGAGGAAAGCAAAGCTCGATGTTTTTACGCGCGATAGATTCGCGACGCTTCAGGAAATAGCGGGATGCGCTGCCCAGTTTCGACCCCAGCATACGCAGCACAGGGTAGGGGAGTTGTACCAGCAGCCAGAGAACGCCAAGACCAAACCATGTAAACCAGTAACGCGGGTGTAAAAACGCGCGTTGAAATTTGGATTGAGACAAAATAGTGAAACCTATGTGAAGCCTGTAAAGGTAGCGCAGCGTGTGCGATACGACGTGCCGATAAGACCGTTCTTCAAGGTGATGGTTGCAGGCTTTACCGAACTTTACGGCGTTACCTGGCCACTGCTGATTTGGGTGGGCGGCGTAATGTAGCACCGTTATACGTTATGTGCTATGACTCGTTTTTGATTAAAAAAGCGACGATCCAGGAGGTGTTTGATTTTACAGATTTTATAAACAGCCGCATTGAGAGCACCCCTCCTCCTTGCGCGGCGAGCAGAAGCCTTTGTGCAAGGATAAAATCAATTCACGAACAAGCACGGTATTAATGATTGACGACTCGTTAAGTATCCGGAAATGAATTTTTTACTACATATAATAAATAAGAATTTTCATAAGGAAAAATCTTATATATTATTCATGCCATCAATAAAATATTCACTTTTCATACTTTTTCGTTTCTTCTTATTTTACGTTCCTCAATAGCTTCTTTCAGTTAATTCATGCTTTTTTGACAAAGTGTCGTGATGCAAATCAAAATAAGTTGTTTTTATTAGTATCTCACTGGTTGCGATCCTTTTAACGATATAAATATTTGGTTTGCGCGAAAAGAGTAGTTTCTTTTTCTGGCTTGGCAGGGCATTACACAATAATAGTTTAGCAGAAAATTCTTAAGAAATTTCTCATTGCGGGTTAATGATCTGCGTATTTGATTTTGTGTCGATCATTATTCTATGATTGCGCATCAAAGCGATACCGTGAAGTTGGCATAGCAAAACCAAAGAGGGATGATGAGATGGCTGACAGTTTTCAGAATGAAGTGCCTAAGGCACGTATTAACCTAAAGCTTGACCTGCATACTGGCGGAGCAAGCAAGAAAATGGAATTACCATTGAAATTGCTTGTTGCGGGTGATTTTAGTAATGGGCAGGACACAGCGCCAATATTTGAGCGCGAAAAGGTTAATGTCACGAAGAACAATTTTGATAGCGTTCTTTCCGAATATTCCCCAAAAGTTAATCTGACCGTTAAAAATACGCTGGCTGATGATGGCGGTGAGGACAACATTCAGCTGACTTTCCAGAGCATGAAAGATTTCACGCCAGAGCAGGTGGCTGCTCAGATACCGCAACTGAAGGCGATGCTGGCGATGCGCAACTTGCTCCGTGATTTGAAAGCCAACCTTTTGGACAACCAGACTTTCCGAAAGGAGCTGGAAAAAATCGTTCTTGACCAGTCGCTTAGCGCTGAGTTGCGAAATGAATTATCCGCACTGGCGTCAAAAAAATCGTAACCATCAGGCTGTTTTAACGGATTAATCAAGGAATGCTCATGTCTGTACAAAATAATATTACTGGCGGTGAAAGCGTGGTGCTGGAGCGCCCAGCAGCGGGTGGGGTTTACGCTTCCCTGTTTGAGAAAATCAATCTGAGCCCGGTGTCTGAGCTGAGCGCGCTGGATATCTGGCAAGATGCGCAGGCGATGTCGGATGCCACCGCCGATGAACGTCTGACTGCAGGTATGCAGGTCTTTCTGGAGTGTCTGACCAAAGCAGGCTCGAAAGTCGAAAAACTGGATAAAAGCCTGATTGATCACCATATCGCTGAGCTTGATTTTCAGATCAGCCGCCAGCTGGACGCTGTAATGCACCATGATGAATTTCAGGCGGTTGAGAGCCTGTGGCGCGGGGTGAAGTCGCTGGTGGATAAAACCGATTTTCGCCAGAACGTGAAAATTGAGCTTCTGAGTATGTCTAAAGAAGACCTGCGCCAGGACTTTGAAGACTGTCCGGAGGTGATCCAGAGTGGTCTGTATAAACACACCTACATCGACGAATATGATACCCCGGGCGGCGAGCCGATTGCGGCGCTGATTTCCGCTTACGAGTTCGATGCTTCAGCTCAGGATGTCGCTCTGCTGCGCAATATCTCTAAAGTCTCTGCTGCGGCACATATGCCGTTTATTGGCTCGGCAGGCCCGAAATTCTTCCTCAAGGATTCAATGGAAGACGTTGCGGCGATTAAAGATATTGGTAACTATTTCGACCGCGCAGAGTACATCAAGTGGAAATCGTTCCGCGATACGGACGACGCGCGCTATATTGGCCTAGTGATGCCGCGCGTGCTGGGACGCTTACCGTATGGCCCGGATACCGTTCCGGTTCGCAGCTTCAATTATGTCGAAGAAGTCAAAGGTCCGGATCACGACAAATACCTGTGGACCAACGCATCGTTTGCTTTTGCGTCCAACATGGTGCGCAGCTTTATCAATAATGGCTGGTGTGTACAAATCCGTGGGCCACAGGCTGGTGGTGCGGTTCAGGACCTGCCTATCCATCTGTACGATCTCGGTACTGGCAATCAGGTAAAAATCCCGAGCGAAGTGATGATTCCTGAAACCCGTGAATTCGAATTCGCGAATCTGGGCTTCATTCCTTTGTCCTACTACAAAAACCGCGACTACGCCTGCTTCTTCTCGGCTAACTCCACGCAGAAACCGGCGCTGTATGACACCGCAGATGCAACGGCGAACAGCCGCATCAATGCGCGTCTTCCGTACATCTTCCTGCTGTCGCGTATCGCCCACTACCTGAAGCTGATTCAGCGCGAAAACATCGGAACCACTAAGGATCGCCGACTGCTTGAGCTGGAACTGAATACCTGGGTCCGCAGCCTGGTGACCGAAATGACCGATCCGGGCGATGAACTTCAGGCGTCTCACCCACTGCGTGACGCGAAAGTGGTGGTGGAAGATATTGAGGATAACCCGGGCTTCTTCCGCGTGAAATTGTACGCTATCCCGCACTTCCAGGTGGAAGGGATGGACGTCAACCTGTCGCTGGTTTCCCAGATGCCGAAAGCAAAATCGTAAGGTAAGGGGTGATCAGGGATGAAAATTTACCGCCCACTTTGGGAGGATGGGGCCGCTCTGGCCCCGCAACAGTTCCAGCAGCAGGTCCGCTGGAGTGAGCACGTTGCCAATATGGTCGCCCGGATGGGTATTTCTCATCCCTGGGGCGTGGTTGCAGCAGAGTTTGATGATGCTGCACTTGCGCTCTCGCGGCTGAATGCCATCCGTCTGGTCATACGTTTCCAGGATGGCACAATCGTTGATACGGACCTGGCGGATAATATTCCGCCGGTTTGTGATTTGTCTGCCGCAAACGGCGCTGAGGCTGTTGAGGTGGTTGCCGCATTGCCACTGCTGAGTGCCAGTGGTGGCAACCTCGATAATGGACAGGACAGTGAACGCCCCCGTCGCTGGAAAGCAGAACGTGTGGTGGTGCAGGAACTTGCTGGTCATGAAAGCGGGGAACTCGCCATTCTACGTAATGCGCTCACCCTGCGTCTGTCCAGCCAGGAAAACACGGCATACCTAACCTGTCCGGTGACCCGTCTGGTACGTAATGCTCAGGGGAAGTGGGGCCGTGATCCTGCTTTCATTCCCCCGATACTTTCCGTTTCTGCAAGTCCGTGGCTGACCACAGAACTGGGGGACCTACTGGTTCGTCTGCAGGTCCGCCGCCGTCGCCTGATGGCCATGCGCCGTGAAAGCAATGAGCGGATGGCAGACTTTGCTGTCGCGGATGTCTCCCTGTTCTGGCTGCTGAATGCCCTGAACAGTGCCGAGCCGGTGCTGATTGAACTGCTTCAGACGCCTGAGCGCCACCCGGAACTGTTGTATCGCGAACTGACCCGTCTGGCCGGCAGCCTGCTGACTTTCTCACTTGAGCACGACGCCAGCGATATTCCTGCTTACCAGCACGATGCACCGGAACGAGTATTCCCGCCGCTGCTGGCACTGCTGGACAAACTACTGGAAGCGAGCCTGCCGTCGCGGGTAATAAGTATCCACCTGGAGCATCAGGACCAGATCTGGAAAGGTGCCCTGCACGACGCACGTCTGCGCGAAGGGGCGGACTTCTATCTCTCAGTACGCTCTTCCATGCCGAACCATGAGCTTCAGACTAAATTCCCGCAGTTGTGTAAAGCGGGCAGCTTCGATGATGTTTCGGATGTGGTGAATGTGGCTCTGAGTGGGATGCTGATTAAGCCTTTGACGCATGTTCCGGCCGCTATCCCGTTGCGCCTTGAGAACCAGTATTTCTCGCTGGATCTGAGCAGTGAGGCGGCTCGCGCAATGCTTGAGATGGGCTGTTGCACCTTCTATACCCCACGCTCGTTGGGGGATGTTGATCTCGAACTCTTTGCGGTGCTGCGTACATGAATAAATCTGAACTCAGTCAGATAGAACATATCTTCTACCCGGGCTGGCTGATGGCCAGCCAACTGCGGAGTTGTCAGGAAGTGCGTGACGGGGAAGGGCTCTATCGCCGTGCCTGCGGTCTGGTTCGGGAGGCGAAAGCTGCGCTCACGGAGGCAGGTTACAGCGACATCAGCCGTGACCATATGGTGTATACCCTTTGTGCACTGCTTGATGAGAGCGTGATGAACCGAGGAACCACCGATGATGGTTACCTGACCTGGCGCCGTGACCCGCTGCAGGCACACTTCTTCGGTACCCTCAATGCTGGTGAAGAGCTGTGGGAACGGATCCGCAACCTGCTGAAAGAAACTGCCCCTGATACCGCCGTCCTGACCTGTATGTACCGGACTCTGCAACTGGGGTTCGTGGGTCAGTATCGCGCTCAGGATGATGAGCGTCGGGAAGATATTGTTCGCGCTCTCGCAGAGCGGGTGCCCGCCTTCACATTGGCACAGGATGCCCCCATTGTTGTGCGCGCATCACGCCTGCGTAGCGGTCGTCGCTGGTACTGGTTGAGCTGGGTAGTGGCCGCCGTCGCTCTGACTGCGCTCTGGTTTTTCCTTTCGTCTTCGCTTACCGGGCTGGTAAGCCAGATTGTCAGGCCGGGGTAAGTGATGCGGGATACGTACCGAAGTCTGTTAACTGCTCTGGGTGCAGTTCTGGCGTTGTGGCTCATTCTGGGATTCTGGCCACTGTCCACGGGCAGCCGTCTGGCACTCGGTCTTCTGGTTGCTCTGGTGGCCGGAGTTATTTTCTGGTGCCTGCGTCGGGATTCTCTGGCGCGGGCAACCGCTGTTCGTGAGATTGTGGATGAAAGCCTGCCGCCGGAAGATTTTCAGGGGGCGGTAATCTTTGTCTGTGGTGATAACGCTCCGCTCTTTATGTCCGGAATCCGTCACCGGGAAACCCGGCAGGGCTGGTATCTGTGGGTAAAGGACGCAGAGCAACTACCGCTCTTTGCGCAGCACCTGAGTTTGGTGCGCCCGGCTCTGGTGTCGCAAATCTCGGTCATGCTGGCGGTGGTGCCTGAGCAGCACAAATCCGGTGATGATTTTACCCAGTCTCTGCGGGGCTGGCAGCGTGCTGTCGTCCAGTGCCGCGCAGCATTTGGCTCCATCCCTCCACTGTGGACCGTAACCTGGGTATCACCACCGTCGGCGTGTGCGGAAGCCGAGCCTGACTGGTTTACCACGGTAAACCAGCGGAGCGGTATTCAGGTATATCAGCCTGGCCAGGGCCATGTGTCACTGACGGAGTGGGCCCGGGAGGCTGGAACAGACGGACGTCTTTCCCGTCTGAGTCAGGGCCTGTGGCTGGACAGTCTGCTTGCCTGGCAGAATAGCGCGGTGAATGACTTGTTGTCGGTACGGCGGGGGGAGTTACCCGTGATGAAGCCCTGTGTGCAGGGCATGTGCATGGTGCGGGTGAACGGCATCGTGGGCAATCTCTGGCAACAGCACATTACCTCCGTGACGGCGCTGCCACCGGATGTGGTCGTGGCCACAGAGCCACTGCCGCTACCAGAACTGCTGTTGCCTGCGCTACCACGCCGACATGGTGTCAGCCGTAGGATGGTGTTCTGGGGTTATGCCGGTCTACTCGGGGGTATTTTCCTTGCGCTGGCGATGCTGGCGTCCTGGGTGAATAACCAGCGCCTCATCCGTAACGTTGGAGATCATCTTGCGTTGTATCACCAACTGAGCGGTAAGCCAGTTGAACCGAAACTGCATGCGCAGCAGCGTCTGCGGGCTGATGGCGCATTACTCGACGACTGGCTGCGTCGTGGGGAACCACTGCGTTATCGCCTGGGGCTGTATCAGGGGCTGCGTCTGGTTCCGCTCGTTGAGGCCGCTCTCAGCGACTGGGCACCTCCGCCACCGCCTCCACCGGTCATTAAGAAAATCATTCAGGGGCCGAAAACCATTCGCCTCGACAGCATGTCGCTGTTCGATTCCGGCAAGTTCGAGCTGAAAGCAGGCTCCACCAAAATGCTGGTGAATTCACTGGTTGGCATCAAAGCGAAGCCAGGTAGGCTGATTGTCGTATCAGGGCATACCGATAACACCGGCAATCCGCAACTGAACCAGACGCTGTCTCTGAAGCGTGCCGAAGCGGTGCGCAGCTGGATGCGTGACACCGGCGACGTGCCGGAAAGCTGTTTTGCGGTGCAGGGCTATGGCGAAAGCCGCCCTGTCGCAACCAACGACACCCCGGAAGGGCGTGCGCTTAACCGCCGTGTCGAAATCAGTCTGGTACCGCAGGCAAGTGCCTGTCAGATACCCGGCAAACACCCGGCGCCATCGCAGGATGATGGCGTCTCAGAAAATAAAACGGAGTAATTAACATGGCAATTCCTGTTTATCTTTGGCTGAAGGACGACGGCGGCGCGGACATCAAAGGGTCTGTGGACGTTCAGGATCGTGAAGGCAGCATCGAAGTGGTCGCTCAGGAACATAATCTGTACATCCCGACCGACAACAACACCGGCAAGCTGACCGGCACCCGCATCCACACGCCGTTCCTGTTCACGAAGGAAATCGATTCCTCCAGCCCGTATCTGTACAAGGCGGTGACCACCGGTCAGACCCTGAAATCCGCTGAGTTCAAGTGGTACAAAATCAACGACGCGGGCCAGGAAGTGGAGTACTTCAACACCAAACTGGAAAACGTGAAGGTAGTGAAGGTGAATCCTGAAATGTATGACATCAAGGATCCATCTAAAGAGAAGCACAACCACCTTGAACGCGTTGAACTGCGTTACGAAAAAATCACCTGGACCTACAAAGACGGCAACATCATTCATTCCGATTCCTGGAACGAACGCGCCACCGCGTAATCCTGATGCGGGCAGGTTTTTCCTGCCCGCAGTTTTTTGCTGAGCGCCTGAGACGCGGGCACTCAGCAAAGAAAAAACAATCTGCCTGCCTGACCTTATGCGCTTTGGTGAACAGCGAGGGGCGGTAGCGTGTCCAGGAACCGACAAAGAGAGAATCTCATGGAAAATCCAGCCATCCTGTTACGTCGTCTGAACCCTTACTGCGCCCGCGCGATGGAAGGAGCGGCATCGCTCTGCCAGACCCGTGCCCATGCCGAAATTCTGCCGGAGCACTGGCTGCTGAAGCTGCTGGAGCAAGGCGAGGGGGATCTCACTGTGCTGGCACGCCGCTACGAGTGGGATATGGATGGCATCTGGCAGGATCTGCTCGGCTGGCTGGATAAACAACCTCGCTCCGTGCGCCATCGGCCCCAGCTCTCAGAAGACATCCAGACCCTGATGCAGCAAGCCTGGCTACTGGCCTCACTCAATGGTGAAGAGCACATTCGCAGCGTCCATCTGCTGATGGCGCTGGTGGAAAAACCAAAACTGGCTCGTTGTGACGGCCTCTGGCCGTTGTTAACGCTTGGCCAGAGCCAGTTGGAGCGCCTGAGACCGTTGCTGGATGCGCAATCGGATGAGCGTCCGGAAATGCAGCGCGAAGCTGAGCTGTCACAGAACCACGGCGGTGAAGTGGAGTTTGTCGGGCGTCCGGCTGGTGAGGAAATGGAAGAGGGGGAACTGAGTCCTGCACTGCAGAACGCGCTGGACAAATTCACCCTTGATGTCACCGCCAAAGCGAAGGAAGGAAAGATCGATCCTGTGTTTGGCCGTGACACAGAAATCCGCCAGATGGTAGACATCCTCTCTCGTCGCCGCAAAAACAACCCGATTCTGGTCGGCGAGCCGGGTGTGGGGAAAACCGCACTGGTTGAAGGTCTGGCATTGCGTATTGCCGAGGGCAATGTGCCTGAATCCCTGAAAACGGTCACTCTGCGTACCCTCGACCTGGGCCTGCTGCAGGCCGGTGCTGGCGTGAAAGGTGAGTTCGAACAGCGGCTGAAAAACGTCATCGACGCGGTGCAGCAATCCCCGTCCCCGGTCCTGCTGTTTATTGATGAAGCGCATACCATCATCGGCGCAGGCAACCAGGCAGGCGGCGCCGATGCAGCGAACCTGCTGAAACCAGCGCTGGCGCGTGGTGAACTGCGTACCATTGCGGCCACCACCTGGAGTGAGTACAAGCAGTATTTTGAACGCGATGCCGCACTGGAGCGCCGCTTCCAGATGGTCAAAGTGGACGAGCCGGATGACGACACCGCCTGTCTGATGCTCCGTGGTCTGAAATCCCGCTACGCCGAGCACCATAATGTGCACATTACCGACGATGCGGTTCGCGCGGCAGTTACGCTTTCTCGCCGCTATCTGACGGGCCGCCAGCTGCCGGACAAGGCGGTTGACCTGCTCGACACCGCCGCAGCGCGCGTCCGCATGAGCCTCGACACCGTGCCGGAGCAGCTGACCTGCATTCGCTCGCAGATCACTTCTCTTGAAATGGAGAAGCAGGCACTGCTGGAAGATATTGCTGTCGGCAATCAGAGCCATGGTGAACGCCTGACCGTCATTGAGCAGGAAGAGAACGATCTTATCGTTGCTCTCGACGAGCTTGAAACTCAATACGGGCAGGAACTGAAACTCACCGAACAACTGCTGGAAAGCCGCCAGGACATCTCCCGTCAGAGCGAGACGCACGCGCTGCAGCAGGAACTGCACGGCATGCAGCACAGCAACCCGCTGCTCTCGCTAGATGTGGATGTGCGCACCGTTGCCAATGTGATTGCTGACTGGACAGGCGTTCCGCTGTCATCGCTAATGAAAGATGAGCAGACCGAACTGCTTACCCTGGAAGATGAAATTGGCAAACGTGTGGTCGGGCAGGATGTGGCGCTCGCGGCCATCGCCCAGCGTCTGCATGCGGCAAAAACGGGTCTCACCTCCGAGAATGGCCCGCAGGGCGTATTCTTGCTGGTGGGCCCGAGTGGGGTGGGAAAAACCGAAACCGCGCTTGCGCTGGCCGATGTCATGTACGGCGGCGAGAAGTCGCTAATTACGATTAACCTCTCAGAATACCAGGAGCCGCATACGGTTTCCCAGCTGAAGGGCTCCCCTCCGGGCTACGTTGGTTATGGCCAGGGGGGGATCCTGACCGAAGCCGTGCGCAAGCGACCGTACAGCGTGGTGCTGCTGGATGAAGTGGAAAAAGCCCACCGCGACGTGATGAACCTGTTCTATCAGGTGTTTGACCGCGGCTTTATGCGTGATGGCGAAGGGCGTGAAATCGACTTCCGCAATACGGTTATCCTGATGACTTCGAACCTCGGCAGCGACCACCTGATGCAGCTGCTGGATGAACAGCCGGAGGCCAGCGAAGGCGATCTTCACGAGCTGCTGCGTCCGATACTGCGAGACCACTTCCAGCCGGCGCTGCTGGCCCGCTTCCAGACCGTGATTTACCGTCCGCTGAAGGACGCGTCCATGCGTACCATCGTGGAGATGAAGCTCGCCCAGGTCAGTAAGCGCCTGAACCGTCACTACGGCCTGACTACGTACATTGATGAGAGCCTGTATGATGCGCTGACCGCCGCTTGTCTGCTGCCGGACACCGGCGCGCGTAACGTGGACAGTTTACTCAACCAGCAGATTCTGCCGGTGCTGAGTCAGCAGCTGTTGACTCATATGGCCGCGAAGCAGAAAACACAGTCGTTACATCTGAGCTGGAGCGAAGAAGAAGGCATCGGCCTGTTATTTGATGAATAATAGAGGTAGATGATATGGATACGGTTGAAGAACTGAACGGAACGTATTTTTTGATGGTATTAACAACCTGACTGCCTGGGAACTGCTTTTCTGGATCATGGTTGATGAAACAGAAAAACAGCTGGGCATATAGGATATCGCAGGCGTTGCGGCTTTAATCCTGGGGGATAATAACATTGATATTCCCGGTAAACCGGAAACGGCAACCCGGGGAACCTCTCCGGCTTCGTTGTTTTTTCGCAGACATATCAGTTATAAATTTCGTAAAAGGATCTTACCGACGCTGACGAAGAAATCATTTTCGTTAAGAGGAATAAAAAGTTTCTGGGTCAATAATCTGGGAGCTTTCGTCGGCAGGTCTGTTCCCGTTCTGGGGTGGGTGATCCTGGCACATGACATCTCCGTTATCAGTTATCGGACCGTTACCAAGTATAATAATATAGCCCGCGAAGAGGATAAAATCTGGTGAGCGAGATAACTGACGACAAAATAAGGGATTTTATTCTTCATGAGCTACCGCTTGTGACCACTCTTTTTCTGAAGAAAGTGCTGGTCGACGATGATGTTGCCCTACAGGAACTTTATGAGGCTGACGACGTGGCGGATATGGCTGAGAAATATTTTTGTTATTTTCAAGTTCAGCCGGATGGGTTCTCTGTCAATAATTATTATCCCTTGCAGGTAAAATCAATATTCGTATGTAAAACGAACATGCAGAAAAAACCGCCGCTGACGATAAATATGTTTATTGAATCCGCCAGAGCAGGACGCTGGTTATATAAATAGTCGCAGTCAGGTAAAAAACATTATCACCACGGAGTCATTATTATGAGTCTGACGGACACGTTGCAAAACACTCTTTCCGGTTTGATTAATACCACCCTGAATCGTTATCAGCTAGATATTCCCTCATGTACCTCGCCGCTGGATGTTGAAGATTTTTGCGGAACAGAGACGTTGAGTCAGCTCTACCGCTATGACATTAGTTTCACCAGTGCCGATAAAAACATTGATGCCCGCCAGCTACTGAGCAAACCGGCGACCCTGACCATGGGGGCGGGTAACCTGTTCTCCCAGGCGGAGCGCAAGGTGGTTCACGGGGTAGTGACCCATTTTGAGCGTATCAGTGGTTCAGCCGACCAGGCAGAATACATGATAACCCTCGAACCTTTTCTGGCGCTGCTGCGTAACCAGTTCCGCACCCACCGCTTTTTCGTCAACAAATCGGTACCGGAAGTGGTGGCCGAAGTCCTTCAGGAGCATGGACTTAAAGGCTGGGAATATGAGTTCACCCTCAAGGCTGACTATCCAAAGCGTGAGCAGATTAACCAGTATCAGGAAAACGACTTTGCCTTTATTGAACGCCTGCTGGCGGAGGTGGGGATTTTCTACTTCTTCACTCTGCAGCCGGACACGCAAACCGAAGTGGTGCACTTCGCGGACAAGCAGAGTGCCTGGACCTTCGGTAAAACGCTGCCACTGAACAGCCCGTCAGGGGCAAATGACAACGGCGCTGATTCAGTGTGGGACGTGCACGTGTGGCATAACGTGGTGGCGCGCTCGGTCACGGCCAGCGACTATAACCACCGTGAAGCGCAGAACATCCTGACGTCCGTGCCGGCGGACATGACCCGCGGCGACGGCGAGGGAAACACCTACGGCGACGTGTACCATTACCGCCCGCGCCACCTTGAGCGTGGCGACAGGATTAATCCGGCGGCGGAAACCGGTAATTTCTGGGCTCGCCTGGAGCACGAGCGTTTTCTGTCGAACCAGACCACCATAACCGGCAGCAGCACTGACCACACCCTCGGCCCGGCACAGGTGCTGACCATCACCGAAACGTCCATCCCCCCGACGCTGCCCCGGGAAACGGAAAATGGCGTTGTGATTATCAGTGCCGGCTACACCGCCAGCCGTAAGAATGCGCTGAAGGTGGAATGGGTGGCCACGCCATACTACGAGAACCGCTGCTGGCGACCGGAAGCCAAAAAGCGCCCGGTGGTGAGTGGTACCCTGATGGCCCGCGTAACCAGTGCCAAAGAAAATGATATCTACGCCTGGCAGGATGCGTCGGGGATGTACCGTGTGAAATTTGATGCCGACCGCGACGACAAGCGCCAGGGCATGGAGAGTATGCCGGTGCGTTTTGCCAAACCCTACGGTGGCGATAAATACGGCTTTCACTTCCCGCTGATACAGGGCACTGAAGTCGCCATTGCATTCCACGAAGGTGACCCGGACCGCCCGTATATAGCGCATGCCCTGCACGACTCCCGCCACACTGACCATGTCACGGAGGCCAACAGCACGCGCAATGTCATCCGTACTGCCGGCCTGAACAAGCTGCGGATGGAGGACAAGCGGGGTGAGGAGCATATCAAGCTCAGTACGGAGTACGGGGGCAAGACGCAGCTTAATTTAGGACACCTGGTCAATGCAGAAAGGGCATTGCGCGGTGAAGGCGCTGAGTTGCGAACGGATGACTGGGTGAGTATCCGGGGTGGAAAAGGAATTTTCATAAGCGCAGATAATCAGCCCAAAGCGCAGGGGAAAATGTTGGATATGAATGCAGCTGTTGCACAGTTACAGGACGCGCTACAGCTGGTGACCTCTCTGGCGCAAAGCGCCAAAGCATCCGGAGCAATGGAAGCCGATACGGGGTCTCAACAACAGCTTGGTAAGGTTCTTGCGCAATTAAAAGGGGCTGGACTACTGGCTTCAGCGCCTGCCGGTATTGGTTTTGTGACACCAAAAAATATCCAGATTTCTGCAGGTCATACGCTGACTGCAACTGCAGGTGAGAATGTAGACATGGGCATAATGAAAAAACTCACTGTAGCAGCGGGTGAAGCCATAAGCTTATTTGCCCAAAAGATGGGGATGAAGATATTCGCTGCAAGAGGCAAAGTAGATATTCAGGCGCAAACCGATGCCATGCGACTTCAGTCTGACAAAGCAATGAACCTCAACAGTGTCAGCAGTGAGATTGTGTTGAACGCGGCTCAGGGGATAACCCTGACTAGTAAAGGTGGTGCCTATATAAAAATCAAAGACGGCGCAGTGGAAATTGGAGCTCCCGGTAAAATAGATCTCAAAAGCGGGTCTATCTTATGGGGGGGAAGTGCGTCGCTTGAACAGGCTCTTTCTCCTGCGACGGTGAGTGATCCCGAGTTTCATAATCCTATGAATGGTGGATTCCAAATAAAAGATCAGGCTAATAATCAGCCTAAACCGTACATTCCTTATCGGATCGAGACAGAGGATGGACAGGTTATTCGCGGCGTCACGGATGAGAATGGCTATACAGAGGCCCATTATGGTGTGGATCCTAAAGCAATTAAATTATTTTTTGAATAATCAGGAGGTATAGTGAGCGAACAAGGAACACCCGTTACGGAACATTCTCTAAGTAAAGTCGAAAAAAATTTTAAAGTTGTTCTGCACAAGTCATGTCAGTGTTATTTTCGCATAGAGACACTTGAGTTAATTTTTATTGATGAGGGTGACGCCGCGGAGATTGAAAAACTGATGAACAAGCTTAGCGAGGCAATAGATAAACAACATAAGGCCAAGATCAATTATTCTCGGGCAATAGAGGATTATGGTAATAATCTGAAAGATATTGCGAATAAAGATAAATTGCCTGGATATGAGGATAAGATCACTACGGCTGAAGCTGCTCTCGACAAAGCAACGAAAAATCTCCAGGCTGAACTAGGTGAATTTGATGAGAGTACGGGTTATAAACCCGTGATTGAGTTGATTCCTATTCAACCCTTAAATAAAGGAATGTTTGGACGTTGCTACTCTTATATAAAACAGTCTGATTATGACGCGTTTAAAAGCAAATTTACTATTGTTTCGGTTGATACATTCAGCGGTGATGCGATCTTTACTAAGGATGATAAAGGCAATATTACCGGAATCAATATCGGTGCGTTAAAAACTAAGCTAGTTGCTGCACAAAATGCCATCAAGCAGATGATGGATAATTCCATGACGGTCAGTGGGGATATTAGCTATGAAGCTACGCTGACAGAATGGGCTAATGCATGGAATAATCAATATAAAGAATATAGTAAAGACGGTAATTATATTGATGTTTCTGCTGGCGCGCAATTCCTGAGGCTTACGGCTAATGCCTCAACGTTGAATACCTGGAACCCGGATACGGGGAATGTACATATTAAAGGCGAGGCGAAAGCGGATTTGACCGTCTTTTGCGGCAAAGTGAATTCAACCATTTATGTTCCAGATAGGGTCGGCTGGGAATTAAAATTTATGGTCAGTGATACCAAGGAAGCGAAAATTGGGATTTTGAGAGCAAAGATTGAGGGGGAGTTGAGGGGGTATGTAGGCGCCTCGGCGCAGGCGGAAGGCAATCTGCAGTTTGTTACGTTTGGTAATAAGCAGTTGCTGATGGGAAACCGAACGCCTGGTTCGCGTTTCGCTACCCGAAAAAAAGAAGGCGTAACCATTAATGACAGCAAAGAGAACCCAAAAGGGCTGGAACTTAAAGGGGAAGCCTTTGGTGGCGCAAAAGTCGGTGGTAGCATGGGAGGGGCCTTGCAATGGTTAAAGCCTTTCGATTCGCTGGTTGACGAACTCCCGAATATGTTGCATACCTTTGGGCTGGATTCTCCGGCGCTAAAAGAAATTCTTCCTCCCATTAGTCAGTCAGAGAAGAAAAAAGGAGCGCATCTGGGGGAATTCCAGGATTTCGCTTCGCTAACTCTTGGGGGCGATGCGGAGTTAGGCATAGGTTTGAGTGGTGAATTTAAAGTCCGTTTCGTAAAAGGTAAGTTCAGATTCCATATTAAAGGTAGCCTCTGTCTGGGCGCAGGTGCGAAAGGCGAGGTAGAAGGTGAAATTACGCCTGAACTGTTTCCTGAGTTTGCTATCTGGGTTATTTATCAGTTATATGGCATTGATTATAAGCATCTGACTATCATTACTAAAGAAGCGTTTATGGCATTGTCTTATATGTTAGTAATGGGTGGGAGGAATATCTATAAACAATATTATAAAGAAACTCGTGCCGAATTTAGAAAAGTAAGAGATGATTTTAATAGTTTTATTGAAGAAGTATCAAATAAAATCATTGATGCTAAGATTCAATCAACTTCTCGAAATAGCTTTGCTGACGTTATTAATGCCGATCCGGGGAGTGTATATCTTTTTTCCCCAGAAGCGAAAGGAATTGCTCTATTCATCCTTACAGGTGACGGTGCTTATGATCGTATAGATATAAATAATCAAGGAGATGGTTTTTTACCTGATACTGGTAAAAACAGAAAAACAGCTGTATTATATATTTTGTCCAGTATTCAGACGAAACGGGAATGGAAGAAAGTGCTGACTCGTATTACAAAGGAAGGAACTATCTTCCCTGGAAATGAAGATGCAATCGTCAAGTTAGCTCAGAAAAATTTATCTGCATTTTTACAGATAGGATTCAACCGAGATAAAGATCTTGATGCAATCATCAATCGGTTAAACATGAGGGATTTTGACGAGGTTATGGACCGTCTGAAAAACAATCCCGCCTACGGATATGCATTCTCACCGAACTGTTCGAAACAGTATTTTTTACACTGTGACGAAAACCCGTTTTATTCCTCGTTATGTCATTTTGTGCCCGTAGATACCCAGTATAAACAAAAGTGGGAGGGAAATGAATAATGTCAAAAAATCGTCTTGGTAAATATAGTCTCATTTTAATGGTTTTTGTCAGTGGTTGTGATAATTCAGCGAGTGCAATAAAGCATACACCGCAAGAGAAAGCAGAAATTCAGCGATATCTAAGCCGTGTTAAAGCGGATTTAGTCTATGTAAAAGGAGGGACTTTTTGGATGGGCGATTTCTGCAAGAAAATGAGAGAAGGCGGCCCATATTGCTCTTCAGAGAAAGACACAAAACCACTTCATGAAGTTGAGCTCAGCAGTTATTCGATCAGTAAGTTTAAAGTCACGCACGAAGACTATAATTTTTATTTAAAAATGGCCGGTTTGCCAAAGCAGAATTTTAAAGAAAAGTTCAAAGCAGAGATGCTGGCAAGTATGAACTATTTTAAAAATAGTCCTGCGTTAATAACCTGGAGTGAGGCTAAAAATTATTGTTCTTGGTTAAAAAATGAGAGTGGATTACCCTATGATCTTCCAACTGAAGCTCAGTGGGAATATGCCGCACGTAGCCGTGGAAGGAGTATTTTAGTGGCAACGGATGATGGGGTTTGGCGAGAAAATGAGAAAAATGGAGAAGGAGAAAACTACGCTACTGATGAAGACCGAAATAAAGTTGAAGAACGGTTTGGAGTAAATGGTTTACTTGTGTTTTTTCCAGTTGATAAATATCCACCAACACCATTCGGTTTATATGGCATGGCAGATAATGGTTACGAATGGGTTAAAGACTGGTACGACCCTAAATATTATCAACACTCTCCAAGGAAAGATCCTCAAGGTCCTGAAAAACCTGTTGTTAAAGATGAGGATACCGGGCAGTACTGGAAGGTGCGGCGCGGTGGAAATCATCCAGATCCTACTGGCGATGTTGGTCTGACTTTTTTCCGCGGTTATAATATTCCAGAAAGTGATTTCCCTGATGGCACAACAGTCCGATGTGTGGTTAATTATGCGGAGCCTGTAAAATGAAAAAAATAACAAAGCAATGGAGTGTTTTATTGATTCTTTTTATTTTCGGTTGTGATGATTCAGCAAACTCAATAAAACATTCCCCGCAAGAGCAAGCAGAGATTCAGCGCTATCTAAGCCGTGTTAAAGCGGATTTAGTCTATGTCCATGGTGGTACCTTCTGGATGGGCGATTTCTGCAAGAAAATGAGGGATGGTGGTCCCTACTGCTCACCAGAGAAAGACACAAAACCACTTCATGAAGTAGAACTCAGTAGTTATTCGATAGGTAAATTTAAAATCACACATGAAGACTATAATTTTTATCTAAAAATGGCAGGTTTGCCAGAGAAGCGTTTCGAAAAAAAATGGAGGAATGATATATTAGCGGAAATGACGCACTTTAATAATAGTCCTGCTATAGTAACCTGGAATGAAGCAAATAACTATTGTAATTGGTTGAAAAATGAAACTGGATTACCCTTTTCCCTCCCCACTGAAGCCCAATGGGAGTATGCCGCCCGGAGCCGAGGGAGGAATGTTTTAGTCGCTACGGATGATGGCGTTTGGCGTGATAATGAGAAAAATGGAGAAGGAGAAAATTACGCTACTGATGAAGATCGAAGTATAATTGAAGAAAAGTTTGGAATAAATGCCTTGTCAGTTTTTTTTCCAGTAGATAAATACCCACCAACTTCATTCGGTTTATATGGCATGGCTGATAATGGTTATGAATGGGTTAAGGATTGGTACGACCCTGAATATTATCAACACTCCCCAAGGAAAGATCCTCAGGGGCCAGAAAAACCTGTTATTAAAGATGAGGATACCGGGCAGTACTGGAAGGTGCGGCGCGGAGGAGATCATCCGGATCCTACTGGCGATGTTGGTCTGACTTTTTTCCGCGGTTATAATATTCCAGATAGTGATTACCCTGATGGCACAACAGTCCGATGCGTGGTTAATAATGCGGAGCCTGTAAATTGAAAAATATAAAAAAGCAATGGAGTATTTTATTGGTTCTTATTATTTGCGGTTGTGATGATTCAACGAACTCAATAAAACACTCCCCGCAAGAACAAGCAGAGATTCAGCGCTATCTAAGCCGTGTTAAAGCGGATTTAGTCTATGTAAAAGGAGGGACTTTCTGGATGGGCGATTTCTGCAAGAAAATGAGGGGGGACGGCCCATACTGCTCTTCAGAAAAAGATACTAAACCACTTCATGAAATTGAATTGAGCAGTTTTTCCATAAGTAAATTTAAAGTTACCCATGAGGACTATAAGTTCTATCTCAAAATTAATAATTTGCCTGCTCAAACATTCGACAAAAAATGGAAGAATGCTACATTGGCAGAAATGAATCATTTCAAAAATAGTCCAGCCATAGTGAATTGGACTGAAGCCAATAATTACTGTGTTTGGTTGGGAAGGGTAACTGGTTTACCCTTTTCACTCCCGACTGAAGCTCAGTGGGAATATTCTGCTCGTAGCCGTGGTCAGTATATTCTTGTAGCAACTGATGATGGT
This sequence comes from Enterobacter cloacae complex sp. P6RS, assembly GCF_014982245.1. Lineage (NCBI taxonomy): Bacteria > Pseudomonadati > Pseudomonadota > Gammaproteobacteria > Enterobacterales > Enterobacteriaceae > Enterobacter > Enterobacter cloacae complex sp. P6RS. The sequence goes on from NZ_JADCLB010000018.1 coordinate 211,442, forward strand.
GTGTGGCGAGAAAATAAAAAAAATGGGAAGGGAGTAAATTATGCTACGGATGTGGATCGCCAGGCTGTAGAGGATATGGTCGGGATTAATAGCACATCCGTTCATTTTCCCGTCAATGCATATCCTCCATCGCCTCTTGGACTTTATGGTATGGCCGATAACGGTTATGAGTGGGTGAAGGATTGGTATGATCCTAATTATTATAATGTAGCCGACAAAAAAAATCCGCAAGGGCCTGAGAAACCTGTTATTAAGGATGAGCGAACAGGCCAATACCGAAAAGTATTGCGTGGCGGTAATAACCCAGACCCCACCGGTGATGTAGGATTAACATTTTACCGTGGTTTCAGAATTACAGATAACCCTTATCCTGTTAGCACTACGGTTCGATGTGTAGTTAATGCACCTGACCCAATAAAAGAATGACTGGATCATTTTTACTAATGTTCATTTATAAACACATCAGGTATTTATAAAGATAATAACAGGAGGTGATATGAATAGTGATCGAGTTATTCCTCTTTCGGAATTAAAATGTCGACTTAGGGAATCGAATCAGGATGGCGGTATTCCGTTTTCTTGTAATTGAGCAAGGGGGTAAGCTAATTGCTTCATGGAAGATTGTAGATGCGAAATGGATCGAGTTATTCGGCATTGATGGCCTGAAGAAGCAATACAAATTGACACTGATGTTTAATGAAGCAAAGAACAGAGTGAGTTACAGAGAAAAATCAATCGATATCGGAATTGAACTAAGCATTGAAGTAATGGGTTTAAAAAAGTTCAATGGGGTGGTAGCAAAGAATTTAGTTTTGAAAAATTATGGGGGATAAAAACAGATGGGACTATTGGAGAACAGTATTCTTATAAATTTAGTACATCATATATAAAGAATCCTGTATTTAGTATTGTCAATAGCTCAGGTTGGGAACTCAAAAAAAGCCTGGTGGATAAATACCGCTCCATATTTCTCTGGCTTATCTTTATCGCGATGGTGTTATTCGGGTCTATATGTTTTCTGGTTTAAAGGAATAATTATGCAGGGTGTAATTCGAATTAATGATAAAACGACTCACGGTGGCACTGTAATTGAAGGAAGTTCCGGTGTGAAATTTATGGGGTTAGAGGTTGCTTGTCTAATGGATAAAGTAACCTGCCCTATGCATGGTCAAACGTATATTGCAGAGGGCGATGAAGGTTCAAAAATTAATGGCAAACCTGTTGCATTACATGGCCATCACTGCGGCTGTGGTTGTACGCTAATATCTTCATTACTTGTTGCCGGAAAACGTTAATTATGCCTGTTGATCTTAAACAGATCCCGAAGACAGAGCCATTACCCGTTCCTCCGAGTAAGTCTCGCTGGATTCTAGCGATTGTTATTATCATGATTGCGGGAGCCTTATTGGTGCTTTCTCTTTGGCCAAAAGGGTTGAGTACGCATTCCGCCTGGTTCTGGTTTTGTTCGCTTCTCGTTCCTTTCTCGGTGGGAATGGCCGGTTATATTGCCAGATTAAGGCACTATGAGAACGAACGAGATCGCGTGATGTGGTGGAATCATTTACACCAAAAGCAGCATGATGAACAAGTTTTATTGGGGCAGCAAGCCGTTGGAGTGCTTGGGATGAGCTATACCACGCCTGTTGCCAGTAACAAACTTGCTGCAGCACTTTTGAAGGGATCAAATGCACTTCAGACAAACTATTATCCATCTCTTCAGTCCACGCTGACTTCGGCCTCACTCCATACGGCATCGAATGTACGTAATGAAGCCGAGTATCTGTCCTTTCTGGATGTGGTTCTGACCCGCGTTAGCCAGCATTTACACGGAGAGATAGCAAAATTCACCGGTAACTTCGTTGTTCGCCTTCATCATGATGGCGTGTTGAAAGATGAGCAAATTTTCACTACCTGGCGAAGAGCTTTTCCTGAGTTACATGCTGTTAACGACATTAGCATCAGTACCGAAAACAATGGATTGATGTGGGTAGATGAGTGGCTCGACAAACAGGATGATACGCTGCTCCTTTCCGTTGAAATCAATTTATTTCTACTGGCCCGCGATCGACAGGCGGAATCGGTATCCGCTTTATTGCTGGCTTCTCCTTTGTGCATGGAGCGGCTGCATATAAAACCGCAAGCGTGGATACACCGCCCAGTTGTTGTGGGAGATGTCGAAAATAGTGTTGCGGATACTGCAAATTGGGGAAAAGTAACTTCCGGATTACCCTGGTATTTCTGGCGGGCCCAGGTGAAAAACGATGCACTGGCCGTTGTTCTTCAGATGATGGACAAGTGGGGATTTTTAACTGCTAAAAAAGGAGAGCAGGTTCTGGATGATGCCTTTGGCAGGCCAGCTGCTGCGTTGGGCAATATAACGCTGATTTGCGCTTGCGAACATGCCGTTACTTCGGGTTTGCCTCAGTGGTTACTTGTTGGCGCTCGTACAACCCAAATGGCTATTGTCCGCCCTGCATAATGCTACGCAAAGGATAGTGATGTGAAAAAGAAAAAACGCCTCAGTACCTGGCTAGTCGTACTGCTCATTGCGGCTATAGGCGGCGGACTGATATGGACTGAAAATCCCTTTGTTTCTCTTCGTTCTCCAGAGAAAAAAATGGCGGCTTCCCTGGCTGTCTCGGGCTTATGTTTGTTCATTTTACTCTGTGATGATTTATTTGTCCGATTGTGGCAATGGTTTATTTCTTTAAGCTTTATGAAACAGCTTCGCGAATTAACCGGGAAAGATCATCATACGGAACACATATCGCGTGCGGAGCAAGGAAAATGCAGTGAAGCGATTAATATTCTCCACCTTGCTATGCGCAACCTCTATGGCCGTTGCTGGGGATGCAAAACGCGCATCCTCCTGATAACCGGTACGGCGGCTGAAGTTGAGCAACTGACTCCCGGCCTCACCACCCAGCTATGGCAGGAAGATCGCGGAACATTACTGCTGTGGGGCGGAGACCTCAACACCCCAGCCGACAGCGCCTGGCTGACCGCACTGCGTAAGCTGCGCCGTCGTCCGGTGGATGGTCTGGTGTGGGTCACCTCAGCCTTTGATCAGCTTTCAGCGCCGGGACTGGAGCAGCCGCTACCGGTTCCTACGGAAAGCACCATGGATTCCCTGTCTCACGCCATCAGCGCCCGTATGGATGCGCTTGGCTGGAAACTTCCTCTGTACGTCTGGTCCCTGCATCCGCGCGCCGGTAAGCCGGAAGGCCGCATCGTGCAGGCGACTGGCTGTCTGTTGCCTGCCGGTTGTCGCACCGAAGGGCTGGCAGAGCAACTCTCCGCCCTGACGCCAGATCTGACCTCACTGGGCCTGCAGCAGACCTGCGGTGAAGTGAAACATAACTTCCTGCTGACGCTTGTCGACCAGCTCATTCGTGAGCCACAGAGCGTGACCGCACCGCTGTCGGTGATGCTCAATCCGTACCGCCCGCTGCCGCTGGCCGGTGTGGTGTTCAGTCAGCCTTCAGCCGGTGCAGAACGCGCCGTGCCGCACCACTGGGGCATGGATAAGCGCTGGGATGTTCTGCCTGAATCAGTCCGGACGCTTCCTGCCGGGCTGCGTCCTCGCAAGCCCGGTATTCCATGGCGCAAGGTAATGGCATCTGCAGCTGCGCTCACGATGGTGAGCTGGGCTATTTGGATGAGCATCGCGTATGTCACCAACCGCAGCCAGATTGACGGTGCGAATGCTCAGGCCGAACTTGCTGCTCGACAGAATCAGCCCCTGGAGCAGCGTCTGCACGCGCTGTCTGAACTTCATAAAACGCTGGCCCGTCTGCAGTACCGTTCTGAGCATGGTGTGCCGTGGTACGAAAAGGCCGGGCTGAGCCAGAACAATGCGCTGCTGGCGGCACTCTGGCCACACTATCAGGACAGCGCGTTGCCGCTGTTGCGCGATGCGGCTGCAGACCATCTGCAGAAGCAGGTCAGTGCCTTTAACGCGCTGCCTCCGGATAGCCCGCTGCGCGAGCAGAGGGCAAAAGCGACCTATGACCAGCTGAAACTTTACCTGATGCTGGCGCGTCCTGAGCATATGGATGGTGCCTGGTTTAGCACGGTGCTGCTTCAGGACTGGCCGAAGCGTGACGGCGTGAAAGACGGTATCTGGCTAGGCGTGGCTCCGTCGCTGCTGTCGTTTTATGGTGCACAACTGGTCACACATCCTGAGTGGAAACTGCGAGCTGATGAAAACATGGTCAGCCAGGCGCGTTCCCTGCTGGTTCGCCTGATGGGCGTGCGTAATAGCGAATCGACCCTGTACCAGAAAATGCTTTCACAGGTGGCACATCTGTATGTCGATATGCGTCTCGAGGACATGACCGGCGATACTGATGCTGCCCGCCTGTTCAGCACCACCGAGATCGTGCCAGGCATGTTTACCCGCCAGGCCTGGGAGCAGGCCGTCCAGCCTGCCATCGAAAAGGTGGTGAAGGCGCGCCGGGACGAGCTCGACTGGGTGTTGACGGACAGCAAACGTCCGGTCAGTAAGCAGGATGAAATCTCCCCGGAAACACTTAAAAATCGCCTGACGGAGCGTTATTTTGCCGATTTTGGCGGCGCCTGGCTGGAATTCCTCAACAGCCTGCGCTGGAACCAGGCCACCACGCTGTCGGATTCCATTGACCAGCTGACCCTGATGGCCGACGTGCGCCAGTCACCTCTGGTGGCGCTGATGAATACCCTTAATGTGCAGGGGCGTACCGGACAGACCGGAGAGGCGATTTCGGATTCACTGGTGAAATCAGCGAAAAATCTGCTGGGCGGTGACAATACGGATGTCATTGACCAGAGTGCCGGCGTTCACGGCCCGCTGGATGCAACCTTTGGTCCGGTGCTGGCGCTGATGGATAAAAGCAACACCGTTGCGCAGTCGCTGAGCTTGCAGTCGTACCTGACCCGCGTGACGCAGGTTCGGCTGCGCTTGCAGCAGGTGACTAATGCTGCCGACCCTCAGGCCATGACCCAGACCCTTGCTCAGACCGTATTCCAGGGCAAGGCCGTGGATCTGACTGAAACCCGCGACTACGGCAGCCTGATTGCTGCCGGTCTGGGGCAGGAGTGGAGCGGTTTTGGTCGTTCGGTCTTTGTGATTCCGATGGAACAGGCCTGGCAGCAGGTGCTGGCTCCGGCGGCCGCTAGCCTCAATGCCCAGTGGCAACAGGCGGTAGTGGCTGAGTGGAACAGTGCCTTCGGTGGGCGCTATCCATTTAACAATTCCAGCAGTGATGTATCCCTGCCGCTGCTGGCTAAATACCTTAATGTCGATTCCGGGCGTATTGCGCAGTTCCTGCAAAACCGCCTCAAAGGCGTGTTGCACAAAGAAGGAAACCACTGGGTGCCGGACAGCATCAACTCGCAGGGGCTGGCCTTTAACCCAGAGTTTCTCAATGCCATCAACACCCTGAGTCATATCTCGGATGTCGCCTTCACCGAAGGCAATGCCGGGATGAACTTCGAACTGCGTCCGGGTACTGCCGATGGCGTGATGCAAACCACCATGATTATCGACAACCAGAAGCTGATATACGTTAACCAGATGCCAGTCTGGAAGCGCTTCGCCTGGCCTGCGGATACTGAGGCCCCTGGTGCGAACCTGAGCTGGATAAGCACCCAGGCAGGCACCCGTCAGTATGCGGATATTCCAGGCGCCTGGGGATGGATCCGACTGCTCGACAAAGCTGCCGTCAGTGCTTATCCGGGCGTGGGTAGCAGCTACAGCCTGAGCTGGCTGGCTCAGGACGGTCGTACACTCAATTACACCCTGCGTACCGAAGCGGGAGAGGGCCCGCTGGCGCTGCTGAAGCTGCGTAATTTCCGCCTGCCAGAGACCATCTTCAGCACGACAGGCCTGGAAGCATCAGACCAGGCCGAAAGCGCAAGCAATGATACAGAGGACGTATATTGATGAGCACGCTCAATGTTTTACTCAGCGCCTGCCAGACTGAGCAGGAGCCACTCCTTGCGGCCACCCGTGAGCGGGTTAGGCTCTGGGATAACTGGCTGCAGCCGCTGTCCGGTCCATCACCTCAGGGTGACGACCCGGGTTATGACGATGACTTTCAGCAGATGCGCGAGGAGGTCAATAAACTCTCAGGTGCGGATACCGAACTTATTTGCCAGCTTGCAGAGAAGCTTCTGACCACGACCGCCAAAGATATCCGTGTGGCCACCTACTACTGCTGGGCAAAGCTGCACCGCGAAGGTGAGCAGGGGCTCGCTGAAGGACTTGAACTGCTGTGCGGCCTGCTGGAGCGCTTTGGTACACAACTGCATCCACAGCGTGATCGCAGCCGTAAGGCGGCACTTGAATGGCTGGCGGGATCGCGAATGACTGATTCTCTTTCCCTGTACCCCGAAGTGGTCAGGAACGATGCGATACGTACCACCGGGGCACTGCTGCTGATAGAGCAACTGACGGAAAATGAGCCGGATGAAATTCGACCGGAACTCAATACGCTGTATGGTGCTCTTGAAAGCCGCTTGCAGAAAGCGGGTGGTGTGGATGCGGTCGTGCCGCAGAACGCCAGTGCCTGCGAACCCCCTGCGAGTGCCAGCCACTACGATGCCCCGGTCATCGGACGTATCACCTCCGGACAGGATTTGCTGGCACAGGCCCGCGTGCTCGCTGAATATCTGCGTGAACAGCCGGACGGCTGGCTGTCAGCACACCATCTGATGAAGAGCCTGCGTCACGATACCCTGCGGGCCATCCCGGCCCCGGATGCGCAGGGCCGTACCCGCATCGAACCGCCAAGAGCAGACCAGCGCGCGTTACTTAAACGCCTCTACCTGCAGCAGAACTGGGTAGAGATGCTGGAAACGGCAGATAGCACCTTTTCTCGCGGTGCTAATCACCTGTGGCTGGATTTGCAGTGGTATATCCATCAGGCGCTGACGAAATCCGGTCAGGACACGCTGGCCGGTATTATCGCGGCTGACCTGAAAGGGCTGCTGACCCGTCTGTCCGGGCTCGAAACACTGGCCTTCAGTGACGGCACGCCATTTGCGGATGAAGTAACGCTGAATTGGATCCAGCAAAGCGTGCTGGATTCGACAGGCGGGTGGGGCAATGACACTCCTTCCGCACAGATGTCCCCAGGCAACGATGACATTCTGGCGCTGGAGCCGGAAGCGGTGGCACTGGCCGACAGTGAAGGCCCGGATGCGGCACTGGGCTGGTTGCAGGCCCGTCCTGGCATCACCACCGTACGCCAGCAGTGGCTGCTTCGCCTGCTGATGGGGCGTATCGCTGAGCAGTACGGCAAAAATGAGCTGGCGGTGCATCTGTTTGCGGAGCTGGGCGAGCGAGCCGGTGAAGTCACCCTTACGAACTGGGAGCCTGAGCTATTGTTTGAGGTACAGACCCGTCATCTGAAACTCCTGCGGCTGAAAGCCAGTCGCAGTGAGGCTGATAAGACTCGCCTTACACCGGTAATGGACCAGTTACTTGCCGAGCTGATCGCAGTTGATCCTGCCCGTGCCGCCGTGCTTTGCGGATGATAATTAGTCATACCTTCAGGAAAGAAATCAGAATAAAGGGAAATTAAAAAATGAAACGTCTTAGAATATTTACTTGTTTAGGTGTGATGTTCTTGCTTTCAGGTTGTACAGCACTGCTGTGGGGAGGAAATAAGGTCGCCGAGCCAAAAACAGAGAGACATATTCAGATTCAGGACAGTGTAACTGGTGTATTTCGGTATAAAAACCTTGCTGTTTCTGTTGTTCAGGGAAGCAAAAAAACTACTGTTAACGTTCCCTCTGAAGGTGTTGCCTTTGTAGGTGAAAAATATATATACATTCTGACCCGGGGGGCTGATGAACTTCTGTCCCTTAATAAACTTGCAACTCAAATTCCCCTGATATCAGGTCGGGAAGAGAATACCCTTAAGTTTCGGATAAACAAATCATCAGGCAGCGACAGCGTGCTTCAGTTCAGCGATGCTCTTCCTGTCGAAGTCAATGAATCCTCCAGGATGCTTTCAACAGAAGAGTTAAAGACTATTCAGCATGCAGGCTTCCGGAGCGACGGTGTCCGGTATGTCAGGGACGTATATATCACGGGAGTGATTATTCCCAAAGTGAGCCTTAATTATACTTTTGATAAGACTGAATCTTTGGGGAGAACGTACAGCGTTCAGTTTTATTCGCTGGAGTCTGGAACCGATTTTCACCCCGTAAATCTGGCGACCAATATTGTCGTTACCCCGTTAGCACTCACTGCTGATATTGTTTTTTTCCCGATATCATTAAGTCTGCTTCAGCTCATTAATGGCCCTTCACCATTCGGACATTAATCAAACAGGTGTTTTATGGAAGATTTAACCCTGCGCTATTTTGATGCAGAAATGCGCTACCTGCGTGAAGCCGCAAAAGAGTTCGCGCAGACCCATCCCGATCGTGCAGCGATGCTCGACCTGGATAAAGCTGGCACACCCGATCCGTATGTAGAGCGCCTGTTCGAAGGATTTGCCTTCTCAATGGGGCGGCTTCGCGAAAAGATTGACGACGATCTGCCGGAGCTAACTGAAGGGCTGGTCAGTATGCTCTGGCCACATTACCTACGGACCATTCCGTCACTCTCGGTGGTCGCGTTCACGCCTGCGCTTCAGACCGTTAAGATGGCAGAGGTGATGCCCGCGGGGCTGGAAGTGTACTCCCGCCCGGTGGGGCCGAAAAACACGGTCTGCCGTTACCGCACAACCCGCGATGTGATGCTCAACCCGCTGAATATCTCTCGGGTGACCATGACTACTGAGCCGGACGGGCGCTCGTTACTGAGAATGCGCTTTGCCTGCAGCACGCAGGCGGACTGGTCCCATGCGGACCTCAGTGACCTGAGCCTCTATCTCGGGGCGGATGCACCGGTCAGCAGCCAGCTGCACCTTATGCTGACCAAACGCCAGGCCGCGCTCTATATGCGCCTGCCTGGTCAGACTGACCGTATCCGGCTTGACGGATATTTCTCACCGGGCGGCTTTCGTGACGAAGACTGCCTGTGGCCGAAAGGCGATACCGCGTTCAGCGGCTACCAGCTTCTGTTGGAGTATTTCACCTTCCGCGACAAGTTTATGTTTGTCCACCTTAACGGCCTTGAGGGCATCACGCCGCCAGCGGGGGCCGAGTATTTTGATATTGAAGTGGTGTTCAATACGCCATGGCCATCTGACCTGCCGGTCACTGATGATGCGGTTCGCCTTCACTGCGTGCCGGTGATTAACCTGTTTACGCTGGAGGCTGACCCGCTGACCATTACCGGGCTTGAAAGCGAGTACCTGCTGCGTCCAAAACGTCTGCAGGACGGACATACCGAGATTTATTCGGTGGATTCAGTCACTGGCTCAAACCGCACCAATGACGCGGAGTATGTGCCGTTTAGCAGCTTCAGGCACAAGGGCGGGATGATGCGCCGTCATGCTCCCCCCCGTTATTACCATACCCGCGTGAAGCGCAGCGTGACCGGGCTGTATGACACCTGGCTTATCCTTGGGGGGCATCAGTGGGAAGATGACCGCCTCTTTGAACGTGAAGCCGTGTCGCTGCAAATCACCGGCACCAACGGCCAGCTGCCGCGCCGTGCGCTCCAGAGCACGCTGCTTGACCGCTGTGAGCAGGTGGTGAGTACGCAACTTTCAGTACGTAACCTCTGCAAACCAACGCTGCCAGTCTATCCGCCTTCTGAAGACCGCTTCCACTGGCGGGTTCTGAGTCACCTGGGATCCGGTTTCCTGAACATGATGAGTACCGCCGAAGTGCTGCGCGGCACGCTTGCCCTGTATAACTGGCAGGAAGATGAAATGAACACCCGGCGTCTGGAGGCGATTCAGCATGTAAAACATCATCGCCTTCAACGTTTTGAACAGGGCTATCTGCTGCGGGGGCTGGATATCGAAGTCACCCTCGACAGCAATGGTTTTACCGGTGAGGGTGATATTCACCTGTTCGGTGAAATGCTCAACCGGTTCTTTGCGTTGTATGCCGATATGAACCAGTTCAACCAGCTCACCCTCATTGTTCAGCCAGAAGGAAAATGTATCCGGTGGAAAGAGAATCACAGTCCGCGTCTGCCAGGCTGATAGTGCAACTGGGCGACCGGCTGCCGTACATGAACTTTTATCGTTTTTGCCAGCTGCTGGAGCAGAGCCAGCCGGATAAACCGGTCACCGGTAGCACCTGGCAGGTGCGACATGAGCCGGTACGCTTCCGTCCCCATTCGGGGATGGGGTTCCCGGCCTCTGAAATCAAAGGGGCAGAGCTACCGGAACATCCGCACCTTCCACCCACAATCCGTACCACCTTTATGGGGCTCTACGGCGTGGAGTCTCCGCTGCCGACGCACTATATCGATGACATCGCTCAGCGACGGGAAGGGTACGAAGCTAACGCGGACTTCCTCGATATCTTCAACCACCGGCTGATTGCTCAGTACTACCGTATCTGGCGTAAATATTCATACCCGGCGACTTTCGAAGAAGGCGGTAAGGACAAAACCTCGCAGTACCTGCTGGGACTGGCCGGGCTCGGGATTAACGGCTGCACGGACAGTATCGCGACCCCGGCTTCGCGCTTTCTGGCACTGCTGCCGGTCATGTTACTGCCGGGGCGTACCGCAGAAGGCATGGCCTCGCTGGTGCGCCTGCTGGCACCCAACACGCAGGCGAAAATCTGGCACCATGACAAACGCCGTGTGCCGCTGAAGAAGCCACTGACCATGAGCGTCAGCCAGCCCGTCACCCTGACAAATCGACCGGTGATGGGCAACTATGCCACCGACGTGAACAGCCAGGTGCTGATGCGTCTGACCACCACTGACCCGGCAGAAGTGCAGGGCTGGTTACCGGGCGGGGAGCTTCACGCGGACCTGATGGCGCTCCTGCACGTGTATCTTGGCTCTCGCCTGGAAGTCCGCCTGCAGTTGTGTGTCGATCGTAGCCTGCTGCCTGACGCGACAATGAGCACTCAACCCAAAGCGGGTGCAGTGCAACTGGGCCGCACCGCCGTGATGCGACCGCTGAATGCGGCTAAGACCGCATCACACCCAAAAACAATAACCATCAATCTTGGCCGCTACGAGCGCGTACAGGAAAATTTTCACCGCAGGGAGACTGATGAAGATGGCGATTACCGCTGTTAAATTTCCTCTGGTTACGCTGGCTACAGGCATTACGCTGATGCTGGCAGGCTGTGGACTTACTCAGAGTGTTACGGACGGCACTGTCGCCGTGACTAAATCGATTTTTTATAAGCAGGTGAAGATCCTGCATCTGGATATACGTGCCCGTGAAGCCGTGAACAGCAATGCTGGTGGTGTAGCTCTGTCGACGATTGTGCGTATTTATCAGCTTAAAGATCGCAAAACTTTTGACAGCACGGACTACCCGTCATTGTTTAAAGACGACAGCCAGGCTGTCAAGGCAGACCTGGTGGCGGAGAAAGATATACGGCTGCAACCGGGTGGTGCTGTCATGGTCGATATGCCAATGGAAAAGGATGCGCAGTATGTGGCAGTGGCCGGGATGTTTATGTCACCGGACCAGGAGAACAACACCTGGCGTGTGGTAATGAGCCGCGATGAGCTTGATCCTGAGAAGGCCCGGGTGATTGAAGCGGGCAACAATCGACTGACTCTACAGGCGCTGAAAGATGAGTGAATCATCTCGTCCTTCTCTGTATGAAGTACTTTATGGCAATTTCACCGGCGGTCTCGACCTGCATCAGGTCAGCGAGCAGAACCAGGTCATTTTGTCCGTACTCGATAACATGCAGCGCGTTCTCAACTGTCGCGCCGGCACGCTGGCGCATCTGCCTGACTACGGCCTGCCGGATATGACCAAAATCCTGCAGGGTATGCCGGGAACGGCCCATGAGCTTATGGGCACATTATCTGCCGTCCTGCTCAAATACGAACCGCGCTTGAAAAAAATAACCGTTGTTCTGCTGGAACAAAATATCCCCGGCGAACTGCGTTATGCCATTGACGCTGAACTTAAAGGGATTGGTCTGGTGCGCTACGGGACTGAATTTATGCCCGAAGGGCGGGTCCTGTTAAGGCATCTCAGACAACAACAGTATCTCGACACAACTCTCCGTTTATAAGGTCCGATAACATCATGTCCGTAAAATTACAGTTCCTGAAGAAGTTGCAGGCGCGACAACCTGCACCTGTTCCTGCAATCAGCAAGAGTCAGGCTGATATTGCAGAGTTTCGCCAGCGAATGGCTCAGCTGCAGGATGAAATGGACGCGTGGCTGACGGATACGGGACTGAATGTTGAGCCACTAACGGTATCCGTTCCGGATCTGTTGGTAGAGGGCGGAGCTTTTGAGATTTCCGGTATTGTTCTTCGTTATGACAGTCGGGCGGTAAAGTTTATGCCGATCTTTCTGTATGGACAGGGCGTCGCCGGTTGTGTCGAGGTGACTTTCTGTTCCGGAGAAAATGTTATTTCTCAAGGGCGGCTCTTTATGCGGGTAGGGGGGGGAAGTGACTGGATCTTCACTCCACCAGATACACCATCCCGGTCAGGACAATTATTTGATGAAGGTATTTTTTTCGGTCTGATTTTAGCGCTGTTGCCATAGCGATAACATGATTTCATCAACTGACGAAATCAACTGACACGAATATGCAGGCCCTCCAGAATGACTATAGATATAACGTTAAAAACCGGCGGCGACCCGCGCACGCTTCCGGATTATGCCGCCCTTCGCGATGAACTGAGTAAATTAAGCCATCCCGCTCGACCGGACGTGAACTGGGTATACGTTGAAAAACGCTGCCTTTCATTATTCGAGCAAAACGGTGTTGAGTTGCAGACTGCAGCCTGGTACACCCTCGCCCGTACGCAGCAGTCTGGAGTCGCTGGCCTGAACGAGGGGCTGGCGATCCTGGAGGCTCTGATTAGCCACCAGTGGGAGGTTTTCTGGCCGCATTCGCAACACGTGCGAATGGAAATCCTTAGCAGCCTGAGCCAGCGCCTGCAGCAACTCATGCGTATGCTCACTTTGGATGACAGCAATCTGAGTGAGCTATATAATGCTGAAGCGTTGCTTTCCAGGCTGGGGGCGGTGCTCCAGACCCTTGAGCTTAAACACCTTAGCCAGTTCGAGACATTACGAACGGTGATACATTCTAATGCGGCAAGACTGGAAAAAAATCATGGAATAACAGATTCGCATGAGATGAAGCCCGACAGGGAAGCGCCTTTGGAAAAGGATGAACCGATCCAGGCGGTGAAAAGGGTATATGTTGTCCAGCAGAAAAATGAGCCGAACGGTGAGGAACCTGTGATGCCCTCCCGGATTGCCGGGCAGTGGAAGCCCTTTGTCGCCGGGATGTGTTCTATGCTGGTGGCCTGCGTCGCCGTAGCGTGGGGAGGGGGCTTTCTGTCCAGACCCGATCCCTTAACGACTCAAGCCATTGCCTCGCTGGCGCCGTTACCTGAAGTGCTTACACCTGTTCAGCAAGACGCGTTAACGCAGCGAGGAACGTTACCGTCTACGTTTATCTCAGATACGCAGCAGCAGCTTGCACGGCTGGATAAACTGTCTCCTGACTGGAATATTTCCTACAGCCTACAGCTGTTAAAGCAGCTCCAGACATTACGGCCCGAAGAGGCTAAAGCGCTGATAATACAGTGGCAAAAAAAGTTTAACGCGACGGCGTTGCCCGTAGACGCAATGAACAGCTGGTATCAGGGGATGATGACGCTTCAGCAACTGAGTGATCGGCTGAGTCGTCTGGATGAGCAAAAAGGAAAATATATAACCGTGAGTGAGCTAAAATCCGTGGTTTTTTCGACTATACAGTCATTTAACCATGCGATACCCGCTGAAGAGCAGCTCAGGCGCCTGTCGCAGTACCCTGCAGGAAGTGCGCTCCCTGAAGCAGAAAAGACCCAACTTGAGCTTCACCTAAAGCAACTGGCAACGCGTTATGCTCAAATAAAGCAGGATGCTTCTGCTCAATGAGTTTTTACAGCGAACAGACTAATTTGGGTTAAAAACAGAGGAAGATAAAAGTGTCCCCTGCAGGAATCGAACCTGCAACTAGCCCTTAGGAGGGGCTCGTTATATCCATTTAACTAAGGGGACGAGGCGGCACGAGTATAGCGTTATTTACACTTTGCGTTAAGCGCGTGGCCGCCTGACTGCTCAAAGAGTCACCATTCAGGTTGATTTTTTTGCTGCTTTATCCTTTTCTGCCTGCGCCTTAAGCTCGGCTTTGCGTTTATTCGACATGTCGTTACGGATTTGGGCATGGCTTAACAGCGCGAAGATAAACGTTCCGCCGCAGATATTCCCCGCCAGCGTCGGAATGGCGAACGGCCAGAAAAAATCGCTCCAGTGAAGCGTGCCATTAAAGACCAGGTAGAGTATCTCAACGGTACCGACCACGATATGCGTGGTATCCGCCAGCGCAATCAGCCAGGTCATCAGTATGATCACCACGATTTTAGCGCTACCGGCAGAAGGGAACATCCACACCATTGTGGCGATAATCCACCCAGAGATGATGGCATTAGAAAACATTTCGACCGGCGTGTTTTTCATCACATCCATGCCAATTTTCACAAACGCGTCCCGGGTGGGTTCATCAAATATCGGCATATATTCAAATGCCCAGGCCGCGATGCCCGTGCCGATGATATTTCCCAGCAGAACCACGCTCCAGAGCCTCATCAATAAACCAAAATTGCCGAGGGTAGGGTTTTGCATCACCGGCAGTACGGCGGTCACCGTGTTCTCCGTAAACAGCTGCTGGCGTGCCATGATGACGATAATAAAGCCGAAGGTGTAGCCGAGGTTCTCCAGTAAAAATCCGCCGGGCACGCCCTCCAGCTGCACATGAAATATTCCTTTAGCAAGCAGCGAGGCGCCCATTGACAGTCCAGCCGCGATAGCTGACCAGAAGAGGGCCATGGCATCGCGCTCCATCTCCTTTTCGCCGTCCTGGCGTATATGTTCGTGAATTGCCATCGCGCGGGAGGGGAGGCGATCCTCATCAATCTCTATCTCCTCCCCGCGCGCTTTCTCCTCGCTTTCAATTTCATGTTCCTCATTACTTTCGCCAATTTTGTCTTCACCCACTTCTTTCATATCTGCTCCCGGAGGTTGATCTTTCTTTTAAGCGTAGCGGCTTTTATCGGGATGCCTGTGGGGATGCTCTTAAATTGGCGGGAATGACAACAAAGGTGATACATCTTGTTCAAAGACATTATAAAATTGCCAGCGAAACGAATTCCAAAAGTCAGGCTATGCTGAGATCAGAGTCACGGTGATTACTGCCCGTAACTGTACTCATAGACATCGGTAAACGTGCTGTTACAATCACTTGCACGTTTTCAGACGGAGCGCCAGATGCTCCGTTACGGATGGCAATCAACGATAGCCATACTGAACAGGGAGATATTTATGAAACTTCGGCTGTCGGCGCTTGCGCTGGGCGCGACGATGCTTGTGGGCTGCGCCAGCTCCGGGGAGCAAACGGGACGCTCCGATCCTCTCGAAGGATTTAACCGCTCTATGTATAGCTTCAACTACAACGTGCTGGACCCGTATGTGGTTCGCCCGGTGGCAGTAGCATGGCGTGATTACGTTCCACAGCCCGCGCGTAACGGGTTAAGCAATTTTACCAGCAACCTCGAAGAGCCTGCGGTGATGGTCAACTATTTCCTGCAGGGCGATCCGTATCAGGGGATGGTGCACTTTACGCGCTTCTTCCTGAACTCCCTGCTGGGTATGGGTGGTTTTATCGATGTTGCAGGTATGGCAAACCCGAAACTGCAGCGTGAACAGCCGCACCGTTTCGGCAGTACGCTGGGGCATTATGGTGTCGGTTACGGTCCTTACGTCCATCTGCCGTTCTATGGCAGCTTCACCGTGCGTGATGATGGCGGCGATATGGTCGATACGCTGTATCCGGTTCTGTCGTGGCTGACCTGGCCGCTGTCGGTGGGTAAATGGACGGTGGAAGGGATTGAAACCCGTGCGCAACTGCTCGATTCAGACGGTCTGCTGCGCCAGTCGTCCGATCCGTACATTATGGTGCGTGAAGCGTACTTCCAGAATCATGACTTTATCGCCAACGGCGGCAAGCTGAAGCCGGAAGATAATCCAAACGCGAAGGCAATTGAAAACGAACTCAAAGATATTGATTCGGAATAAATAAAAAAGGTGAGCAACGCTCACCTTTTTTGATCCCTGAGCGATTAGAACGCGTAGTTGAAGTTAGTACCGAACAGCCAGGCTTTACCTTCAGAGGTAAATTCGTACGGGCCTTCCTTGAAGGTCACTTTCTGGCCATGCATATAAGATACGCCCGCATCGACAGAAGCATTCTCGTTGAACGCGTAGGTTGCACCAGCACTCACCCAGAAGCGGTCCTGATCCGGAATGGAGATGGAGCGCTTATCAGCCGGTACCGGGCTGTCATCGAATGCGATACCGGTACGGAATGTCCAGTTGTCATCCATATAATAGGTGGTACCCAACGCAATGCGATAGGCGTCGTGGAAGCTCTCGTCCTTATAGAACAGCGTTTGACCGTTGGTGCCGGTCGCTTTCAGCTCCTGGAACTGGCTCCAGCTGGTATAGGCCAGGCTATAGTGAATAGCCCACTGTGGCGCTACGCGGTTGTAACCGGAGACTTCCCACATTTCTGGCAGATGCAGTGACAGTGAGCCAGGGACAGTTTGACCGGAAGTCCCCCACGGGATAGTGGTACCCGCACCAGGGACCAGGCTGTTGACCGGCGTCAGGATGCCGCTCTTGTAATCACCGTCGAAGTCAATTTTTACTTCGGAACGATAGGTCAGGCCCCAGCGGTTGTTTTTGTCCAGCTCGTACAGAATACCGGCGTTCCAGCCATAGCCCCACTCATCGCCCTTCAGGCTGGCAATTTTGTTGCTGTTTTTCGGCAGGCGAGCCGTTTGTTCACCGGCGTAACGCTCAATTTTTGCATCGGCGTAGACGGCATCAAAGCCCAGACCGAAGCTCCAGCTGTCGTTCAGACGATAAGCACCGCTCAGGTTCAGGTTTAGCGTTGTCAGGTCTGTTTTACCGCCGTATTCGCCTGCCGGGTAGTTGTTATTGAACTCGGTAGCAAGGCCATAGTTAGACGTGACGGATGCGCCCCAGCCAAATTGTTCATTGATTGGTGCAACGAAGTGCAGGTTAGGTACCCACGCCGTTGGCGCAATGTTGTCTGCTTTCAGGCTCGCACCAGAAGGTGACGTGCCGGAAATGTTGACATCAGGATCGATATACACCGCACCAGCAGAGAAGGTCGGGCGATCGAACATCATGATTAATGCAGGGTTACGGCTTGCGTTACCAGCATCATCAGCGATTGCACCTTCCCCTGAATACGCACGGCCAAGGCCAGAGGAAGAAAATTCGTTTAGCTGAAAGCCCGCTGACCAAGCGGAAGTAGAGACGATTGCCACTGCGACTGCCAGCGCAGTCTTGTTGAACAGGGTTTTCTGGCTCATGACCATAACCTCATTGAGTTATTTTTATTCAATAATTGTTACATACCGTAACAGGAGCGCGAAGTGTAGGGTCTGAGGTATGACAGACAAATCAGACCAGTGGCCAGAGTATAGGTCCGACCAGCCTGAATGTTGCAAGTTTGTTTATTAATATTTTCAAACATGTTTCTTGAAACGAGATCTGGTTGGCAAAATTGTGACCATCGCGGCTCACCCAAAAGGGTGGTTTTTGTTTTAGATCATTTTTTAGTGTGATATCGGTCACTTATCCGATTTTGCGCCATTAACGGCTGGAGAGAGCCAGCGCTGGGGCGTAAAATATCAGCATCGTGTTTATCTCGCGCGCTGCGCGAATACAGAGGAAATTGAGCTATGAGTAAATGCAGTGCTGATGAAACCCCGGTTTGCTGCTGTATGGATGTTGGCACCATCATGGACAACACCGATTGCACCGCGTCTTACAGCCGTGTGTTCACCAACCGCGCCGAAGCCGAAGAAACGCTGGCCGCGCTGAGCAAGCGCGCGCGTGATGTGGAGTCCGATCCGTGTGAAATCAAATCTACCTTCACAGAAGTGGACGGCGGCGTGAAGCTGGATATCGATTTTGTGTTTGCCTGCGAAGCTGAAACGCTGATTTTCCAGCTCGGTCTGCGTTAATCCTTTTTGCCCGGCGGCGCTTCGCTTGCACGGGCCTGGGATCGTGTAGGCCGGGTAAGGCACCGTCGCCACCCGGCAACAAACCGCACAATTGCCTCTGCCATGCAGGGGCATTTTCTTTTTCTTCTCTGTGTTTTACCTCGCATTTTTAAGCTTCCCCGATTGGCTGAATGTAAAAAAATGGTTAAGACTGTTATCAGGTCAGACCACTTTATAGTCATGTAAAATTTTTCACAGGGGAAGGTTATGAGTCAGGCATTACCGCTAATCACCCGACAAGGTGACCGCATTGCCATTGTCAGCGGTCTGCGTACGCCGTTTGCACGTCAGGCGACGGCGTTTCACGGTATACCGGCTGTCGATCTGGGGAAAATGGTAGTGGGGGAGATGCTGGCTCGCAGCGAAATTCCGCCTGAGGTCATCGAACAGCTGGTCTTCGGCCAGGTGGTGCAGATGCCTGAAGCCCCTAACATTGCGCGTGAGATTGTTCTCGGTACCGGCATGAACGTTCATACCGATGCCTACAGCGTTAGCCGCGCGTGCGCGACCAGCTTCCAGGCGGTAGCAAACGTGGCGGAAAGTCTGATGGCGGGCACCATTCGCGCCGGGATCGCAGGTGGCGCCGATTCTTCCTCCGTACTGCCGATTGGCGTCAGTAAAAAGCTGGCCCGCATTCTGGTGGATGCCAATAAAGCCCGGACCACCGGTGCGAAGCTCAAACTCTTCTCGCGTTTACGCCTGCGCGATCTCATGCCCGTGCCACCTGCCGTCGCGGAATACTCGACTGGCCTGCGAATGGGCGATACCGCCGAGCAGATGGCCAAAACCTACGGCATCACCCGCGAGCAGCAGGATGCGCTGGCGCATCGCTCGCATCAGCTGGCAGCGAAAGCCTGGTCGGAGGGCAAACTCACCGACGAGGTCATGACCGCCTACACGCCTCCCTATCGAGAGCCTCTTACTGAAGACAACAATATTCGTGGCACCTCGACGCTGGCGGATTACGCCAAACTGCGCCCGGCGTTTGACCGCAAGCACGGCACCGTGACGGCGGCCAACAGTACGCCGCTGACCGATGGTGCTGCTGCGGTGATCCTGATGACGGAGTCGCGTGCAAAAGAGCTGGGCATCACGCCGCTGGGCTATTTGCGCAGCTATGCCTTTACCGCCATTGATGTCTGGCAGGACATGCTGTTAGGTCCGGCGTGGTCCACGCCGCTGGCGCTGGATCGCGCGGGGCTAACCCTGGCGGATTTAACCCTGATTGATATGCACGAAGCCTTTGCCGCGCAAACCCTGGCAAACGTGCAGCTGCTGGCAAGCGAGCGTTTTGCACGCGACGTGCTGGGCCGCGCCCATGCCACCGGCGAAGTGGATCAGAGCAAATTCAACGTGCTGGGTGGGTCGATCGCCTACGGCCATCCGTTTGCGGCCACGGGTGCGCGAATGATCACCCAGACACTACACGAACTCCGTCGCCGCGGCGGCGGGTTTGGTCTCGTCACCGCCTGCGCGGCGGGCGGCCTTGGGGCAGCAATGGTTCTGGAGGCTGAATAATGGATATGCCATCTGCATTTAATCTGACGGTTCGCCTCGATAACGTCGCGGTTATCACTATTGATGTGCCTGATGAAAAGATGAATACCCTGAAGGCTGAATTCGGCACTCAGGTTCGCGCCATGCTCAAGCAGATCCGCGAAAATAAAGCGATTCGTGGTCTGGTCTTTATCTCGGCTAAGCCGGATAACTTTATTGCCGGGGCCGATATCAACATGATCGCCCGAGCGAAAAGCGCGCAGGAAGCTGAAGATCTGGCGCGTCAGGGACAGCAGGTGATGGCTGAAATCAACGCTCTGCCGATTCCGGTTATTGCCGCAATCCACGGTGCCTGCCTGGGCGGCGGGCTGGAGCTGGCGCTGGCCTGTCACAGCCGTATCTGCACTGACGATCCGAAAACCGTTTTAGGGTTGCCAGAAGTGCAGTTAGGCCTGCTGCCGGGATCGGGTGGAACACAGCGTCTGCCGCGTCTGGTTGGGGTTAGCACCGCCCTGGAGATGATCTTAACCGGCAAGCAGCTACGCCCCCGTCAGGCACTGAAAGTGGGGTTGGTTGACGACGTCGTTCCGCACACCATTCTACTGGACGCTGCCGTTGAGCTGGCGCTGAAGGGACGTCAGGCAAAACGTCCTCTCCCCGTACGCGAGCGCGTGCTGGCAGGGCCACTGGGGCGCGCGCTGCTGTTCAACATGGTAGGCAAAAAAACCGAGCAAAAAACCAAAGGCAACTACCCGGCGGCAAAGCGCATTCTGGAAGTGATGGAAACCGGGTTGTCGCAGGGCAGCAGCAGCGGCTATGCCGCTGAGGCCAAAGCCTTTGGTGAACTGGCGATGACGCCGCAGTCGCAGGCGCTGCGCAGCATCTTCTTCGCCAGTACTGAGGTGAAAAAAGATCCGGGCAGCGAGGCAGAGCCTGCGCCGCTGCGCGCCGTTGGCGTGCTGGGCGGTGGGCTGATGGGCGGCGGAATCGCGTTTGTTACCGCCAGCAAAGGCAAATTGCCCGTGCGTATCAAAGACATCAGCGCAAAGGGCATCAACCACGCGCTGCAGTACAGCTGGCAGAACCTTGATCGGAAGGTCAAACGCCGCCATATCAAGGCAAGCGAACGTGATAAAACCCTGGCGACGATCTCCGGCACGACGGATTACAGCGGTTTTGCGCACCGGGACCTGGTGATTGAAGCCGTATTTGAAGACCTGGCGCTTAAGCAGCAGATGGTGGCCGACGTAGAGCAGCACTGCGCGCCGCACACTATTTTTGCCTCAAACACCTCGTCTTTACCGATTGGCGATATCGCGGCGAAAGCTGCTCGTCCGGAGCAGGTCATTGGTCTGCACTTTTTCAGTCCGGTCGAAAAAATGCCGCTGGTGGAGGTGATCCCGCACGCCACGACCAGCCCGCAGACCATCGCCACCGTGGTGAAGCTGGCGAAAAAACAGGGTAAAACCCCGATTGTGGTCGCGGACAAGGCTGGCTTCTACGTCAACCGTATTCTGGCACCCTATATCAACGAAGCGATGCGGCTGCTGACGGAAGGGGAGAAAATCGAACACGTCGACGAGGCGCTCGTAAAGTTTGGCTTCCCCGTCGGTCCAATCCAACTTTTGGATGAGGTGGGAATAGACACCGGCACTAAAATTATACCTGTGCTGGAAGCGGCTTATGGCGATCGTTTTACCCCGCCTGCAAACATTGTTTCTGCAATTTTGAAGGACGATCGCAAAGGCAGAAAAAATGAACGCGGTTTCTATCTTTACGGCGCGAAAGGGCGTAAAAGCAAGAAACAGGTCGACCCTTCGGTTTATGGGCTTATTTCGGCCACCGGTCAGGGAAGACTGTCTGCCGTTCAGTGCGCAGAACGTTGCGTGATGATGATGCTCAATGAAGCGGCGCGCTGCTTTGGTGAACAGGTGATCAAGAGCGCACGCGATGGCGACATCGGCGCGGTATTTGGTATTGGTTTCCCGCCGTTCCTTGGCGGCCCGTTCCGTTACATGGATACGCTCGGTGCGGGTGAAGTGGTTGTCATTTTGCAACGTCTGGCCTCGCAATACGGTCCGCGGTTTACACCGTGTGACGAATTATTGCAGATGGCGGAGCGGGGCCAGACATTCTGGCCAGCAAGGGAAACTGATTTCGTAAACTGAAGTCAAAGAAGGGTAAATCCTGAGGTGAATGAACCTGTTCTGGCGATTTTGTAAACAGAGATTGACTATACTTACGCCATTGAGGTAAAAAACAGCGTTTCATTCACCGAATGGATCAGGCACAATGCCCGGCCATCGGGTTTTCTACCTCAGAGCATTAATCGCGGGTAGTTAACGCCGGTGATTCTGGTTAACAAAAGCGGTGCAATATGCAAGTTTTTATCATGCGTCACGGCGACGCGGCACTCGATGCCGCCAGTGACTCAGTACGTCCTTTAACCGTCTGTGGCTGTGACGAATCCCGTCAAATGGCGACGTGGCTTAAAGGTCAAAAAGTGGACATTGAACGCGTTCTGGTGAGTCCGTTCCTGCGTGCAGAACAGACGCTGGACGTGGTAGGGGAGTGTATGAACCTGCCATCCAGCGTGGACGTTCTCCCTGAGCTGACGCCATGCGGCGATGTCGGTCTTGTCAGCGCTTACCTTCAGGCGCTGTGCAATGAAGGTGTCGCTTCCGCACTGGTCATTTCCCACCTGCCGCTGGTCGGCTATCTGGTATCTGAGCTGTGCCCGGGCGAAACGCCGCCAATGTTCACCACTTCCGCCATTGCCAACGTCACTCTCGACGAAACCGGCAAAGGGGTCTTCAACTGGCAAATGAGCCCGTGCAACCTGAAGATGGCAAAAGCCATCTGACGTGACGTGTGACAGGGCGGGGTACTACGTGTTTCCCGCCCTTCTGTCAGGGCAACTCTGGCGGCTGCCACTCCTCAACTTCAATCAACACCAGCAATGCGGCATCGCCGCCGTACTCTTTCGGTGCCTGATGAAACGCCATCACGTGCGGGTGCTGAGCCAGCCACAGCGGCGTCTGTTGCTTCAGAATGTGCTTACCGTGGCCGTGCATCACGCAGGCGCAAAAAACGTGTTCGCGGCGACAGGCGGCAATCAACGCCCCCAGCTCCTGTTTCGCCTGCATCTGCGTTAAGCCGTGCAGATCGAGAAACAGCTCCGGCGAATAATCTCCGCGTCGTAACTTTTTCAGCTCAAAATGGCTGACGTCTTCGCGCACGTACTTCACAGCCCCTTGCGTATTGAGCAGCGGCTGAAATTCATCTGAAAAATAGTGGCTGTTATCCGCCTGCTCCTGGAGCAGCCGTTTGACCGGAACTTCGCTGATTTTTTTACGCTGCGGTCGGTGGACAATCGTGTCCTGCGCGATTTTACGCGTCCCGGTCATCAGCTGGCGGAAGAGAGCCTGATCCTCCTCGCTGAGCGATGTTTTCTTTTTCATTCGTCATTCTCATCTCGTATTTCCGATAGTGTACCCGACTAAACGCATTTTTTAACCTCAAGCGGTACGCGTCATTGCTGATTTATCGCCGTCTTCATGGCAAACTAGCCGCCGAAAATTATGCGAGCATGCCCTGGAGGAAAGAGTGGATAAAATATTTGTCGATGAAGCAGTAAACGAGCTGCATACCATACAGGACATGTTGCGCTGGTCGGTTAGCCGCTTCAGCGCCGCTAATATCTGGTACGGTCACGGTACCGATAACCCGTGGGACGAGGCCGTTCAGCTGGTGCTGCCGTCTCTTTACCTGCCGCTGGACATTCCGGAAGACATGCGCACCGCGCGCCTGACCTCCAGCGAAAAACATCGCATCGTTGAGCGCGTGATCCGTCGCGTAAACGAGCGCATTCCGGTGGCTTACCTGACCAACAAAGCCTGGTTCTGCGGCCACGAGTTTTACGTCGATGAACGCGTGCTGGTACCGCGCTCGCCGATTGGTGAGCTAATCAACAACCACTTTGAAGGCCTGATTAACCATCAGCCGCAGCACATTCTCGATATGTGCACCGGCAGCGGCTGCATCGCTATTGCCTGCGCCTACGCTTTCCCTGAAGCGGAAGTGGACGCCGTCGATATCTCCACCGACGCGCTGGCCGTGACCGAACACAACATTGAAGAGCACGGCCTGATCCATCACGTCACGCCAATCCGCTCTGACCTGTTCCGCGACCTGCCGACGCTGCAATACGATCTGATCGTCACTAACCCGCCGTACGTCGATGCAGAAGACATGTCCGATCTGCCGAACGAATACCGTCACGAGCCGGAGCTGGGCCTGGCGTCGGGCTCGGACGGCCTGAAGTTGACCCGCCGCATTCTGGCCTGCGCGCCGGATTATCTGACCGACGACGGCGTTCTGATTTGTGAAGTGGGCAACAGCATGGTACATCTGATAGAGCAGTACCCGGATGTGCCGTTCACCTGGCTTGAGTTCGACAACGGCGGTGACGGCGTCTTTATGCTGACCAAAGCGCAGCTGCTCGACGCGCGCGAGCATTTCAGCATCTATAAAGATTAATCCAGCGGGCTTCGGCCCGTTTCACAACGCTCAAACACAAACAACAACATCGGAGCCGTGATGGCAGGAAACAGTATTGGACAGTTATTCCGCGTGACCACCTTTGGCGAGTCGCACGGGCTGGCGCTGGGCTGTATCGTTGATGGCGTACCGCCAGGCATCGAACTGACCGAAGCAGATTTACAGCACGACCTTGACCGCCGTCGTCCGGGCACCTCTCGCTACACCACGCAGCGTCGCGAGCCGGACCAGGTCAAAATTCTCTCCGGCGTTTTTGAAGGCCGCACCACCGGCACCAGCATTGGTCTGCTGATTGAAAACACCGATCAGCGCTCTCAGGACTACGGTGCTATCAAGGACGTGTTCCGCCCAGGCCATGCCGACTACACCTACGAGCAAAAGTACGGCTTTCGCGACTATCGCGGCGGCGGACGCTCTTCCGCGCGTGAAACCGCGATGCGCGTGGCCGCTGGCGCTATTGCAAAAAAGTATTTGCAGCAGAAATTTGGCATCGTCATTCGCGGCTGTCTGACCCAGATGGGCGACATTCCGCTGGCGATCAAGGACTGGGATCAGGTCGAACAAAACCCGTTCTTCTGCGCCGATGCCGATAAGCTTGACGCGCTGGACGAACTGATGCGCGGCCTGAAAAAAGAGGGCGACTCCATTGGCGCGAAAGTCACCGTGGTGGCAGATGGCGTCCCGGCTGGCTGGGGCGAGCCGGTATTTGACCGTCTCGACGCCGATATCGCCCACGCGCTGATGAGCATCAACGCGGTGAAGGGCGTCGAGATTGGCGACGGCTTCGACGTGGTGGCGCTTCGCGGCAGCCAGAACCGCGACGAAATCACGAAAGCGGGCTTCCAGAGCAACCATGCGGGCGGCATTCTCGGCGGTATCAGCAGTGGACAGCAGATTATTGCCAACATCGCGCTGAAGCCGACCTCAAGCATCACCGTGCCGGGCCACACGATTAACCGCTCAGGCGAAGAAGTTGAGATGATCACCAAAGGTCGTCACGATCCGTGCGTGGGGATCCGCGCGGTGCCGATCGCGGAAGCGATGCTGGCGATCGTGCTGATGGATCACTTCCTGCGCCAGCGCGCGCAGAACGCGGACGTGACGACCACCATTCCACGCTGGTAAACATGAAAAAAACCGCAATTGCTCTGCTGGCGCTGCTGGCCAGTGGAGCCAGTCTGGCCGCCACGCCGTGGCAAAAAATCACCCATCCGGTGGCGGGAAGCGCGCAGTCCATCGGTGCCTTCTCTAACGGCTGTATCGTGGGCGCGCAGGAGCTGCCGCTGCAATCAGATACCTATCAGGTGATGCGTACCGACCAGCGTCGTTACTTCGGCCACCCTGATCTGGTGCTGTTCATTCAGCGACTGGGGAACCAGGTGCATAACCTGGGGCTGGGGACGATGCTGATTGGCGATATGGGGATGCCTGCCGGTGGCCGCTTTAACGGCGGGCACGCCAGCCACCAGACCGGACTGGATGTCGACATCTTCCTGCAGCTGCCGAAAACGCGCTGGACGTCTGCGCAGCTGCTGAAGCCGCAGGCGCTGGATCTGGTGTCGCGCGACGGCAAAAGCGTGGTGCCATCACTGTGGTCACGAGATATTTCGAGCCTGATCAAGCTGGCGGCGAAAGATAACGACGTCACGCGGATTTTCGTCAACCCGGCGATCAAGCAGCAGCTTTGCCTGGATGCGGGGACGGATCGCGACTGGCTGCGCAAAGTGCGCCCGTGGTTCCAGCATCGTGCGCATATGCACGTTCGTCTGCGCTGCCCGGCGAACAGCCTGGAATGTGAAGATCAGCCGCTACCGCCGCCAGGCGATGGCTGTGGTTACGAACTGCAAAGCTGGTTTGAGCCGGCAAAACCTGGAACCTCTAAGCCTGAGAAGAAGACACCGCCTCCGTTGCCGCCTTCCTGCCAGGCGCTACTGGATGAGCATGTACTTTAATGGATAATTTCGTCGATCTGTTTATGGTGTCACCGCTGCTGCTGGTGGTGCTGTTCTTTGTGGCCATGCTGGCCGGTTTTATCGATGCCCTTGCGGGCGGCGGCGGGCTGTTAACCGTGCCCGCGCTGCTGGCGGCGGGCATGAGCCCGGCGCAGGCGCTCGCCACTAATAAGCTGCAGGCCTGCGGCGGCTCGCTTTCGGCGTCGCTCTATTTTATCCGCCGCAAGGTTGTGAGCCTGGCCGATCAAAAGCTCAATATCCTGATGACCTTTATCGGCTCAACGTCGGGCGCGCTGCTGGTGCAGCACGTGCAGTCGGATATTTTGCGCCAGATCCTGCCGGTTCTGGTTATCTGCATCGGTCTCTATTTCCTGCTGATGCCTAAGCTCGGCGAGGAAGACCGGGCGCGGCGGCTGCACGGCCTGCCGTTTGCGCTGATTGCCGGTGGCTGCGTCGGCTTTTACGACGGCTTCTTTGGCCCGGGGGCAGGCTCGTTTTACGCGCTGGCGTTCGTGACGCTGGCCGGCTTTAACCTCGCCAAATCCACCGCCCACGCTAAGGTGCTGAATGCGACCTCGAACGTCGGCGGCCTGCTGCTGTTTATCATTGGCGGCAAGGTTATCTGGGCAACCGGGTTTGTGATGATGGCAGGGCAATTTTTGGGCGCGCGCGCAGGCTCGCGTCTGGTATTAAGCAAAGGGCAAAAGCTGATCCGCCCGATGATCGTTGTCGTCTCGGCGGTGATGAGCGCCAAACTTCTTTATGACAGCCATGGACAGGAGATCCTCACCTGGTTGGGGATGAACTAATGAACAGTACGCATAAATACGAACAGCTGATTGAGATCTTCGATAGCTGTTTTGCTGATGATTTTAATACCCGTCTGATTAAAGGCGACGACGAACCGATCTATCTTCCTGCTGATGCAGAGGTTCCGTACAACCGCATCGTCTTTGCCCACGGCTTTTACGCCAGCGGTTTGCACGAGATTTCGCACTGGTGCATCGCGGGGAAAGCGCGTCGCGAGCTGGTCGACTTCGGTTACTGGTACTGTCCGGACGGGCGCGACGCCGCCACCCAGGGGCAGTTCGAAGATGTAGAGGTGAAACCGCAGGCGCTGGAGTGGCTGTTCTGCGTGGCGGCGGGTTTCCCGTTCAACGTGAGCTGTGACAACCTTGAAGGCGACTTCGAGCCAGACCGTATCGTCTTCCAGCGCCGCGTGCATGCGCAGGTGATGGAGTATCTTGAGAAAGGCATCCCGGAACGTCCGGCGCGCCTGATCGGGGCTTTACAGAATTATTACCACACGCCGGAGATCACGGCGGAATGCTTCCCTTGGCCGGAAGATCTTTAACAGAGGAAAGAAGATGATCGCAGAATTTGAATCACGCATTCTGGCGTTAATTGATGACATGGTGGAACACGCCAGTGATGATGAGCTGTTCGCCAGCGGTTATCTGCGCGGTCACCTGACGCTGGCGGTAGCCGAGCTGGAAGCAGGTGACGATCACTCTGCCGACGCCGTTCACGCTGAAGTCACGCGCAGCCTGGAAAAAGCCATTCTGGCCGGGGAGCTCTCTCCGCGCGACCAGTCTCTGGTGCTGGGGATGTGGGACAATTTATTCCAGCAGGCTAAACGCTAAGCCGCTGCCCTCTCTTCTCTCTCCCCTTTGGGGAGAGGGGATTCGACCGCACCCTACTTAACCATTTTCCCCTTCAGCAGTTTCCGTACCCACAGTCGATTCGGGTTCAGCCCCGCAAGCGTGGTTCTGTCCAGCGGAACAGGCTCATTACTCATTTGCGCGGCTAACGTTTCTGCCAGCAGCGGCGCGGAGCACAATCCTCGCGATCCTAATCCGCCCAGCATAAACAGTTCCGGATAAACCGGGGCACTTAGCGCCGTTTCCTTGTTTTCTGCCAGATCCTGATAGGCCTCAAGCGTCGTGTCGTAGTCCGGCACGTTTCCCGCCATCGGCAGGTGATCGCGGGTCGCGCAGCGCACGCCGCAGCGCGCTTCGCCCTCGCTCACGTCAACCTCTTTCGCCCACGCCGCGTCCGGGAAGCAGTCAATCAGGCGCTGGCGGTTTTGCTGCTGATCCGCTTCGCTGTAGCGCATATCCGCTTCGCCACGATGGTAGCTGGCGCCGATGCAGTGATATCCGTTAGACGGATTTTGTGGCGTCAGGTAGCCGTCATAGCACAGCACCTGGCGCAGCTTGCTCAGTTCGGGCGCGGTCGGGATATGGCTTACCTGGCCGCCGACCGGATAAACCGGCAACGTCTCGGTCTGGATAAACTGGCTGATGTTATGTCCGTTTGCCAGCACAACGCTGGCATGGTGTGCCGCTTTGCCATTAGCAAAATGCAGAGTCCACCGTTCTGACCGGCTAAGCGATTCAACCTTATGAGCATAATGCACCCTCAGCCCGCGTGACTGCGCCAGGCTAATCGCCGCCGCGGTCAGTTCAGCCGGGCACAGCCAGCCGCCGAGCGGATATTGAATGCCGCCACAGCCGGTTTCCACGCCCGCGGTGTCTGCCACCTCTTGCGCACTGACCGCGCGGGCAATCTCCTCCGGCAGACCCAGAGACAGCATCTGGGCGATTTTTTGCTGGCTCTTTTCATCCCAGCCGAGCTGCGTCACGCCACACCAGTCGTGGTCGAATGCCACAGGCAGCGCGTCGTACAGGCGACGGGCGAAGGTAAAGGCCGCGGGGAAAAACTGGAACAGGGCCGGGTCGTGCGCGCTTAAAAGCGGGTAAAGCGCGCCCTGGCGGTTGCCGGACGCGCCGCTGGCTGGTGCCTCGTCAGCGCAGTAGAGTGTCACCTGCCAGCCCCGGTGCAGCAGCGCGAGAGAGAGCAGGGCGCTGGCGATCCCTCCGCCAACGATCGCCACTTCGCGCGATGCGCTGGCGCTGCGCGCAAACCAGGGAGCCCGAGCGGGAATGTCCAGCGTCCGTTCCATCGTGCCGACCAGCATGTCGCGCTTGCGGCCAAAGCCTTTGGTCTTCTGCATGGTAAAGCCCGCGTCCTGCAGGCCGCGGCGAACAAATCCCGCCGAGGTAAAGGTGGCGAGCGTTGCGCCGGGACGCGCCAGCCGGGCCATCGCGCTAAACAGATGCTGGCTCCACATGTCCGGGTTCTTGGCGGGCGCAAAGCCGTCAAGGAACCACGCGTCCACCGTCTGGTTCATCGCGTCGTCGAGCGTATCGGTCAGGTCGTTAATGTCGCCCAGCCATAAATCCAGCGTCACCCGTCCGCCGTCCAGAATCAGACGGTGGCAGCCGCCGATATGCGGCGGCCACTGCGCCTGAAGCTGCTCCGCCCAGGCTGCAAGCTCCGGCCAGCGCTGGTGGGCGAGCCGCAGATCGTGCGCGGTAAGCGGAAATTTTTCAAAACTGATGAAATGTAATCTTTGTAGCGTAGCCTCAGAGTGCGCAGCGTGAAACTGGTCAAACGCCTGCCAGAGGGTTAAAAAATTGAGCCCGGTGCCGAATCCGCTTTCCGCAACAACGAACAGACTGCGCGGGTGCGCAGGGAAGCGGGCGCTGAGCTGGTTTCCCTCGAGGAAAACATAGCGGGTTTCTTCGAGTCCGTTATCATTAGAAAAGTAGACGTCATCAAAATCTCGGGAAACAGGTGTACCCTCAGCGTTGAATTCGAGGTTGGCGGGTTGTATAGCGTTTTGTTTCACGTAAGTTACTCGTCTGACAGGCAGTGGCACGATCTTAACGATGTGAATCCATCGGTGCAAATTTCCGCAGAAAATGTCTGATCGGACTTGTTCGGCGTACAAGTGTACGCTATTGTGCGACTCGAAACTTTTTATAGTGCGACTTACAGAGGTATTGAATGAAACGTGCAGTGATTACTGGCCTGGGCATTGTTTCCAGCATCGGTAATAACCAGCAGGAAGTCCTGGCATCTCTGCGTGAAGGACGCTCCGGGATCACTTTCTCTGAAGAGTTTAAAGATTCAGGTATGCGTAGCCACGTATGGGGTAACGTCAAACTGGACACCACCGGTTTGATTGACCGTAAAGTGGTTCGTTTCATGAACGATGCCTCTATTTATGCTTATCTCTCCATGCAGGAAGCGATCAAAGATTCCGGCCTGAGCGAAGAGGTTTATCAGAACAACCCGCGCGTGGGCCTGATTGCCGGTTCCGGCGGTTCCTCTAAAGCGCAGGTATTCGGTGCTGACGCCATGCGCAGCCCGCGTGGTCTGAAAGCGGTAGGTCCGTACGTGGTCACGAAAGCTATGGGTTCTGCGGTTTCCGCATGCCTGGCGACCCCGTTCAAAATTCACGGTGTGAACTACTCCATCAGCTCCGCGTGTGCGACTTCCGCACACTGTATCGGCAACGCGGTTGAGCAGATCCAGCTGGGCAAACAGGACATCGTATTTGCTGGCGGCGGCGAAGAGCTGGGCTGGGAAATGGCCTGTGAATTCGACGCGATGGGCGCACTGTCCACCAAGTACAACGAAACCCCAGACAAAGCCTCCCGTACCTATGACGCGCACCGTGACGGTTTCGTCATCGCGGGCGGCGGCGGTATGGTTGTGGTTGAAGAGCTGGAGCACGCGCTGGCGCGCGGCGCGCACATCTACGCTGAGATCGTGGGCTACGGCGCAACGTCCGACGGCGCCGACATGGTTGCGCCATCCGGCGAAGGCGCGGTGCGCTGCATGAAGATGGCGATGCACGGCGTTGACACCCCAATCGACTATCTGAACTCTCACGGTACCTCCACGCCGGTAGGCGACGTGAAGGAGCTGGGTGCGATCCGTGAAGTCTTCGGCGACAACAGCCCGGCAATCTCTGCGACCAAAGCCATGACCGGTCACTCTCTGGGTGCGGCTGGCGTACAGGAAGCGATTTACTCTCTGCTGATGCTGGAAAACGGCTTTATCGCCCCAAGCATCAACATCGACGAGATGGACGAGCAGGCCGCTGGCCTGAACATCGTGACCAAACCAACGGAAGCGACGCTGACCACCGTCATGTCCAACAGCTTCGGCTTCGGCGGCACCAACGCCACGCTGGTTATGCGCAAGCTGAAAGCATAAGCGTTTGAATGTATAATAGAAGGGAGCCGGAAGGCTCCCTTTTTTATGCCTGAACACGGAGTTATGCATGAAGGCTGTTACCCCCGAGAAGGGCACTCCTTCCGGGAACCTTTCTCTTTTCCGCATCGCCTTTGCGGTATTCCTGACCTACATGACCGTTGGCCTGCCGCTGCCGGTGATCCCGCTGTTCGTTCATCAGGAACTCGGCTATGGCAACACTATGGTCGGCATTGCTGTGGGCATTCAGTTTTTAGCCACGGTATTAACCCGCGGCTACGCAGGACGGCTGGCCGATCAGCACGGTGCAAAACGCTCGGCGCTGCAGGGCATGTTTGCCTGCGGTCTGGCGGGGGGCGCGTGGCTGCTGGCCGCTCTCCTGCCGGTCGACGCCGCGTATAAATTTGCGCTACTGGTGGTGGGCCGTTTAATCCTTGGCTTCGGTGAAAGCCAGCTGCTGACCGGCACCCTGACCTGGGGGATGGGGCTGGTGGGGCCTGCGCGCTCCGGCAAAGTGATGTCCTGGAACGGGATGGCGATTTATGGCGCACTGGCTGCAGGCGCGCCGCTGGGTTTGCTGATCCACAGCCAGTTTGGTTTTGCGGTACTGGCAGCAACCACCATGGTATTACCGCTGCTGGCGTGGGCTTTTAACGGTTCGGTACGCAAGGTGCCCGCCCATAAAGGCGAACGTCCTTCGCTGTGGAGCGTGGTGGGGCAAATCTGGCAGCCAGGGCTGGGGCTGGCGCTTCAGGGAGTAGGCTTCGCGGTGATTGGTACCTTCGTCTCCCTCTATTTCATGAGCCGCGGCTGGGCAATGGCGGGCTTTACGCTGACGGCCTTTGGCGGCGCGTTTGTCGTGATGCGTGTCCTGTTCGGCTGGATGCCGGATCGCTTTGGCGGCGTGAAGGTGGCGGTGGCGTCGCTGGTGATTGAAACCGTTGGGCTGGTGTTGCTCTGGCAGGCGCCAGTCGCCTCCGTTGCGCTGCTGGGTGCGGCGTTAACCGGCTGCGGCTGCTCGCTGATCTTCCCGGCGTTGGGCGTTGAGGTGGTGAAGCGCGTGGCGCCGCAGGTCCGCGGTACGGCGCTGGGCGGCTATGCGGCGTTTCAGGATATCTCATACGGCGTAACCGGGCCGCTGGCGGGTCTGTTAGCCACCTCGTTTGGCTACCCGTCCGTCTTCCTGGCCGGCGCGGTTTCTGCGGTGGTGGGGATCGTGGTGACGCTGGTGGCGTTTCGCAGAAATTAACTGTTGTCGCCGGGTGGCGGCTGCGCCTTACCCGGCATACGGTTCGAGCCGTTGTAGGCCCGGTAAGCGTAGCGCCACCGGGCAAATCCTCAGGCAACCAGCCAGAAAATCGCCAGCGCAATCAATAATGCAATCAACATTAATCCCGGGCGGGCAGAGAGCGTTCTGAACGTCTCCGCAACGGGCGCAAACAGCGGGCTGTAGATCGGCTGAACGTTTCTTACCTCCGGCACGCCGCCTTCCCGCTCGGCGCGGCGAACAAAGATCTGATTCAGCACATCCTGCACCTGCGCGGTGGTCAGTACCGTTTGCGGCGTGGCCTGCCAGTTCTGCTGGGCGTAATCCCGAATCACCTCGAACTCGTGCGGTTCCAGCGGCTGTTTAAGCGCCGCCTGAACGGTATGCAGGGTAGGGGCGCTCTGGGTGCTGAGCGTCTGGCGCGCCTGGAGCCAGGTCACCAGATGGGTAAACTGTTTGGCCGGGATCAGCTCGCCCGCCTTCACGCCGGACAGTTCCAGCATGGATTGCCAGATAAGCTTCGTCGACTCGCCGGTGGCGGCGGCCAGTTTGGTCACCATCTGGTTCAGCGTGTTGTGCTCGGCAGGCTGCAGCGGGCGCTCGGTTGAGGGGCGCACCTGAGGCTGCGGAATAGACAACTGATTGTTCTGCAGCAGCGTCAGCACGGTTTTAAGCTGGTCTGGCGTCAGCTGGCTCAGGGCGGTCTGGCCATACTGCTGACGGATAAAGTCACTGACAGCCTGACGGTTATTTCCCTGGCCCAGCAGCTCGGTCAACTGCGTGACAATCTGACGCGTGGTGTGGTTCTGCTGCGCGGTCGTAATACGCTGGTTGAGATTTTGCTCGGCGGCAGGGAAATGGCGCGACTGCAGCGGTGCGTCGTTCCTCACGCCTAAATCATGCTTTACCCCGGCCCAGACTTCCGCGTTTTGCTGCGAAGTCAGCGCTATCAGGCGCGTGATCAGTCGCTCCAGCACGGTGCGCTGTTGCGTGGATAGTGGCTGTTCACCGGCAACGTTTGGCGTGACAGGGCCTTCACCCGGAGGGCGTGGCGGCGTACCTGAAATGGGCTGCATCGTCAAAAATCCTTAAAGTCAAAACTCAGCGTAAACCCGGCATACGTATATGCCTGGCGGCCAGATTATGGCACACTTGGCAGGTTTTCTTCCTCTCAAACAGGTACTCAGACGTGAAAATCCTCGTTGATGAAAATATGCCTTACGCCCGCGAGCTGTTTAGCCGCCTCGGCGACGTTAAGGCTGTCCCTGGTCGCCCGATCCCGGTTAACGAACTGGATGACGCAGACGCGCTGATGGTGCGCTCGGTGACCAAAGTAAATGAGGCGTTGCTTGCCGGTAAAGCGATTAAGTTTGTCGGAACCGCAACGGCAGGGACCGATCATGTGGATGATCAGTGGCTGAAGCAGGCCGGAATCGGTTTTTCCGCCGCGCCGGGCTGTAACGCCATTGCCGTCGTGGAATACGTTTTCTCCTCGCTGCTGATGCTGGCCGAGCGCGATGGTTTTGCGCTGAAAGACCGCACCGTGGGGATTGTCGGCGTGGGTAACGTCGGCGGGCGTCTGCAAAAGCGCCTTGAAGCGTTAGGTATCCGCACGCTGCTGTGCGATCCGCCGCGTAAAGACAACGGTGACGACGAGGATTTCCGCGCGCTGGATGAGCTGGTTGAACAGTGCGATGTGCTAACGTTCCACACGCCGCTGTTTAAAGAAGGGCCGTATAAGTCCCTGCATCTGGCGGACGAGGCGCTGATTCGCCGTCTGAAGGCTGGCACTATTCTGATTAATGCCTGCCGTGGCCCGGTGGTGGATAATGCCGCGCTGCTGAAATGTCTGAATGAAGGACACGATCTCAGCGTGGTGCTGGACGTCTGGGAGCCGGAGCCGGATCTCAACGTTGAGCTGCTGAACAAGGTTGACGTTGCCACCGCGCATATCGCGGGCTATACGCTTGAAGGCAAAGCGCGCGGCACGACGCAGGTGTTTGAAGCCTACAGCGCCTTTATCGGCCATCCGCAGCAGGTGGCGCTTGATACTTTACTCCCCGTGCCTGAATTTGGCCGCATTACCCTGCATGGCCCGCTCGATCAGGCAACGCTGAAAAGGCTGGTGCATTTGGTGTATGATGTGCGCCGCGATGATGCGCTGCTGCGTAAGGTGGCGGGGATCCCGGGTGAATTTGATAAGCTGCGCAAGAACTACGTTGAGCGCCGCGAGTGGTCTTCCCTGTATGTGATGTGCGACGACGCAGCGGCTGCGACGTTGCTCAAGAAACTGGGTTTTAACGCCGTTCATCACCCGGCGCATTAATGTCTTCTTAATGCTCCCTGTCGGATACGCCGACAGGGACGCTTTTTTATTTCTGGAGTAAACCACCATGTCTGAAGGCTGGAACATTGCCATTTTAGGTGCCACGGGTGCCGTGGGCGAAGCCCTGCTCGAAACTCTTGCCGAGCGTCAGTTCCCGGTGGGAGATATCTATGCGCTGGCGCGCACCGACAGCGCGGGCGAACATCTGCGTTTTGGCGGTAAATCCGTGATGGTTCAGGATGCGGCCGCGTTTGACTGGACCCAGGCGCAGCTGGCGTTTTTTGCCGCAGGTGCTGAAGCCACGGCGTCTTACATTGAAGAGGCGACCAATTCGGGCTGTCTGGTGATCGACCTGAGCGGTCTGTTCTCCCTGGAGCCGGACGTGCCGCTGGTGGTCCCGGACGTCAATCCGTTTGTGCTGGCTGACTACCGCAACCGTAACGTTATCGCGGTACCGAACAGCCTGACCAGCCAGCTGCTGACCGCGCTGAAGCCGCTGATTGACGACGGAGGCCTGTCGCGCATTACCGTCACCAGCCTGCTGTCCGCGTCGGCGAACGGTAAAAAGGCCGTTGACGCGCTGGCCGGGCAGAGTGCGAAGCTGCTGAATGGCATCCCGATCGACGAAGATGATTTCTTTGGCCGCCAGCTGGCGTTCAACATGCTGCCGCTGCTGCCGGATCGTGAAGGTTCCGTGCGCGAAGAGCGTCGTCTCGTCGACGAAGCGCGCAAGATTCTGCAGGACGAGGGGCTGATGATTTCCGCCAGTGTCGTACAGTCTCCGGTCTTCTACGGCCACGCGCAGATGGTCGGTTTTGAAGCCCTGCGCCCGCTGGCGGCAGAGGAAGCGCGCGACGCGTTTGGCCGCGGTGAAGATATCGTCCTTTCCGAAGAGAGCGAGTTCCCGACCCAGGTGGGCGACGCCACCGGCAGCGCGCATCTTTCCGTTGGCTGCGTGCGCAACGACTACGGTATGCCGGAGCAGGTCCAGTTCTGGTCCGTTGCCGATAACGTTCGCTTTGGCGGCGCGCTGATGGCGGTCAAGATCGCCGAGAAGCTGGTGCAGGAGTATCTGTACTGATGTCCGAAGTGGATCAAAAGCCGGTTCATAAAATTGCCCTCGGTATTGAGTACGATGGCAGTAAATATTATGGCTGGCAGCGTCAGAATGAGGTGCGCAGCGTTCAGGAAAAGCTGGAGAAAGCGCTCTCTCAGGTGGCAAACGAGCCGATTAACGTCCTGTGCGCGGGGCGTACGGACGCGGGTGTTCATGGCACGGGGCAGGTGGTTCACTTTGAAACCACCGCCGTGCGTAAGGATGCCGCCTGGACGCTGGGTGTAAATGCGAATTTACCTGGTGACATCGCGGTGCGTTGGGTGAAAGCTGTGCCGGATGATTTTCACGCGCGCTTCAGCGCAACGGCGCGTCGCTATCGCTATGTCATCTACAACCAGCGTCTGCGCCCGGCGGTGTTAAGCCAGGGTGTGACGCATTTTTATGAACCGCTCGATGCAGAACGTATGCATCGTGCGGCGCAGTGTCTGATTGGTGAAAATGACTTTACGTCGTTTCGTGCG
Organism: Enterobacter cloacae complex sp. P6RS; assembly: GCF_014982245.1. Lineage (NCBI taxonomy): Bacteria > Pseudomonadati > Pseudomonadota > Gammaproteobacteria > Enterobacterales > Enterobacteriaceae > Enterobacter > Enterobacter cloacae complex sp. P6RS. The sequence continues at coordinate 247,891 of NZ_JADCLB010000018.1, forward strand.
GTGCAGTGTCAGTCCCGTACGCCGTGGCGTAACGTCATGCACATTAACGTCAGTCGTTTTGGCGCGTATGTGGTGGTGGATATCAAAGCCAATGCCTTTGTACATCATATGGTGCGGAATATTGTAGGCAGCCTGATGGAAGTGGGCGCCGGACACCAGCCGGAGAGCTGGATTGCAGAACTGCTGGCAGCGAAGGACAGAACGCTTGCGGCAGCAACGGCGAAAGCGGAAGGGCTTTATCTGGTCTCGGTAGACTATCCGGATCGGTTTGACCTGCCAAAACCGCCAATGGGCCCGCTGTTTTTAGCGGACTAAACAAAGGTGCAATTAAGGCTTAGACAATATGGACGTAATACGTTTTCTGATTGATTTCATTCTGCATATTGATGTTCACCTGGCGGAGCTGGTCGCGCAGTACGGCGTCTGGGTTTACGCCATTCTGTTCCTGATTCTGTTCTGTGAAACCGGTCTGGTCGTTACCCCGTTCCTGCCGGGAGACTCGCTGCTGTTTGTGGCCGGTGCGTTGTCGGCGCTGCCCACCAATGATTTGAACGTGCATCTGATGGTGGTGTTGATGGTGATTGCCGCGATTGTCGGGGATGCGGTCAACTATACGATTGGCCGAGTGTTCGGTGAGCGGTTGTTCAGTAATCCGGACTCGAAAATTTTCCGCCGCAGCTATTTAGACAAGACCCATGCCTTCTATGAACGTCATGGCGGAAAAACCATTATCCTTGCGCGTTTTGTGCCTATTGTGCGCACATTTGCGCCGTTTGTGGCGGGAATGGGCCATATGTCCTATCGTCATTTTGCAATGTATAACGTGGTGGGCGCACTGCTTTGGGTGTTGCTCTTTACCTATGCAGGCTATCTGTTTGGCGACTTGCCGGTGGTTCAGGAAAACCTTAAGTTACTGATTGTAGCGATTATTGTGCTTTCCGTTCTGCCGGGTGTTATCGAAATCATTCGTCACAAACGCGCGGCAGCAAAGCAAGCGAAGTAAATGCACGCTGGCGGTTCGACCACTTTTTTATCCAAAGTTTCGGGCTGTTATGTTTTAATGTGCAACATTCATGGTCTGTTGGAGGCAAAAATGGCATTATTCGCCTCTTATAGCAAAACTGGCATACGACCAGGTTCAGGCAGAAAGGTTATCAATGAGCTGGATTGAACGAATTAAAAGCAACATTACCCCGACGCGCAAAGCGAGCATTCCTGAAGGGGTATGGACGAAGTGTGATAGCTGCGGCCAGGTTCTGTATCGCGCAGAGCTGGAACGCAATCTTGAGGTGTGTCCGAAGTGTGACCACCACATGCGTATGTCGGCGCGCAACCGCCTGCATAGCCTGCTGGACGAAGGTTCTCTGGTAGAACTGGGCAGCGAGCTTGAGCCAAAAGACGTGCTGAAGTTCCGCGATTCCAAAAAATACAAAGATCGTCTGGCCTCTGCACAGAAAGAGACCGGCGAGAAAGACGCGCTGATCGTCATGAAGGGCACCCTGCACGAGATGCCGGTGGTTGCCGCTGCGTTTGAGTTCTCCTTTATGGGCGGCTCAATGGGCTCCGTGGTCGGCGCGCGTTTCGTGCGTGCCGTTGAGCAGGCGCTGGAAGACAACTGTCCGCTGATCTGCTTCTCCGCCTCCGGTGGTGCGCGTATGCAGGAAGCGCTGATGTCCCTGATGCAGATGGCGAAAACCTCTGCGGCGCTGGCGAAAATGCAGGAGCGCGGTCTGCCGTACATCTCGGTACTGACCGACCCAACCATGGGTGGCGTCTCCGCAAGCTTCGCGATGCTGGGTGACCTGAACATCGCTGAGCCAAAAGCGCTGATCGGCTTTGCCGGTCCTCGCGTCATCGAGCAGACCGTTCGTGAAAAACTGCCGCCGGGCTTCCAGCGCAGTGAGTTCCTCATTGAGAAAGGCGCTATCGATATGATCGTCCGCCGTCCGGAAATGCGCCTGAAACTGGCCAGCATTCTGGCGAAGCTGATGAATCTGCCAGCGCCTAACCCGGATGAGCCGCGCGAAGGCGTGGTGGTACCGGATCAGGAACCCGAGGCCTGATAACTGAAAAGGGCAGGGCCAGATGGCGCTGCCCTTTTGCTTTATAACCTGTTAATGACAACCGGGCATTATGGAAAATAAAAGCATTCCCCAAGCCACGTCGCCCCTGGCCGCGTGGCTTTCTTATCTGGAAAACCTGCACAGTAAAACCATCGATATGGGCCTTGAGCGCGTAAGCCAGGTTGCCGCGCGTCTCGACGTGCTGAAACCGGCTCCGTTCGTGTTCACCGTTGCAGGTACTAACGGTAAAGGGACGACCTGCCGCACGCTGGAGTCAGTCCTGATGGCGGCGGGGTACAAGGTTGGCGTTTACAGCTCACCGCATCTGGTGCGCTATACCGAGCGCGTGCGGGTGCAGAACACCGAGCTGGCGGAATCTGCCCATACGGCGTCGTTCGCGGCTATCGAAGCGGCGCGCGGGGAAACCTCATTAACCTATTTTGAATACGGCACCCTGTCGGCGCTGTGGCTGTTCAAACAGGCGCAGCTGGACGTGGTGATCCTGGAAGTGGGGCTGGGCGGGCGTCTGGATGCCACCAATATGGTGGATGCGGACGTGGCGGTGGTCACCAGCATCGCGCTGGATCATACCGACTGGCTGGGCCCGGACCGTGAAAGCATTGGCCGCGAAAAGGCCGGTATTTTCCGGGCGAATAAGCCTGCCGTGGTGGGCGAGCCGGACATGCCGCATACCATTGCCGACGTGGCGAAAGAGAAGGGCGCACATCTGTTGCGCCGAGGCGTTGACTGGCAGTATGAGGTGCAGGGCAACGGCTGGCGCTTTAGCGATGCGCAGGGCGTTCTGGAGAATCTGCCGCTGCCGCAGGTGCCACAGCCTAACGCGGCAACCGCGCTGGCGGCACTGCGCGCCAGCGGATTAGCTGTAAGTGAGCAGGCGATCCGTGACGGCATTCAGAATGCGCTGCTGCCCGGTCGTTTCCAGATAGTCAGCGAGTCACCGCGTCTGATTCTGGACGTGGCGCACAACCCGCATGCGGCGGCGTATCTCGCAGGACGTCTCAAATCGTTACCAAAAACCGGGCGCGTGCTGGCGGTTATCGGTATGCTTCATGATAAAGATATCGGCGGCACGCTGGCCTGCATGGAGAGTGTGGTCGATAGCTGGTATTGTGCTCCTCTGGAGGGGCCGCGCGGTGCGACAGCTGAGCAGTTGATGGAACATCTCGGCAAAGGTGCAATCTACAGTAGCGTGGCGCAGGCCTGGCATGCCGCGATGGCGGATGCTAAACCAGAAGATACCGTGCTGGTGTGTGGCTCTTTCCACACGGTGGCACATGTCATGGAAGTGATGGATGCGGGGAGAACCGGTGGCGAGTAAGTTTCAGAACCGTTTAACAGGAACCATTGTGCTGGTCGCGCTCGGGGTGATTATTCTTCCCGGGCTGCTCGACGGGCAGAAAAAACATTATCAGGACGAGTTTGCAGCCATTCCGCTGGTGCCGAAGCCGGGCGACCGCGATGAGCCGGATATGCTGCCTGCGGCGACTCAGGCGCTGCCTGCTCAGCCGCCTGAAGGGGCGGCGGAAGAAGTTCGCGCGGGCGATGCCGCTGCACCGTCACTCGACCCGTCGCGTCTGGCGGCGAATAACAACATCGAGATCGATCCGGTACCGGTAGAGAAGCCTAAGCCTGTTGAAAAACCGAAGCCGGTAGAGAAACCGCAGCCGAAGCCTCAGCAACAGCGAGATAAAGCAGCAGAGCAGCTGGCTGCAGCGTCTGAAACTCCACCACCTGCGAAGCAAGACGCAGCGCCGACCGGCAAAGCCTACGTTGTGCAGCTGGGGGCGCTGAAAAACGCCGATAAAGTCAACGAGGTTGTCGGTAAACTGCGCAGCGCGGGCTATCGCGTTTACACTTCACCTTCCACGCCGGTACAGGGTAAAATTACCCGTATCCTCGTGGGGCCGGAGGCGTCGAAAGACAAGCTGAAAGGGTCGCTGGGCGAGCTGAAGCAGATCTCCGGGCTGAGTGGTGTGGTGATGAGCTACAGCGCGAACTAAGTACGACCTGCTCCTTTAGAGAGAGGCGATAAGCCACGGCGTTGAACATTTTTTCAGCGCCTTTTTTATTTACGCGCGGGAAGGAAATCCCTACGCAAACGTTTTCTTTTTCTGTTAGAATTCGCCCCGAACTGGATGACAGGGCGTTTAATCGTGGGACACATATGGTCTGGATTGATTACGCCATCATTGCGGTGATTGGTTTTTCCTGTCTGGTTAGCCTGATCCGTGGCTTTGTTCGTGAAGCGTTATCGCTGGTAACCTGGGGTTGTGCTTTCTTTGTTGCCAGTCATTACTACACTTACCTGTCTGTCTGGTTCACGGGCTTTGAAGATGAACTGGTCCGAAATGGAATCGCCATCGCGGTGCTGTTTATCGCGACGCTGATTGTCGGCGCTATCGTGAATTACGTGATAGGTCAGCTGGTCGAGAAAACCGGTCTGTCAGGAACGGACAGGGTACTCGGGATCTGTTTCGGGGCATTACGAGGCGTGCTGATTGTGGCCGCGATCCTGTTCTTCCTGGATACCTTCACCGGGTTCTCCAAAAGCGAAGACTGGCAAAAATCGCAGCTCATTCCAGAGTTCAGCTTCATCATCAGATGGTTCTTTGACTATCTGCAAAGCTCGTCGAGTTTTTTGCCCAGGGCATAAACCCTGAGATGTGGCTTAACGAGGAAAAGACGAATGTGCGGTATTGTCGGTATCGCCGGTTTCATGCCGGTAAACCAGTCGATTTATGACGCGTTAACGGTGCTTCAGCACCGTGGGCAGGATGCTGCGGGTATCATCACCATTGATGCAAACAACTGCTTCCGTTTACGTAAGGCCAATGGCCTGGTAAACGATGTGTTTGAAGCCCGCCATATGCAGCGTCTGCAAGGTAATATGGGGATCGGTCACGTTCGTTATCCTACTGCTGGCAGTTCCAGCGCCTCTGAGGCACAGCCTTTCTACGTCAACTCACCGTATGGCATCACGCTTGCCCATAACGGCAACCTGACCAACGCTCATGAGCTGCGTAAGAAGCTGTTCGAAGAGAAACGTCGCCACATTAACACCACCTCTGATTCAGAAATCCTGCTCAATGTGTTCGCCAGCGAGCTGGATAACTTCCGTCACTACCCGCTGGAAGCAGACAATATCTTCGCTGCCATTGCCGCGACCAACCGCCAGATCCGCGGTGCGTACGCCTGCGTGGCGATGATCATCGGTCACGGCATGGTCGCCTTCCGCGATCCAAACGGCATTCGTCCGCTGGTGCTGGGCAAGCGCGACCTCGGCGATGGCCGTACCGAATATATGGTTGCCTCTGAGAGCGTGGCGCTGGATACCCTGGGCTTCGAATTCCTGCGCGACGTTGCGCCGGGCGAAGCGGTGTATATCACCGAGAAGGGCCAGCTGTTCACCCGGCAGTGTGCCGACAACCCGGTCAGCAACCCGTGCCTGTTTGAATACGTCTATTTTGCCCGTCCGGATTCGTTCATCGACAAGATTTCCGTCTACAGCGCGCGCGTCAATATGGGCACGAAGCTCGGCGAGAAGATTGCCCGCGAGTGGGACGATCTCGACATCGACGTGGTGATTCCTATCCCGGAAACCTCCTGCGATATCGCCCTGGAGATCGCCCGAATTCTGGACAAGCCGTACCGTCAGGGCTTCGTGAAGAACCGCTACGTTGGCCGCACGTTTATCATGCCGGGCCAGCACCTGCGCCGTAAGTCCGTGCGCCGCAAACTGAACGCCAACCGCGCGGAATTCCGCGACAAAAACGTTCTGCTGGTGGATGACTCCATCGTTCGCGGCACCACCTCTGAGCAGATTATCGAGATGGCGCGCGAAGCGGGTGCGAAGAAAGTCTACCTGGCGTCTGCCGCGCCGGAGATTCGCTTCCCGAACGTGTACGGCATAGATATGCCAACCGCCAACGAGCTGATTGCTCACGGCCGTGAAGTGGATGAGATTCGCCAGATCATCGGGGCCGACGGCCTGATTTTCCAGGATCTGAACGATCTCATCGACGCGGTGCGCGCCGAGAACCCGGAGATTCAGCAGTTCGAATGCTCCGTGTTCAATGGCGTCTACGTGACGAAAGACGTTGACCAGCAGTACCTCGACTACCTTGATTCGCTGCGCAACGACGATGCGAAAGCCGTTCAGCTGCAAAACGATCTCGAAAGCTTAGAGATGCACAACGAAGGTTAATCTCTCCGCAGGTGAGGGCGCTCGCCCTCACTTGCAACTCCCCGCAAAATCCTGCACAGTCAGCCCAGAATTCAGCAAGGGCGAAATCATGAAACGACTCATAATAGGCATCAGCGGTGCCAGCGGCGCGATTTACGGCGTACGCCTGCTACAGGTTTTGCGTAACGTGGCAGAAGTGGAAACGCATCTGGTGATGAGCCAGGCGGCGCGGCAAACCCTCTCCCTTGAAACGGATCTCTCCCTGCGCGATGTCCAGGCGCTGGCGGACGTGGTTCACGATGCCCGCGATATCGCCGCCAGCATCTCCTCAGGCTCGTTTAAAACCGCCGGTATGGTGATCCTGCCCTGTTCAATCAAAACGCTCTCCGGGATTGTGAACAGCTATACCGACACGCTGGTAACGCGCGCGGCGGACGTGGTGCTGAAGGAGCGCCGCCCGCTGGTGCTCTGCGTGCGGGAAACGCCGCTGCACCTGGGCCATCTGCGCCTCATGACCCAGGCCGCCGAGCTGGGCGCAGTGATCATGCCGCCGGTGCCGGCGTTCTATCACAGACCGCAGTCGCTGGACGATGTGATCAATCAGACCGTCAATCGCGTGCTGGATCAGTTTGACATCGACCTGCCCGAAGACCTCTTCACCCGCTGGCAGGGAGCCTGATTCTGTGCACAAATGCTGTGCATGAAAAGAGACGTTGCCCTGTTTCAGGGCAATTATGCAACGGCGATCATATCCTCGACATTTAATTCGCTTTTTCCCTTTTTCTCTTTCCGGTTCGTTCGGCATACCTGCTATCTTTCACCATTAAGGCAATATCGCAACGTTTTATTAACATATTTAACGTCGAAGTTTTGACCAGACGGCAATGTGGCATAAGACCTGCAAGAGAAGCCTGCAACACAACACACAACACAATACATAATAAAATCACGGTACTTGAGGGTAAATGTATGAAGAAGACGGTTCTGGCTCTGTCTTTGCTGGTGGGGTTAAGTGCGGCGGCAGGTAGCTACGCAGCGCTTCCACAGACGGTTCGTATCGGTACAGACGCAACCTACGCGCCATTCTCTTCCAAGGATGCGAAAGGCGATTTCGTGGGGTTTGATATCGATTTGGGAAATGAAATGTGCAAACGTATGGAAGTGAAATGCACATGGGTGGGCAGCGACTTCGACGCGTTAATCCCGTCGCTGAAGGCAAAGAAAATCGACGCCATTATCTCTTCTCTCTCCATCACCGAAAAACGCCAGCAGGAGATTGCCTTCTCTGACAAGCTCTACGCTGCGGATTCGCGTCTGATTGCCGCGAAAGGTTCCCCGATCCAGCCGACCATCGACTCGCTGAAAGGCAAGCATGTGGGCGTGCTCCAGGGCTCGACCCAGGAAGGTTACGCGAATGCCAACTGGCGCGAGAAGGGCGTCGACGTGGTGGCTTACCAGAACCAGGATCTGATCTACTCTGACCTGGCGGCAGGCCGTCTGGATGCCGCGTTCCAGGATGAAGTCGCGGCGAGCGAAGGCTTCCTGAAGCAGCCGGCCGGTAAAGATTACGCCTTTGCGGGCCCGTCCGTAAAAGACAAAAAATACTTTGGTGACGGCACCGGCATCGGCCTGCGTAAGGACGATAAAGAGCTGAAAGCCGCCTTTGACAAAGCATTCACGGAGCTGCGCAAAGACGGTACCTACGACAAACTGGCGAAGAAATACTTCGACTTCAACGTCTACGGTGACTAACGCACCAGCGTGGTGCGTCGCGGGTGTGGATGATTCAATATGGTGCAATTTGTGCACCATATTGGGTCACTACGTGCATACTTAAGCATTTATAATGCAAAAATTCCCGTCTGAAAGGCATTATTCTTTGCCTGACAGCGTGGATTAATGGCACATTAACCCCACCCCGTCGTCGTAAAAAAACCGTATGAAGACAGTTTGTTGAGGACAAATATGAAAAAACTCGTGTTGTCATTATCTCTGGTACTGGCCTTTTCCAGCGCCACCGCGGCCTTCGCAGCCATTCCGCAGAAAATTCGTATTGGCACCGATCCCACCTACGCGCCGTTTGAATCGAAGAATTCAAAGGGTGAACTGGTGGGTTTTGACATCGATCTGGCCAATGAGCTGTGCAAACGCATCAAAGCACAGTGTACTTATGTAGAGAACCCGCTGGATGCGCTGATCCCTTCCCTGAAAGCAAAAAAAATAGACGTGATTATGTCCTCGCTTTCCATCACCGAGAAACGTCAGCAGGAGATTGCCTTCACCGACAAGCTCTATGCGGCCGATTCACGTTTGGTAGTGGCTAAGTCTTCTGACATTCAACCGACCCTCGAGTCGCTGAAGGGGAAACGCGTGGGCGTGCTGCAGGGCACCACGCAGGAAACTTACGGTAACGAACACTGGGCGCCGAAGGGGATCGAAATCGTCTCCTATCAGGGCCAGGAAAATATTTACGCAGACCTGACGGCAGGCCGTATTGATGCGGCATTCCAGGATGAAGTCGCGGCAAGCGAAGGTTTCCTGAAGCAGCCGGTAGGCAAAGATTACAAGTTCGGCGGTCCGTCCATTAAGGACGAGAAGCTCTTTGGCGTGGGTACCGGTATGGGCCTGCGTAAGGAAGACAACGAACTGCGTGAGGCGCTGAACAAAGCGTTTGCTGAAATGCGCGCTGACGGTACCTACGACAAACTGGCGAAAAAGTACTTCGATTTCAATGTGTACGGCGGCTAATCGCTCCGTCAAATAACGTGCGGCCCCTCCCGCTGGGGGAGGGGATAAGACACGGTTTACCACTCACGATACGACAGGGCTCGCGGTATGCTGTACGGATTTTCTGGCGTTATTTTACAGGGCGCGCTTGTCACCCTTGAGCTGGCTATCAGCTCCGTGGTGCTGGCGGTGCTGATAGGTCTGGCGGGCGCAGGGGCGAAGCTTTCGGCTAACAAACCGCTGGCGCTCATTTTCGAAGGCTATACCACGCTCATTCGCGGCGTACCCGATCTGGTGCTGATGCTGCTTATTTTTTACGGCCTGCAGATTGCCCTGAACAGCGTGACGGATGCGATGGGCATGGGACAAATTGATATCGACCCGATGGTGGCCGGTATTATCACCCTCGGTTTTATCTACGGTGCCTACTTCACGGAAACCTTCCGTGGCGCTTATATGGCGGTTCCCAGAGGACACATTGAAGCGGCAACCGCATTTGGTTTTACCTCTTCACAAACGTTTCGCCGGATTATGTTCCCGGCCATGATGCGCTATGCGCTGCCGGGCATCGGTAACAACTGGCAGGTTATCCTCAAAGCGACGGCGCTGGTCTCTCTGCTCGGTCTGGAAGACGTCGTGAAAGCGACTCAGCTGGCGGGCAAGAGCACCTGGGAGCCGTTCTACTTTGCGGTGGTCTGCGGAGCGATCTATCTGGTCTTTACGACCGTCTCCAATGGTGTGCTGCTTCTGCTCGAGCGTCGCTACTCCGTGGGTGTGAAGAGGGCTGACCTGTGATTGAGATTATTCAGGAATACTGGAAATCCCTGCTGTGGACGGATGGCTACCGCTTTACCGGCGTGGCGATCACACTCTGGATGCTGATTTCTTCCGTGGTGATGGGCGGCATTCTGGCGGTGTTTCTCGCCATCGGTCGCGTGTCGAACAATAAATTTATTCAGTTCCCGATTTGGCTGTTTACCTATGTGTTTCGCGGCACGCCGCTGTACGTGCAGCTGCTGGTGTTCTATTCGGGGATGTATACGCTGGAGATCGTAAAAGGCACGGAAATGCTGAATGCGTTCTTCCGCAGTGGCCTGAATTGTACGGTGCTGGCGCTAACGCTCAACACCTGCGCCTATACCACCGAGATTTTCGCCGGGGCCATTCGTTCCGTGCCGCACGGTGAGATCGAGGCGGCGCGCGCGTACGGCTTCTCCTCGGTGAAGCTTTACCGCTGCATTATTCTGCCGTCGGCGCTGCGCATTGCGCTACCGGCCTACAGCAACGAAGTGATTTTGATGCTGCACTCCACCGCGCTCGCCTTTACCGCCACGGTGCCGGACCTGCTCAAAATCGCGCGCGATATCAACTCCGCGACCTATCAGCCGTTTACCGCGTTTGGCATTGCGGCGGTGCTCTATTTAATTATCTCTTATGTTCTGATTAGCCTGTTCCGTAAGGCTGAAAAACGCTGGTTGCAGCATATAAAACCTTCTTCGACGCACTGAGAAAGATGATGGCTGAGAACAAATTAAACGTTATTGATTTGCACAAACGCTACGGCGAACATGAAGTGCTGAAAGGGGTGTCGCTGCAGGCTAACGCAGGCGACGTAATCAGTATCATCGGTTCATCCGGCTCGGGTAAAAGTACCTTCCTGCGCTGCATTAACTTCCTCGAAAAGCCGAGCGAAGGCTCGATTGTGGTGAGCGGGCAGAACATCAACCTGGTGCGTGACAAAGACGGCCAGCTGAAGGTGGCGGATAAGCATCAGCTGCGCCTGCTGCGTACGCGCCTGACGATGGTGTTCCAGCATTTCAACCTCTGGAGCCACATGACGGTGCTGGAGAACGTGATGGAAGCGCCGGTTCAGGTGCTCGGCTTAAGCAAGCAGGAAGCCCGGGAACGCGCGGTGAAATACCTGGCGAAAGTGGGTATCGACGAGCGCCAGCAGATGAAATACCCGGTGCATCTCTCCGGCGGCCAGCAGCAGCGTGTCTCTATCGCCCGCGCGCTGGCGATGGAGCCGGAAGTGCTGCTGTTCGACGAACCGACCTCCGCGCTGGACCCGGAACTCGTGGGCGAAGTGCTGCGCATCATGCAGAAGCTGGCCGAAGAGGGCAAAACGATGGTGGTGGTGACGCACGAGATGGGCTTCGCCCGTAACGTCTCGAACCACGTGATTTTCCTGCATCAGGGGAAAATTGAAGAGCAGGGGCACCCTGACGAGGTGCTGGCAAACCCGCAGAGCCCGCGTTTGCAGCAGTTCCTTAAAGGATCTCTGAAATAAAGAGGGCATCAGCCCGCAGTGCAGCCCAATCGCCCGGTGGCGCTTCGCTTACCGGGCCTACAAAACCCCAGGCCGGGCAAACGCAGTGCCGCACGGCATTCAGGCCGCACCACACTCCAGGCGATACACCCAGTCGTCATACCGCACACCGTCAATCTCATACGCCTTTTCAAGCACCTGCGTGCGCACAAACCCGGCTTTCTCAAGCACCCGCACAGACCCGCCGTTGTCCGCCAGCACGTACGCGTTAATCGCCTTCACGCCGGTCTGGTTAAACGCGTAGTCACATACCGCGCGCAGCGCCTCGCTGGCGATGCCTTTTCCCTGCGCGGCAGGCACAACCGTGTAGCCGATGTCCGCCTCTTCACGATTCTCAGGGCTGATTTGCAGGCCGATATCGCCGAGTGGCGTATCTTCATTCAGAAAGCGGATCACGAAGACATGCTCCGCCATCAGGCGTGCGGCAAACACGCGTCGGGTCTCTTTCTCAGGCGCAATCGCGGCCATATAGCGCATAATGTCGCGGTTTTCGCGCAGCGAGCGGAAGAACGCCCAGTCAGAGGGTTCGAAAGGGGTGAGATGAAGCCGGGGAGTGGTGATGGTTGCCATTGTTACGCCATTTCATCGGAACATGGCGTATCACTGTAACATATTCAGCGTACCACATCCCCCAGTGCCTCTTCTAAGTCATACCAGCGAAACGCAAACCCGGCCGCCTCCAGCCGTTTTGGCAGCGCGCGCTGACCGCCCAGTACCAGAACAGACGCTTCGCCCATCAACAAGCGAATCGCCGTCGCAGGCACGCGTAATATCGCCGGGCGATGCAGGGCATGCCCCAGCGCGTGGGCAAACTGTTCATTTCGCACCGGATACGGCGCAACCATGTTAAACGGCCCGCGCAGATCGTTATCCAGCAGCCAGATAATGCCGTTCACCATATCGTCGATATGGATCCAGGCCAGGTACTGTCGCCCGTTGCCGATCGGCCCGCCGAGCCCCAGCCTGAAGGGCGGAAGCATTTTACCCAGAATGCCGCCTTTCGGCGCAAGCACCACGCCGGTACGCAGCAGGCAGACGCGGGTATTATCGCTTTGCGCCGCGCAGGCGATACGCTCCCACTGGGCGCAGAGTTTATGGGTGAACTCGTTGTGGGGCGGCTCTTCCTCGGTCACCACCACTTCGCCGAGATCGCCGTAATAGCCCGTCGCAGAGCCTGAAATCAGCACCGACGGCGGGGTCTGGCTGTTGCGAATCAGCTCAACCAGCTTCTCGGTGATGTTCCAGCGGCTGCTGCACAACCGCTGTTTCTGCTCTTCGGTCCAGCGCTTATCGGCGATGGGTTCGCCCGCAAGGTTGATGACGGCGTCGAAGCCGTCCAGATTCTGCCGATCGGCCAGCCCTTTCCAGATATCGACCCCCGCGCCCAGCACCTGGCGCGCTTTCTCCGGGCTGCGGGTCACTACGGTAATGTCGTGATGCAGCGCCTGCAAACGCGCAATGAGATGGCGCCCAATCAGGCCTGTACCGCCGGTCAGCAGAATCTTCATACAACCTCCAGGTTTACGCCTGGCGTCGCCAGCTTAACGTCATGGAGACGGAGTCGGCATAGCGCAGGGCGTGAAGTTTATCGATCTCTACTTCAGCATAAGTGACCCAGTGATGATCGCGTGCGATATCGAGCACATCCTGGGTTAATTTTTCCAGCAGCGAGAAGCGGTTGTTTTCCACGTACTGGATGATGTTTTTGGTTATCGTGCGATAGTTCAGCGCGTCATTGATGTCTTCGCTGGCCCGCGCTTTGTCTGCCGGGTAGTGAATCACCACATTAATGACAATATCCTGACGGTTGGCAATCTCTTCCTCTTTGATACCAATGAACGTGCGCAAGCGTAAATTTTTTATACGAATAATAGCGTCTGGCTGTGACATTGCAGGTCTTCTCCGTGTCAGTATTTCCCGCCCATAATACATGAGAGCCTCTCAGCCACCCAGCCTCATAGGTGATTAAACCTGCTGGATTTTTTGCATTGCGCGTTCGGTGGCCGGGCGGGTCCGGATACGCTCAAACCAGTTGTTCACCGCCGGGTAAGACGCTAAGTCAATCCGGTGTTTATCATGCGTATTTACCCACGGCCAGCAGGCGATATCGGCAATGCTGTAATGGTCGCCCCCGAGCCACGGCGTTTTCTCCAGCCGCTGGTTCAGAACGCCGTAAAGACGCTGGGTTTCAACCTGATATCGCTCAATGGCGTAGGGAATAGTCTGCGGCGCGAAGGCGGTGAAGTGGTGGTTCTGCCCCAGCATCGGCCCAAAGCCGCTTGACTGCCAGAAAAGCCACTGCAGAGTGTGGTGACGCTCGCGCAGTTCACCGCTCAGCAGCTTGCCGGTTTTCTCTGCCAGATAAAGCAAAATTTCACCGGATTCAAACAGGCTTAACGGCCTGCCTCCGTCCGCCGGCTGGCTATCAATAATGGCCGGAATTTTATTGTTGGGCGAGATAGCCAAAAACACAGGGTTGAACTGTTCGCCTTTGCTGATATCCACGCGGATGATTCTGTAATCCAGTTCGGCTTCTTCGAGAAAGAGGGTGATCTTGTGGCCATTTGGGGTAGGGGCGTAATAAAGGTCAATCATTCTCAACTCCTGTCCATGCGAATAGTGGTGCCATGACAAATGAGTATAGGTGCTTGTTGTAAATCGTGAGTTTTCATCAAGTGACAGCGAAGCAAAGAGATTATATGTTGAGTAAAAACCGATCAGCCGATGAGGATGTTATGAACCAGCCCGTAATTACGTTGTGGTCCGATGCAAATTTCTTTTCTCCCTATGTTATGAGCGTTTACGTCGCGCTGGCCGAAAAGGGGCTCTCTTTTACGCTGAAGACCGTCGATCTCGACGGTGGTGAACACCTCAAACCCCAGTGGCAGGGTTACGACCTGACGCGACGCGTGCCGGTGCTGGAACTGGATGGTTTTGCACTGAGCGAATCCTCGGCGATCGATGAATATCTGGAAGATCGTTTTGCGCCGCCGGAGTGGGAGCGCATCTATCCTCACGATCTGCAAAAGCGCGCCCGAGCCCGGCAGATCCAGGCGTGGCTGCGTAGCGACCTGGTGCCGATTCGCGTCGAGCGCTCCACGGATGTCGTGTTTGCCGGTGTGAAAAAGCCAGCGCTCAGCGCAGAAGGCGTCGACAGCGCGCAAAAGCTGATTGAAACTGCAGCCTCGCTGCTCGCTCACGGCAACCCGAACCTGTTCGGTGAATGGTGTATTGCCGATACCGATCTGGCGCTGATGCTGAACCGTTTGATCCTCAACGGCGATGAGGTCCCTCAACTGCTGGTGGACTATGCGGCGTTCCAGTGGCAGCGAGCCTCCGTACAGCGCTATGTGGCACTCTCCGCTAAGCGCGCGGGCTGATAAGCCCTGACGCTTCAGGTATGATAAGGGGAGTTTTTTTACCAGGGAGTGACGGATGAAACTGATGTTTGCGTCAGATATCCATGGATCGCTGCCCGCGACCGAGCGAGTGCTTTCTCTGTTTTCGCAAAGCGGGGCCCAATGGCTGGTGATTCTGGGGGATGTGTTAAATCATGGTCCGCGTAATGCGCTGCCGGAAGGCTATGCCCCGGCGCAGGTGGCGGAAAAGCTTAACCCGTTTGCCTCGCGCATTATCGCCGTTCGCGGTAATTGCGACAGCGAAGTCGACCAGATGCTGCTGCATTTTCCCCTTACCGCGCCATGGCAACAGGTTCTGCTGGAAAACAGCCGCCTGTTTCTGACCCATGGACACCTTTTCGGCCCGGATAATCTCCCGGCGCTCGCGGCTGGCGATGTCCTGGTTTACGGCCATACTCATATTCCGGTGGCTGAAAAACGCGGTGAGATTTATCACTTTAATCCGGGGTCGGTCAGCATCCCGAAAGGCGGATATCCTGCGAGCTATGGCCTGCTGGATGGAAATACCCTGAGCGTTATCGCACTTAATGATCAGCAAGTTATTGCGCAGGTAGCGATTAATCCGTAAGTTACACCACAACTGCAAACGCGCCGAAAGAGCGCTTAGACGAGAAGGTTTCCCGATGGTGGAGCAGAATCATTTGGCAAGTACTGAATGGGTTGACATTGTCAGCGAAGAAAATGAAGTGATCGCGCAGGCGAGCCGCGAACAAATGCGTGCAGAGCGCCTGCGTCACCGTGCAACGTACATCGTTGTGCATGACGGCATGGGCAAGATTCTGGTCCAGCGCCGCACGGACACCAAAGATTTTCTTCCGGGCATGCTTGATGCCACCGCAGGCGGCGTCGTGCAGGCCGATGAAGTGCTGCTGGATTCCGCACGTCGTGAAGCGGAAGAAGAGTTAGGTATCGCCGGGGTGCCGTTTGCCGAGCACGGGCAGTTCTATTTCGAAGACGAACATTGCCGCGTCTGGGGTGGACTGTTTAGCTGCGTTTCCCATGGGCCTTTCGCCCTGCAGGAAGAGGAAGTGAGCGAAGTCTGCTGGATGACGCCGGAAGAGATTACCGCCCGCTGCGACGAGTTCACGCCGGATTCGTTAAAAGCGCTGGCGCTGTGGATGACCCGCAACGCCAAAAACGAATCCGCTAAGCCGGAAAACAAAGCGGAAAAAGAGGAAGAGGCTGAGTAAGCCTTAACAGCTTTCCCGCAGGCACAGGCTGGACGCGATGGTTTTTTGGTCGCGCCAGTCTCCGTCATTCAGACGTTCCAGTAGCGCTTTACCTGCCTCAATCCCAATCTTTCGATGCGGTACCGCCATCGTCGTCAGCGGCGGCTGGCAGACGCGGCTCACGTCGCTATCGCCAAAGCCCACGACAGCCAGATCGTCCGGCACTTTAATGCGTCGACGCTGACACTCATACAGCGCGCCGCAGGCCAGCTCGTCTGATACGCACACCAGCGCATCCAGCTCCGGCCACGCCAGCAAGAACTCTGGCAGCTGTGCCGCGCCGGTCGAGAAGCTCGGCGGCATCGCCGCGTTAATCACCCGGTTCGGCGACAGATGATGGCGCAGCATCGCCTTGTACCAGCCCTGCAAATGCTGCTGGAAAATCCACTGCTCCTGGTTGGCGCACAGCAGGCCGATATTCTGGTAGCCGCGCCTAATCACCATTTCCGTCAGCTCGTACATGGCCGCCACGTTATCGATCCCGATATTCATATCGATCGGATCGGCGCGCATCGCACCCATCTCCATTACCGGAATCGAGGCGTTTTTCAGCCAGTGGCGAACGGTGTCGGTGTGCTCGACGCTGAGCAAAATCGCGGCGGCGATATTTGACGCCAGCAGGGTCTCAAGCAGCTTCTCTTCCTGCTCAAGCCGATGCTGGGACTCTGCCAGCATAATCTGGTATCCGGCGGGCTGCAGCACCTGCTGTAGGCCCGCAAACATTTCAGAGCAACCGGCTTCGGAAAGGTTGGGAACAACCATCGCAATCGTCCATGAGGACGCGGATGCCAGTGCGCTGGCGGCGAGATTGGGCATATAGCCCAGCTCCTGCACCGCAGCTTCAATTTTTTCACGCAGTTTATCGGAAACCTGTTCGGGCGTGCGGAGCGCACGGGAGACGGTCATCGTGCCGACTCCGGCAAGCTGCGCGACATCAGCGAGCGTGACTTTTCCGGTACTGCGCCGTTTTCGGGTTAAAGACATACACCTTCCTGCTGACCAGACGCGTTCTTTTTTCCTTCATTTCAGGTGACAGGCAGTATACGCCTTAAATCCCTTTTTTTGCTGTGATTTCACACCATGATTACATTTTGATAGCGCTATCACATTTCTGCATGTTGGTAATTGGTAGCGCTATCTTTGTGATCGCGATCGCAGTCAATGATTGATGGGTTGAATAAAGTTTGCCCATCTTTAGCGTTTGGCGGGAGGGAAAATGCTCAAAAAGTGGATATATGATACAACCATCACGCTGCAGGATAGCGTGGAAAGCTGGCCACAGGCGCTGGAGATATGCGCGAAACCGCTGCTGGATCTGCAGGTGATTGCACCGGAATACGTGACGGCAATCATTCAGCAGCACCATACGTTAGGACCCTATTATGTGCTGGCACCAGGGCTAGCCATGCCGCATGCGCGGCCGGAGGAAGGCGCCAAAGGACTGGGTTTGTCATTACTAAAACTAAAACAGGGCGTCTCTTTTGGTGCCGGAGAGTTTGACCCTGTCGATCTGATTATTATGCTCGCGGCACCGGATAAACATAGCCATATCGAAATGATATCCGCGCTCGCTGAATTATTTTCCAGCGACGAAGATATGGAGAAATTACATCAGGCGAATACCCTGGAGGACATTAAAACCATTATTGACCGCTTCTGATTTAAATTTTTAATCCGATTATTCACAACATTACGCGCCAGCGTGATGGGGCGTGCTCTACTCAAAATAAGGGGACAACAATGAAAATCATGGCTATTTGCGGTTCTGGCCTGGGCAGCAGTTTTATGGTCGAAATGAACATTAAAAAGGTGCTTAAAAAGCTGGGCATTGAGGCCGAGGTTGAACACTCCGATCTCTCCTCCGCCACGCCGGGCGCGGCGGACCTGTTCGTGATGGCGAAAGACATTGCGGCCAGCGCCAGCGTGCCGGAAAGCCAGCTGGTGGTGATTAACAACATCATTGATATCAACGAACTCGAAGCGCAGCTGCGCGCCTGGTTCGACAGACAATAACCCTGATAAGGCGAGGTGGATATGTTTATCCTTGAAACGCTGAATTTCGTTGTCGATATTTTAAAAGTCCCTTCGGTGCTGGTGGGTTTAATTGCGTTAATTGGTCTGGTCGCGCAGAAAAAAGCGTTTTCTGATGTCGTAAAAGGCACAATTAAAACGATTCTCGGCTTTATTGTATTGGGCGGTGGCGCCACGGTGCTGGTGGGGTCGTTAAACCCGTTAGGCGGCATGTTTGAGCACGCTTTTAATATCCAGGGCATTATTCCAAACAATGAAGCGATTGTGTCGATCGCGCTGGAAAAATACGGCGCCTCGACCGCGCTGATCATGGCCTTCGGCATGGTGGCGAACATTGTCGTCGCGCGCTTTACCCGCCTGAAGTACATCTTCCTGACCGGGCACCACACCTTCTACATGGCGTGCATGATTGGCGTGATCCTGACGGTCGCAGGCTTCGAGGGAGTAGGGCTGGTATTTACCGGTTCGCTGATCCTCGGCCTGATTATGGCCTTTTTCCCGGCGATTGCGCAGCGCTATATGAAGCGTATTACCGGCAACGATGAGATCGCCTTCGGTCATTTCGGTACGCTGGGCTACGTGCTGTCCGGCTGGATTGGCAGCAGGGTCGGCAAAGGCTCGCGCTCCACCGAAGAGATGAACCTGCCGAAGAACCTCAGCTTCCTGCGCGACAGTTCGATCTCCATCTCCCTGACCATGATGATTATCTACCTGATCATGGCGGTAAGCGCCGGGCGTGAGTACGTGGAGTCCACCTTCAGCGGCGGGCAAAACTACCTGGTGTACGCCATCATCATGGCGATCACCTTCGCGGCGGGCGTGTTCATCATCCTGCAGGGCGTGCGCCTGATTCTGGCGGAAATCGTCCCGGCCTTTACCGGCTTCTCGGAAAAACTGGTGCCGAACGCGCGTCCGGCGCTGGACTGCCCGGTGGTCTACCCGTATGCGCCAAACGCGGTGCTGATTGGCTTCCTGTTCAGCTTCCTCGGGGGAATTGTGGGGTTGTTGATCTGCGGTCAGTTTAGCTGGGTGCTGATCCTGCCGGGCGTAGTGCCGCACTTCTTCACCGGCGCAACGGCGGGCGTGTTCGGTAACGCCACCGGTGGACGCCGCGGGGCAATGATAGGCGCCTTTGCTAACGGCCTGCTGATTACCTTCCTCCCGGTCCTGCTGCTGCCGGTACTGGGTGCGATTGGCTTTGCTAACACCACCTTCTCGGACGCCGACTTCGGCGCGGTCGGGATTGTGCTGGGCAACCTGGCGCGCTTCCTGTCACCGCTTGCCATCACCGGGCTGGTTGTGGCGCTGTTCGCGCTGCTGGTGGCCTACAACATCTTCGCGAAAAACAAACCTGCGGGTAGTAACGCGCAGGAAAATACCGGAGCCAAATCATGAATGAGAACGAGATAACCGAACTGGCGCGTCAGATCCGTCTTGAAACCCTCAAATCTCTGACGCAGCTGGGCTTTGGGCACTACGGCGGCAGCATGTCGGTGGTGGAAACCCTGGCGGTGCTGTACGGCGCCGTGATGAAGATCGACCCGGCGGATCCGGACTGGCCTGAGCGCGATTACTTTGTGCTGTCGAAAGGTCATGCAGGCCCGGCGCTCTACAGCACCCTGGCGATTAAGGGCTACTTCCCGGTTGAAGAGCTGAGCACGCTGAACCAGAACGGCACGCGTCTGCCCAGCCACCCGGACCGCCTGAAAACGCGCGGCGTGGATGCCACCACCGGCTCGTTGGGGCAGGGGATTTCCATTGCGGGCGGTATGGCACTCTCGCACAGGCTGGCCGGGCGACCGAATCGGGTCTTCTGCATCGTTGGCGACGGCGAGCTGAACGAAGGCCAGTGCTGGGAAGCGTTCCAGTTTATCGCTCACCATCGTCTGAACAACCTGACCGTGTTCGTGGACTGGAACAAACAGCAGCTCGACGGCGAACTGGACGAAATCATCTGTGCCTTCGACCTGGAGGGCAAATTCCGCGCCTTTGGCTTTGACGTGGTGACGGTCAAAGGGGACGACATTCCGGCACTGCTGAAGGTGACTTCAAGGGTACCGGAGGCCGATGCGCGTCCGCGGGTGGTGATCCTCGACAGCATCAAAGGGCAGGGGGTGCCGTACCTGGAACAGCTTAGCAACTCGCACCACCTGCGATTGACCGCGGAGAGCAAAGCGGCCCTCAATGAGACCATTCGCCAACTGGAGGCTTCACATGATTAAGGTTGCACCGGCAGGACAGAAAGACGCCGTTGAGATGCGCAAAGTCTACGCGGGCTTTGTGGCAAAGCAGATTGAGGCCGGCAGCGAGATTATCGCCCTGGAAGCGGACCTGATGAGCTCAATGGCGATGGACGGCGTAGCGCGCGATTATCCGCAGCACGTGATTAACTGCGGCATTATGGAGGCCAACGTCATCGGCACTGCGGCGGGGCTGTCGCTCACCGGCCGTAAGCCGTTCGTGCACACTTTCACCGCGTTTGCCAGCCGTCGCTGCTTCGACCAGCTGTTTATGTCCCTGGACTACCAGCGCAACAACGTGAAGGTGATTGCCTCGGATGCGGGCGTGACGGCCTGCCACAACGGCGGGACGCACATGTCCTTCGAGGATATGGGCATCGTGCGCGGTCTGGCGCATTCGGTGGTGCTGGAAGTTACCGATGCGGTGATGTTCGAGGATGTGCTGCGCCAGCTTATCGATCTCGAAGGCTTCTACTGGGTGCGCACCATCCGCAAGCAGGCGCCGAGCGTCTATGCGCCGGGCTCAACCTTCACCATTGGCAAAGGCAACGTGTTGCGCGAGGGAAGCGATATCACGCTCATTGCCAACGGCATCATGGTGGCGGAAGCGCTGGAGGCGGCGCGCCAGCTTGAACAGGAGGGGGTAAGTGCGGCGGTCATCGACATGTTTACCCTGAAGCCTATCGATCGGATGCTGGTGAAAAACTATGCCGAGAAAACCGGGCGCATCGTCACCTGCGAAAACCACAGTATTCACAACGGTCTCGGGTCAGCGGTGGCGGAAGTGCTGGTGGAGACCTGCCCGGTGCCGATGCGTCGCGTGGGCGTGAAGGAGCGTTACGGCCAGGTGGGCACACAGGACTTCCTGCAAAAAGAGTATGGCCTGACGGCGCATGACATTGTGTCGGCGGCGCGGGAGCTGCTGTAATAAAAAAAGGCGACCGTGTGGTCGCCTTTTTGTTGCCCGGTGGCGCTGGCGCTTACCGGGCCTAAGGTTCTGTAGGCCGGATAAGCGAAGCGCCATCCGGCAAAACATTACTGCTGCTGCGAAGACTGAATCGCCGTCAGCGCGATGGTGTAGACGATATCGTCAACCAGCGCACCACGGGACAGGTCGTTCACAGGCTTGCGCATGCCCTGCAGCATTGGCCCGATGGAGATCAGGTCGGCAGAACGCTGTACCGCTTTATAAGTGGTGTTACCGGTGTTCAGATCCGGGAAGATGAACACGGTAGCGCGACCGGCAACCGGAGAGTTTGGCGCTTTGGATTTCGCCACGTCAGCCATTACCGCGGCGTCGTACTGCAGCGGGCCGTCGATCATCAGATCGGGACGTTTTTCCTGCGCAATACGGGTCGCTTCACGGACTTTCTCTACGTCGCTACCTGCACCAGAGGTGCCGGTGGAGTAGGAGAGCATTGCTACGCGTGGTTCAATACCGAAGGCAGTCGCGGAGTCCGCAGACTGGATAGCGATTTCTGCCAGCTGTTCTGCGGTAGGATCCGGGTTGATCGCGCAGTCGCCGTAAACGTAAACCTGTTCAGGCAGCAGCATGAAGAACACGGAGGAGACCAGCGAGCTGCCCGGTGCGGTTTTGATCAGCTGCAACGGTGGACGGATGGTGTTCGCGGTGGTGTGAACCGCACCGGAAACCAGACCGTCAACTTCGTCCTGCTCCAGCATCAGCGTGCCCAGCACGACGTTGTCTTCCAGCTGCTCGCGCGCAACGGCTTCGGTCATGCCCTTGTTCTTACGCAGCTCAACCAGACGGGCAACGTAGCTTTCGCGAACCACTTCCGGGTCAACGATTTCGATGCCTGTGCCCAGCTCAACGCCCTGAGACGCCGCAACGCGGTTGATCTCGTCCGGGTTACCCAGCAGCACGCAGGTCGCGATGCCGCGCTCTGCACAGATAGCCGCCGCTTTAACGGTACGTGGCTCGTCGCCTTCTGGCAGAACCACGCGTTTGCCCGCTTTACGCGCCAGTTCGGTCAGCTGGTAGCGGAAGGCTGGAGGAGACAGACGGCGGCTGCGCTCGGAGGTCGCCGTCAGGGATTCAATCCAGTCTGCGTCGATGTAGCCCGCAACGTATTCCTGAACTTTCTCGATACGCTCGTGGTCATCAACCGGCACTTCCAGGTTGAAGCTTTGCAGGCTCAGAGAGGTCTGCCAGGTGTTGGTGTTCACCATGAAGACTGGCAGGCCTGTCGCGAACGCACGTTCGCACAGCTTGCTGATGCGCGCGTCCATTTCGTAGCCGCCGGTCAGCAGGATTGCACCGATTTCCACGCCGTTCATCGCCGCCAGGCAGGCAGCAACCAGCACGTCCGGACGGTCTGCGGAGGTCACCAGCAGGGAACCTGCGCGGAAGTGCTCCAGCATGTGCGGAATGCTGCGCGCACAGAAGGTCACGGACTTCACGCGGCGGGTGTTGATATCGCCTTCGTTAACGATGGTCGCGTTCAGGTGACGCGCCATGTCGATTGCACGGGTGGCAATCAGATCGAAGCTCCATGGCACTGCGCCGAGTACAGGCAGCGGGCTGGATTCCTGCAGCTTAGCCGGGTCAACCTTGATGACTTTCGCTTTGGAAGAGTCGTCGAAGATTTCGGACAGGTCAGGACGCGTACGGCCCTGTTCATCAACCGGTGCGTTCAGTTTGTTAACGATCACGCCGGTGATGCTGGTGTTTTTCGCGCCGCCGAAGCTGCTGCGCGTCAGTTCGATACGCTCTTTCAGCTGCTCTGGGGTATCAGTACCCTGAGACATCACGAAAACGATCTCTGCGTTCAGGGTTTTCGCGATTTCAAAGTTCAGGGACTGGGCAAACTGGTGTTTGCGGGTCGGGACCAGGCCTTCAACCAGCACCACTTCCGCGTCCTGCGCGTTAGCGTGGTAGTTGGCGATGATCTCTTCCATCAGCACGTCTTTCTGGTTGCTGGAGAGCAGAGACTCAACGTGGCTCATCTTCAGCGGTTCAGCCGCAGGAAGATTGGAGTTCTTACGCACGATGGTGGTGGTCTGGTCTGGCGCATCGCCACCGGCACGAGGCTGGGCAATAGGCTTAAAGACGCTCAGACGAACGCCTTTGCGTTCCATAGCGCGGATCACGCCGAGGCTGACGCTGGTCAGGCCGACGCTGGTTCCGGTAGGGATCAGCATAATAGTACGGGACACGGTTTATCCTCTTTCGTTACCGCCGCGTTGGGCGGGTTACAAAACAGCACCGCCAGCATTGCTGGCGGTGTGGAATCAGGCAGTCAGGCGGCACGCGTCTTGCGCGATGACCAGCTCTTCGTTAGTTGGGATAACGATAGCCGGGCGGGTGCCTTCTTTGTTGATGAAGCCAGACTTGCCGAAGCGGGCAGCCAGGTTACGCTCGTGATCGACTTCGAAGCCCAGAACGCCCAGTTTGCCCAGGGACAGTTCACGTACCATTGCCGCGTTCTCACCGATGCCACCGGTGAAGATAACCGCGTCCAGACGACCATCCATCAGCGCGGTGTAAGAACCGATGTACTTCGCCAGGCGGTGGCAGTAAACGTCCATTGCACGCTTCGCGTCTTCTTTGCTGTCGTAGTTGTCTTCAACGTAACGGCAGTCGCTGGTGACTTCGGTCAGACCCAGCAGGCCAGACTCTTTGGTCAGCATTTTGTTGATGTCGTCAACGCTCATGCCCAGAGTGTCGTGCAGGTGGAAGATGATCGCCGGGTCGATGTCACCGGAACGGGTACCCATCACCAGACCTTCCAGCGGGGTCAGACCCATAGAGGTATCAACACATTTACCGTTGCGGATAGCAGAAACAGAACCACCGTTGCCCAGGTGGCAGGTGATGATGTTGACTTCTTCAACCGGCTTGTTCAGGACTTTTGCGGCTTCCTGAGTCACATAGAAGTGGCTGGTGCCGTGCGCGCCGTAGCGACGTACGCCGTGCTCTTTGTACAGGCTGTACGGCAGGGCATAGAGGTAAGACTCTTCCGGCATGGTCTGATGGAACGCGGTGTCAAACACGGCCACGTTTTTGTCTTTCAGATTCGGGAAGGACTTCAGCGCTTCAGCGATACCGATCAGGTGCGCCGGGTTATGCAGCGGAGCAAAAGAGGCAGAGTCTTTGATGCCCTGGATAACAGAGTCGTCGATGACAACGGAGCTGGTGTATTTTTCGCCGCCGTGGACGATACGGTGACCAATCGCAGTCAGCTGAGCAGACAGTTCTGGTTTTTGTGCCAGAATAGTGTTAACGATAAAGTTCAGCGCTTCACTGTGAGCGGCGCCTGCACCTAAAGCCGCTTCTTGTTTGCTGCCGTCCATTTTCCACTTGATACGTGCTTCAGGCAGATGGAAACATTCGGCCAAACCAGAGAGGTACTCGTCACCGTTGAGCGCATCGATGATGGCGAATTTCAGTGAAGAGCTACCGCAGTTCAGAACCAGTACTAACTTACTCGACATGGAAGTACCTATAATTGATACGTGGCTAAAAAAACGTCAATGAGCCTAAAAGCGTAACGCAAGCTGACCCAGACGTTTATGATTAACATCATGCCAAACGAACATTCTGGCAGGATGGAAGAAATACCTATGATTTTAAGCCATTTTGAACATTTTTCAGACAATGGCATAATATGCGATAATTTGACGAGTTAACGCTTCTCGTCTACGGCCCTATCAGGCTGGCACAGAATACCCGATACGGGGTAGCGATGACAAAATATTTTGAACGTTGTCATAGCCTGTTGTGGTTTTGCACAAAAATTTTAATTTTTATATGTGAAGTTGAGGTACAGCCATGTCGACACCCGAAATCCCATCCGTGAGCTTTTTCAGTCTGTTTCGTCGGGGACAGCATTACGCAAAGACGTGGCCAATGGAAAAGCGCCTTGCGCCAATGTTTATTGAGAATCGCACGATCCGCGCCACGCGCTATGCGATTCGCTTTATGCCTCCGGTGGCTATCTTTACCCTGTGCTGGCAAATCGCCCTCGGTGGGCAGCTTGGTCCTGCCGTCGCAACGGCGCTCTTCGCGTTAAGCCTGCCGATGCAGGGGCTGTGGTGGTTAGGCAAACGCTCTATTACGCCGCTTCCGCCTTCTATTTTACACTGGTTTTATGAAGTGCGTGGAAAACTGGAGGAGGCCGGGCAGGCGCTGGCCCCGGTTGAAGGCAAGCCGGATTACCAGGCGCTGGCGGACACGTTAAAGCGTGCTTTTAAGCAGCTGGATAAAACATTCCTCGATGACTTGTGATTGATCATCGAAACGACTAACAAAAGAAGGCACAGTAACACACCGTTACCGTGTCTTTTTTTTACAGTGCAATGCGCTACAGGAGTCGAAAGATGGAAATGACCCATGCTCAACGTCTGATTTTGTCTAACCAGTACAAGATGATGACTATGCTTGATCCCGATAACGCTGCGCGCTACAGCCGCCTGCAAACCATCGTCGAACGCGGTTTTGGTTTGCAAATGCGCGAACTGGACCGCGAGTTTGGCGAGCTGAAAGAAGAAACCTGCCGCATCGTGATCGACATTATGGAGATGTATCACGCTCTGCACGTCTCCTGGACGAACCTCAAAGACCAGCAGACCATTGACGAACGTCGCGTGACCTTCTTAGGCTTTGATGCCGCGACGGAAGCGCGCTATCTGAGCTATGTTCGCTTTATGGTGAACACCGAAGGGCGCTACACCCATTTTGATGCGGGAACGCACGGCTTCAACGCCCAAACCCCCATGTGGGATAAATATCAACGTATGCTGAGCGCGTGGCACGCCTGCCCGCGTCAGTACCATTTAAGCAGCAACGAAATTCAACAAATCATTAATGCCTGACGGAGGTGCGTGTGCAGTGTAAAGGTTTTCTGTTTGATCTGGACGGTACGCTGGTGGATTCGCTGCCGGTGGTGGAACGCTCGTGGTGCCACTGGGCCGACCGGCACGGCATCGACCACCAGGACGTGCTGAATTTTATCCATGGCAAACAGGCCATTACCTCATTGCGGCACTTTTTAGCGGGGCGTTCTGAGGAAGAGATCCAGGCGGAGTTCAAATACCTGGAGCAGATTGAGGCCACCGACACCGAGGGCATTACCGCGCTGCCCGGGGCGCGCGAACTGCTTGAGCATCTGAATGAAGCGCAAATCCCGTGGGCTATCGTCACCTCCGGCTCTGTTCCGGTCGCGCATGCCCGCCATAAGGCGGCCGGTTTACCGAAGCCAGAGGTGTTCATTACGGCTGAGCGCGTTAAACGCGGCAAGCCGGAGCCGGATGCGTTTCTGCTTGGTGCAGAAATGCTGGGCTTCGCGCCTGCAGAGTGTGTGGTGGTGGAAGATGCGGCCGCTGGCGTGCTGGCCGGGCTGAACGCCGGTAGCCACGTCATTGCCGTTAACGTTCCGGCGGGGTCTCCACGCCTGGACGAGGCGGACTTTGTGATTCGTTCCCTGACGGCGCTGGCGGTGTCAAAAGCGCCCGACGGAGTTGTAACCGTCTCGCTAAAAATGTAATCCCATGATATAGCCCCACGCTGCTGGGGCTTTTTTATGGCAAAATTTCTCATCTTCCACTGACAAGGATAGGTTGTGAACGGTGAACTGATCTGGGTTCTGAGCCTGCTTTTAATCGCCATTATTCTCTTCGCCACAGGCAAGGTGCGCATGGATGCCGTCGCCCTGTTTGTCATCGTCGCGTTTGTGCTGAGCGGCACGCTCACGCTACCGGAAGCCTTCTCCGGGTTCAGCGACCCCAACGTTATCCTTATAGCTGCCCTGTTTATCATCGGCGACGGCCTTGTTCGCACCGGCGTGGCGACCATCATGGGCGCGTGGCTGGTTAAGGTGGCCGGCAGCAGTGAAACCAAAATGCTGATCTACCTGATGCTGACGGTCGCCGGACTGGGGGCGTTTATGAGCTCAACGGGCGTGGTCGCTATTTTTATCCCGGTGGTGCTGAGCGTTTCAATGCGGATGCAGAGTTCGCCGTCGCGCCTGATGATGCCCCTGAGCTTTGCCGGTTTGATCAGCGGAATGATGACGCTGGTGGCGACGCCGCCGAACCTGGTTGTCAACAGCGAGCTGATTCGTGAAGGGTTTCAGGGCTTCAGCTTTTTCAGCGTCACCCCGCTTGGGCTGGTGATTCTGGCGATGGGCGTGGTCTACATGCTGCTGACCCGTTTTGCCCTCAAAGGCGACAAACAGGATAAGAACAAAGAGGGGTGGAAGCGACGCACCTTCCGCGATCTGATCAAAGAGTACCGCCTCACCGGGCGGGCGCGCCGTCTGGCCATTCGCCCCGGCTCGCCGATGGTCGGCCAGCGGCTCGACGACCTTAAGCTGCGCGAGCGTTATGGCGCGAACGTGATCGGGGTTGAGCGCTGGCGTCGTTTTCGTCGGGTGATCGTTAACGTGAACGGGGTATCAGAGTTCCGCGCGCGTGATGTCCTGCTGATTGATATGTCAACGGCGGACGTGGATCTGCGAGAGTTCTGTAGCGAGCAGCTGCTGGAGCCGATGGTGCTACGCGGCGAGTATTTCTCCGACCAGGCGCTGGATGTGGGGATGGCCGAAGTGTCGCTGATACCGGAATCGGAACTGCTGGGTAAAACCGTGCGTGAAATGGGGTTCCGTACTCGCTATGGCCTGAACGTAGTGGGGCTGAAGCGTGATGGCGTGGCAATGGAAGGGGCCGTCGTCGATGAGCCGATCCTGCTGGGCGATATCTTTCTCGTGGTCGGCAACTGGAAGCTGATAAGCCAGCTCGGGCAAAAAGGGCGTGATTTTGTGGTGCTCAACATGCCGGTCGAGGAGAGCGATGCCTCCCCGGCGCACAGCCAGGCGCCCCATGCGATTTTCTGTCTGGTACTGATGGTGGCGCTGATGCTGACCGATGAAATCCCTAATCCGGTCGCAGCCATTATCGCCTGCCTGCTGATGGGGAAATTCCGCTGCATTGACGCCGAAAGCGCGTATAAAGCCATTCACTGGCCGAGCATTATTCTTATCGTCGGGATGATGCCCTTTGCCCTGGCACTGCAAAAAACCGGCGGGGTAGATCTGATCGTAAAAGGCTTGATGGACGTGGGCGGCGGGTATGGACCGTACATGATGATGGTCTGTCTGTTTGTCATGTGCGCCACGATAGGGTTATTTATCTCGAATACCGCGACGGCGGTGCTGATGGCGCCCATTGCGCTGGCGATGGCGAAATCCATGGGCGTGTCGCCGTACCCGTTTGCGATGATGGTCGCGATGGCGGCATCCGCGGCGTTTATGACGCCGGTTTCATCGCCGGTGAACACGCTGGTGCTGGGGCCGGGGAATTATAAGTTCAGCGATTTCGTGAAGCTGGGCGTGCCGTTCACCGTGCTGGTGATGGTGGTGTGCGTGGTGTTAATTCCGGTTTTATTCCCGTTTTAGCGTGAGCGCAGAAACGTAGGCCGGGTAAGGCGAAGCCTCCACCCGGCTAAAATTACAACGGTGAATCCTGGCTAATCTCGTCCAGCGATAGATGGAAGCTCGGCACAAATACCTGCATGAAGTAGTCCATCTCTTCGCTGCGGCGGGATTCCAGCGTTTTTTCCAGACGCGTTTTCGCCAGTAAAAACTCATTATTGCCCGCAGACAGCTCTTCCAGACACTTCAGATATGCGCACAGCGCGTCGGCCTGCTTGACCAGCGACTTTTCATCTTCCGTATACTGATGCTCGTCGATGAGCGGTTCAAAGATATCGCGCAGCTCTTCGGGCACCATCTCGATAAGCTTCTGCTGGGCAATCTTCTCGATAGCCTTATATTCCTGAGCAATCTGAGAATTGAAATATTTCACTGGCGTAGGCAGGTCGCCGGTCAGCACCTCTGATGCGTCGTGGTACATCGCCAGCAAAGCGATGCGCTCGGCATTCACCTGCCCGTTAAATTTGCGATTCTTAATGGCAGCCAGCGCATGAGCAACCATAGCAACCTGCAGGCTATGCTCAGACACGTTCTCTGTACGCACGTTGCGCATCAGCGGCCAGCGGTTGATCAGTTTCAGGCGGGAGAGGTGGGCAAAGAAATGGCTCTGACTCATAGGTTACCTTTTGTCTTCACTGCGACAGAACTTCATTGTGCGGGGAGGGGAGGGAAGATGCAAATCAGGCTACCGAAGTAGCCTGATTTTAAGATTACTGATGGTATCCAGAGAGGAATCGCCCGAAGCGGCTGATAGCCATTTCGAGATCGTCTTCACGTGGCAGGGTCACGATACGCACGTGGTCCGGCCACGGCCAGTTAAACGCCGTCCCCTGAACCAGCAGCACTTTTTCCTGCAACAGGAAATCGAGCACCATTTTCTGATCGTCGTGGATATTGAAGCGCTTCGCGTCAATTTTCGGGAACATATACAGCGCCCCGTTCGGCTTCACGCAGGAGACGCCCGGGATATCGTTGATCAGTTCCCATGCGCGGTTACGCTGTTCGTACAGGCGACCGCCAGGGACGATAAACTCGCTGATGCTCTGGTAGCCGCCCAGCGCCGTCTGGATCGCGTGCTGCGCAGGCACGTTGGCGCAAAGACGCATCGACGCCAGCATCTCAAGCCCTTCAATATAGCCTTTTGCGTGCTTTTTCGGGCCGTTCAGCACCATCCAGCCCTGACGGAAACCGGCCACGCGGTAGGTTTTAGACAGTCCGTTAAAGGTGACGGTCAGCAGGTCGGGCGCCAGCGCGGCGATAGAGTGGTGCTGCGCCGCGTCGTACAGGATCTTGTCGTAGATTTCGTCAGCGAAGATGATCAGGTTGTGCTGGCGGGCGATCTCCACAATCTCCATCAGCAGCTCTTTTGAATAGACCGCGCCCGTCGGGTTGTTCGGGTTGATGATCACAATCCCACGCGTGCGAGGCGTGATTTTCGCGCGAATGTCGTCCAGATCCGGGAACCAGTCAGAGGATTCGTCGCAAAGATAATGTACCGCTTTACCGCTGGAGAGCGATACGGCAGCGGTCCACAGCGGATAGTCCGGCGCGGGAACCAGCATTTCGTCACCGCTGTTCAGCAGCGCCTGCATGGCCTGAACGATAAGTTCGGAGACGCCGTTGCCGATATAGATATCTTCGACGGTAACGTCACGCATACCGCGCGCCTGGTAGTGCTGCATAATGGCTTTACGGGCGGAGTAAAGTCCCTTTGAGTCACAATAGCCTTGTGCCGTAGGCAGGTTGCGGATCACATCAACCAGAATTTCATCCGGCGCTTCAAAACCAAATGGCGCGGGGTTGCCGATGTTGAGCTTCAGAACCTTGTTGCCTTCTTCTTCAAGGCGTTTTGCCTCTTTCAGAACCGGGCCACGGATGTCATAACAGACGTTATCTAGCTTGCTGGATTTTTCGATAGGGGACATGAACCTTTAACCTTTTCGCTATTATTGCCACTCCCTGCCGTGGAAGTCAGCACGGAATAATGTACTCCCCCCACGCTTCGTTTTGAAGGGTGTGCAGAAGAAGATTTTGTGCTCATAGCGAAATTGTGATGAATCTTTTTAACTATTGACTGACGCTTTCACTGCCTTAACGTAATGTACAAACCAAAAATAATGGTTGATTGTACTGCGAATTAATGTGAATTGTGTATATTGTTCTGATGGAAAATAAAAAACGCGCAGACAACAAGCAGAAGTTACGCTGGGTGACATTTCGTAAAACCTGAGTGTTGAAGGGACCTTGCAGTAATAGCCCGGAGCGGCTAAAAGTTAATCATGTGAAATTAATGTTAAGTGTTATTAATGAATGACCATAATCTAAATTAAAATTTATTTATTATTAACCAACAAAATGCAACTTTAGTTAATTCTAATAAAATTAGTTTAGAAGCTTAACAAACCTCTTTAATCCTGAATATTGCAATAAGACTTATAAATAAAGTGGATTTGGGTTAAGATGTCTATACGGAAAGCAGTAGAAAGATGCAGTGGTTTTGCATTTTTGAAACTGATTTTTCGATTTAATTGATTGTTATTGTTGGAGTTATCTCTGGCTGGAATGTGTCAAACATCTCCTGCTACGTTGACAGCGCTGCGAAAAAGATGGCAGAAAAAGTGTTACGCCTTTAATGTAATTTACATAACCCTGCGAACATCTAAATATCCTGAACGTTTAAGAGAATAAAAATAACGTCATGAAACGTGCTTTCTGACTGTTGATATAAAGCAGCACAATAACTATCTGTCAGGCAGTCTGCCGGGCCGGGATGCGAGGGAAAACCTTCAGAAGGAATTGCTTAACTGTTACACACAGCTTCAACCCGGGCAGCTCCGCACGAGCAACCTGAAAGTGAATAGATATGATAAATGCAAATCGTCCGATAATGAATCTCGACCTCGATCTGCTGAGAACGTTTGTTGCGGTCGCCGATCTCAACACTTTTGCAGCAGCTGCTGCCGCCGTCTGCCGAACTCAGTCCGCCGTTAGCCAGCAAATGCAGCGGCTGGAGCAACTGGTTGGGAAAGAGCTTTTTGCCCGTCACGGGCGTAATAAGCTCTTAACGGAACACGGTATTCAGCTACTGGGTTATGCCAGGAAAATTCTTCGCTTTAATGATGAAGCATGTATGTCATTAATGTTTAGCAACCTTCAGGGGGTGTTAACCTTAGGGGCATCTGATGAGTCAGCGGATACAATATTGCCGTTTCTTCTCAACCGAATTAGCTCGGTTTATCCGAAGCTTGCGCTGGATGTGAGCGTAAAACGTAATGCCTTTATGGTTGAGATGTTAAATGAGAACAAGGTCGACCTGGTGGTCACGACGCATCGTCCCGGACAGTTTGATTGTCTGACCTTGCGCACATCGCCAACGCACTGGTATTGCGCAGCGGAATACGTGTTGCAAAAAGGGGAACCCGTACCGCTGGTTTTACTGGACGATCCGAGTCCTTTCCGGGATATGGTGCTTACGGCGTTAAATGAAGCCAACATTCCGTGGCGTCTGGCCTATGTGGCGTCCACGCTGCCCGCGGTGCGTGCCGCCGTGAAAGCGGGTCTTGGCGTAACGGCCCGTCCGGTAGAGATGATGAGCCCCGATCTGCGCGTTCTCGGTAAATCTGATGGTCTCCCAGCGCTGCCGGATACCGAGTATCTGCTTTGCCATAACGCGTCCAGTCATAACGAGCTGGCGAAGGTGGTGTTTGAGGCGATGGAAAATTACCATAACCCATGGCAGTTCGAGCATGTTACCTCCGAAGGGGGGGATGATTCCCTGATCGTTGAAGGTGACTTTGAGTGATCAAAAGCTCAAAATTCTGGTAACAAATTGTAAGTGTAAAAAAAAGCCACTCGTGCCGTTTTCGCACGCAGTGGCTTTTTTTTGCCATTATTATCCTCTTTCGTTACAGGGTTTTCATAAATAAAACATACATATCAAGGGAATAAATGCTTCTGCTTAAATCTTGTTCACTTTCCGTTCTAACTTCATCCATAACCCCTTGATGTTAAAAAAGCAGCAAATATGTTGCCGGTTTTTTGGGTGAATTAACAAAAGCGTGTCTCAGATCAAGAAAATACTCCTATTTGGGGGGAGGAATCGTTGGCAAATCCTGTCAAAATAGGAGGGTTATTTTTTTTACTTCCAAAACGGACACGATTCAACAACATGCATTTGACGAAAAGTCAGGTAACCACCAGGGTTAAAGGGCACCAAATGTTAATGAGAATCGCTCGATGTAATTTAATGTGAAGAAACCTTTGTTAAAGTTGACAATAGGTTATAGAAAGGAGTAAAAAACCCCATCATTTTGCTGTCTACGTCTCATTTCAGACAGTTAGTGTAAGGTTATTTGTTCCTCCCCATGAATCGATGTGATGCCCATCTGCCAGCAAGAGCAGTGTCGTCGGTATCACTTTTGATGAGTAAGCAATGAGTATGTCAACATCCACAGAAGTCATCGCTCATCACTGGGCATTCGCAATCTTTCTTATTGTAGCCATTGGCCTGTGCTGCCTGATGTTAGTCGGCGGCTGGTTCCTGGGCGGTCGCGCCCGTGCAAGGCACAAAAACACACCTTTCGAATCAGGTATTGATTCAGTAGGTTCCGCTCGCTTACGCCTGTCTGCCAAGTTCTATCTGGTAGCGATGTTCTTCGTCATCTTTGACGTGGAAGCGCTCTACCTGTTCGCATGGTCGACCTCCATTCGCGAAAGTGGTTGGGTGGGCTTTGTCGAGGCCGCAATTTTCATTTTAGTGCTACTGGCCGGTCTGGTTTATCTGGTGCGTATTGGCGCGCTTGACTGGACGCCTGCGCGTTCACGTCGTGAACACATCAACCCGGAAAACAGTATCTCTAATCGTCAGCAGTAACAGCGAGGCAATAAGATGGATTATACGCTCACCCGCATAGATCCTAACGGTGAGAATGACCGTTACCCCCTGCAAAAACAGGAGATCGTAACCGACCCCCTGGAGCAAGAAGTCAACAAAAGCGTGTACATGGGCAAACTCGAACATGCCATGCACGATATGGTCAACTGGGGTCGTAAGAACTCCATCTGGCCATACAACTTTGGCCTTTCTTGCTGCTACGTTGAAATGGTGACGTCATTCACTGCGGTGCATGACGTTGCGCGTTTTGGGGCCGAGGTACTGCGTGCTTCCCCGCGTCAGGCTGACCTGATGGTGGTGGCCGGTACCTGCTTTACCAAAATGGCGCCTGTTATTCAGCGTCTGTATGACCAGATGCTGGAGCCAAAATGGGTTATCTCCATGGGCGCATGTGCAAACTCCGGCGGTATGTACGACATTTATTCCGTTGTGCAGGGCGTTGATAAGTTCATTCCGGTGGATGTTTACATCCCGGGCTGCCCGCCGCGCCCAGAAGCCTATATGCAGGCGCTGATGCTGCTGCAGGAGTCTATCGGTAAAGAACGTCGCCCACTCTCATGGGTTGTTGGCGATCAGGGTGTCTATCGCGCGAACATGCAGTCCGAGCGCGAGCGTAAACGTGGTGAACGTATTGCCGTCACCAACCTGCGTACGCCTGACGAAATTTAATTTGCGCCTGTAGGCCTGGAGAAAACCTTCGCATATCACTACTCAAATAGCGCGAAGCCAGGCTTAACAGTCACCACGGACCATTTGCAATGGTGAACAATATGACCGACTTAACCGCGCAAGAAGCCGCCTGGCAGACCCGGGATCATCTTGATGACCCCGTTATTGGCGAACTGCGCAACCGTTTTGGGCCGGATGCCTTTACCGTTCAGGCGACCCGCACCGGGGTACCCGTTGTTTGGGTGAAGCGTGAACAATTGCTGGAAGTTGTCGATTTCCTCAAGAAATTGCCAAAACCTTACGTCATGCTGTTTGACTTACACGGCATGGACGAACGTCTGAGAACGCACCGCCAGGGTCTCCCTGCTGCGGATTTTTCCGTTTTCTACCACCTGATCTCAATAGACCGCAACACGGATATCATGCTCAAGGTGGCATTGTCTGAAAACGACATGCATCTGCCGACGATCACCAAACTTTTCCCGAACGCTAACTGGTATGAGCGTGAAACCTGGGAAATGTTCGGCATGACCTTCGACGGCCACCCGCACCTGACGCGCATCATGATGCCGCAGACCTGGACCGGCCACCCGCTGCGTAAAGACTACCCGGCACGTGCGACCGAATTCGATCCGTTTGAGCTGACCAAAGCCAAGCAGGATCTGGAGATGGAAGCGCTGACCTTCAAGCCGGAAGACTGGGGCATGAAGCGCGGTACTGAAAACGAGGACTTCATGTTCCTCAACCTCGGTCCGAACCACCCGTCTGCGCACGGTGCATTCCGTATAATTCTTCAGCTTGACGGCGAAGAGATTGTCGACTGCGTCCCTGACATCGGCTACCACCACCGTGGTGCTGAGAAGATGGGCGAGCGTCAGTCCTGGCACAGCTACATTCCGTATACCGACCGTATCGAGTACCTCGGCGGCTGCGTAAACGAAATGCCTTACGTGCTGGCCGTTGAGAAACTGGCAGGTATCACCGTACCGGATCGCGTTAACGTGATTCGCGTGATGCTGTCTGAACTGTTCCGTATTAACAGCCACCTGCTGTACATCTCCACGTTCATTCAGGACGTGGGCGCGATGACCCCGGTCTTCTTCGCCTTTACCGATCGTCAGAAAATCTACGATCTGGTGGAAGCGATTACCGGCTTCCGTATGCACCCGGCCTGGTTCCGTATTGGCGGTGTGGCGCACGATCTGCCGCGCGGCTGGGACCGCCTGCTGCGTGAATTCCTCGACTGGATGCCGAAGCGTCTGGCGTCTTACGAGAAAGCCGCGCTGCGCAACACCATCCTGAAAGGCCGTTCCCAGGGCGTTGCTGCCTACGGCGCGAAAGAAGCGCTGGAGTGGGGGACCACAGGTGCTGGCCTGCGCGCGACCGGTATTGATTTCGACGTGCGTAAAGCCCGTCCTTACTCAGGCTACGAGAACTTCGACTTTGAAGTCCCGGTTGGCGGCGGTGTTTCCGACTGCTACACCCGCGTGATGCTGAAAGTGGAAGAGCTGCGCCAGAGTCTGCGCATCCTTGAGCAGTGCCTCAACAACATGCCGGAAGGCCCGTTCAAGGCGGATCACCCGCTGACGACGCCGCCGCCGAAAGAGCGCACGCTGCAGCATATCGAAACCCTGATCACCCACTTCCTGCAGGTTTCCTGGGGCCCGGTCATGCCGGCGCAAGAATCCTTCCAGATGATTGAAGCGACCAAGGGGATTAACAGTTACTACCTGACCAGCGACGGCAGCACCATGAGCTACCGTACCCGCGTGCGTACGCCGAGCTTTGCGCACCTGCAGCAGATCCCGTCCGCCATCCGCGGCAGTCTGGTCTCTGACCTGATTGTGTATCTGGGTAGTATCGATTTTGTTATGTCAGATGTGGACCGCTAATTATGCACGAGAATCAACAACCACAAACCGAGGCTTTTGAGCTGAGTGAAGCAGAGCGTGCCGCCATTGAGCACGAGATGCACCACTACGAAGACCCGCGTGCGGCGTCCATTGAAGCGCTGAAAATCGTACAGAAACAGCGTGGTTGGGTGCCGGATGGGGCGATTTACGAGATCGCAAAAGTGCTGGGCATTCCGGCAAGTGACGTAGAGGGCGTAGCTACGTTCTACAGCCAGATCTTCCGTCAGCCGGTAGGCCGCCATGTGATCCGCTACTGTGACAGCGTCGTCTGCCACATTACCGGCTATCAGGGCATTCAGGCTGCGATTGAGAAAAAGCTCAATATCAAGCCGGGACAGACCACGTTCGATGGACGCTTTACTCTGCTGCCAACCTGCTGCCTGGGTAACTGCGACAAGGGGCCGACCATGATGATTGATGAGGACACTCACAGCCATCTGACGCCGGAAGCGATTCCTGACCTGCTGGAGCAGTACAAATGAAAACTGTAATTCGTACTGCTGAGACGCATCCGCTGACCTGGCGTCTGCGCGATGACAAACAGCCGGTATGGCTCGACGAATACCAGAGCAAAAACGGCTATGCCGGTGCGCGTAAAGCCCTCGGCGGCATGGCGCCGGACGACATCGTTAATGCGGTGAAAGATTCCGGCCTGAAAGGCCGCGGCGGTGCGGGCTTCTCCACCGGTCTGAAGTGGAGCCTGATGCCGAAAGACGAATCCATGAACATCCGTTACCTGCTGTGTAACGCCGATGAAATGGAGCCAGGCACCTATAAAGACCGCCTGCTGATGGAGCAGCTGCCGCACCTGCTGGTGGAAGGCATGCTGATCTCCGCGTTTGCGCTGAAAGCGTACCGTGGCTACATCTTCCTGCGCGGTGAGTACATCGAAGCGGCAGAAAACCTGCGTCGCGCGATTGCCGAAGCCACCGAAGCCGGCCTTCTGGGTAAAAACATCCTGGGTACCGGGTTTGACTTCGAACTGTTCGTGCACACCGGTGCCGGGCGTTACATCTGCGGTGAAGAAACTGCGCTGATTAACTCCCTGGAAGGCCGCCGTGCGAACCCGCGTTCCAAGCCACCGTTCCCGGCAAGCTCCGGCGTGTGGGGTAAACCGACCTGCGTAAACAACGTCGAAACCCTGTGTAACGTCCCGGCTATCCTCGCCAACGGCGTGGAGTGGTATCAGGGCATCTCCTCAAGCAAAGATGCCGGTACCAAGCTGATGGGCTTCTCCGGTCGCGTGAAGAACCCTGGCGTCTGGGAACTGCCGTTCGGTACCACCGCACGCGAAATTCTTGAAGACTACGCCGGCGGCATGCGCGATGGCCTGAAATTCAAAGCCTGGCAGCCGGGTGGGGCAGGGACAGACTTCCTGACCGAAGCCCACCTTGATCTGCCGATGGAATTCGAAAGCATTGGTAAAGCAGGCAGCCGTCTGGGTACGGCGCTGGCGATGGCCGTCGACCACGAGATCGGCATGGTATCGCTGGTGCGTAACCTGGAAGAGTTCTTCGCTCGCGAGTCCTGCGGCTGGTGTACACCGTGCCGTGATGGTCTGCCGTGGAGCGTGAAGATCCTGCGCGCAATCGAACGTGGCGAAGGCCAGCCTGGCGATATCGAGACGCTTGAGCAACTGTGTCGATTCTTAGGCCCGGGTAAAACCTTCTGCGCCCACGCACCGGGTGCCGTCGAGCCGCTGCAGAGCGCGATTAAATATTTCCGCGACGAATTCGAAGCAGGCATCAAGCAGCCGTTCAGCAATACCCATTCGATCAATGGTATTCAGCCGAACCTGCTGAAAGCGCGCTGGTAACGACAAGAATTTTGATTAACGCTCGGTTTCGACCGAGCCAACTGGAAGCATGCTAATGGCTACGATTCATGTAGACGGCAAAGAATACGAAGTCAACGGGGCGGACAACCTGCTGGAAGCTTGTCTGTCTCTTGGCCTCGATATTCCGTACTTTTGCTGGCATCCGGCGCTGGGCAGCGTCGGTGCTTGCCGCCAGTGTGCGGTGAAGCAATATCAAAACGCGGAAGACACGCGTGGTCGCCTGGTGATGTCCTGTATGACGCCAGCCACCGAAGGCACCTTTATTTCGATTGATGACGAAGAAGCCAAACAGTTCCGCGAAAGCGTGGTGGAGTGGTTGATGACCAACCACCCGCACGACTGTCCTGTTTGTGAAGAGGGCGGTAACTGCCACCTTCAGGATATGACCGTGATGACCGGTCACAGCTTCCGTCGCTATCGCTTTACCAAGCGTACCCACCGTAACCAGGATTTGGGGCCGTTCATCTCTCACGAAATGAACCGCTGCATCGCCTGCTATCGCTGCGTGCGTTACTACAAAGACTATGCAGACGGTCAGGATCTGGGCGTGTATGGCGCGCATGACAACGTCTACTTCGGTCGTCCGGAAGACGGCGTGCTGGAAAGCGAATTCTCCGGTAACCTGGTCGAAATCTGCCCGACCGGCGTCTTCACGGATAAAACCCACTCCGAGCGTTACAACCGTAAATGGGACATGCAGTTTGCGCCAAGCATCTGCCAGCAGTGTTCCCTCGGCTGTAACACCAGCCCGGGTGAGCGCTACGGCGAACTGCGTCGTATCGAAAACCGTTACAACGGTACCGTAAACCACTATTTCCTGTGCGACCGCGGTCGTTTCGGCTATGGCTATGTGAACCTGAAAGACCGTCCGCGTCAGCCGGTTCAGCGCCGTGGCGACGACGTTATTACCCTGAACGCTGAACAGGCGATGCAGGGCGCGGCAGATATTCTGCGCCAGTCGAAGAAAGTGATCGGCATCGGCTCCCCGCGCGCCAGTATCGAAAGCAACTTCGCGCTGCGCGAGCTGGTCGGGGCGGAAAACTTCTATACCGGTATCGCCCAGGGCGAGCAGGAACGTCTGCAGCTGGTACTGAAAGTGCTGCGTGAAGGCGGTATCCATACCCCTGCGCTGCGTGAAATTGAATCCTATGATGCGGTCCTGGTGCTGGGTGAAGACCTGACGCAAACCGGCGCCCGCGCGGCCCTGGCGGTTCGTCAGGCGGTGAAGGGTAAAGCACGTGAAATGGCAGCGGCGCAGAAAGTGGCTGACTGGCAAATTGCGGCAATCCTCAACATCGGCCAGCGCGCGAAGCACCCTCTGTTTGTAACGAACGTCGACAACACCCGTCTGGACGATATCGCCGCGTGGACCTACTGCGCGCCGGTTGAAGATCAGGCGCGCCTCGGCTTTGCCATTGCCCACGCGCTGGACAACAGCTCACCGGCCGTTGAACTGGATCGCGACCTGCAAAACAAGGTCGACGTGATTGTTCAGGCCCTCGCAGGTGCAAAGAAACCGCTGATTATCTCCGGAACCAACGCCGGTAGCGCTGAAATCATTCAGGCCGCCGCGAACGTTGCCAAAGCCCTGAAAGGCCGCGGTGCAGACGTTGGCGTGACCATGATTGCCCGTGCGGTAAACAGCATCGGTCTGGGCATGATTGGCGGCGGCTCGCTGGAAGAAGCGTTAAGCGAACTGGAATCCGGTGCCGCTGACGCCGTTGTGGTGCTGGAAAACGATCTGCACCGCCACGCGTCTGCCGCTCGCGTTGACGCCGCGCTCTCCAAAGCGCCGCTGGTGATGGTGATTGACCATCAGCGCACCGCGATCATGGACAAAGCGCATCTGGTGCTCTCTGCGGCAAGCTTCGCAGAAAGCGACGGTACCGTTATCAACAACGAAGGCCGCGCGCAGCGTTTCTTCCAGGTTTACGACCCGGCGTACTACGACAGCAACACCGTGATGCTGGAAAGCTGGCGCTGGCTGCACTCCCTGCACAGCACCGTGCAGAGCCGTGAAGTGGACTGGACGCAGCTCGACCACGTTATCGACGCGGTGGTGGAAAAACTGCCTCAGCTGGCAGGCATTAAAGATGCCGCACCTGAAGCCAGCTTCCGCATCCGCGGCCAGAAGCTGGCGCGTGAACCGCACCGCTACAGCGGCCGTACCGCTATGCGCGCCAATATCAGCGTGCACGAACCGCGCCAGCCGCAGGATAAAGACACCATGTTCGCCTTCTCCATGGAAGGGAACAACCAGCCGTCTGCCCCGCGTTCGCAAATCCCGTTCGCATGGGCTCCGGGCTGGAACTCCCCGCAGGCGTGGAACAAGTTCCAGGCTGAAGTGGGCGGCTCCCTGCGCCACGGCGATCCGGGCGTGCGTCTGATTGAAGCTTCCGAAACCGGTCTGGACTTCTTCACCACCGTACCGGCGAGCTTCCAGGCGCAGGACGGTAGCTGGCGTATTGCCCCGTACTACCACCTGTTCGGTAGCGACGAGCTGTCCCAGCGTTCACCGGTCTTCCAGACCCGTATGCCGCAGCCTTACATCAAGCTCAACCCGGCGGATGCCGCGAAGCTTGGCGTTAACGCGGGCGCGAACATCGCCTTTAGCTATGACGGCCAGACCATCAGCCTGCCGCTGATTATTTCTGAAAATCTGACAGCAGGGCAGGTCGGTCTGCCGATGGGTATGCCTGGCATCGCGCCGGTTCTGGCGGGTGCGCGTCTTGATAATCTGCAGGAGGCAAAAGCATGAGTTGGTTAACGCCGGATCTTATCGACATCCTGCTGAGCATTCTGAAAGCGATTGTTATCCTGCTGGTGGTGGTCACCTGCGGCGCGTTCATGAGCTTTGGTGAACGTCGTCTGCTCGGTCTGTTCCAGAACCGTTACGGACCGAACCGCGTGGGCTGGGGTGGTTCACTCCAGCTGGTCGCGGACATGATCAAGATGTTCTTTAAAGAGGACTGGATCCCGCGCTTCTCGGATCGCGTGATCTTTACTCTGGCACCGATGATCGCCTTCACCTCGCTGCTGCTGGCGTTTGCTATCGTTCCGGTCAGCCCGACCTGGGTGGTCGCTGACCTGAACATCGGCATTCTGTTCTTCCTGATGATGGCTGGTCTCGCGGTTTACGCGGTCCTGTTCGCAGGCTGGTCCAGTAACAACAAATACTCGCTGCTGGGCGCGATGCGTGCTTCCGCGCAGACGCTGAGCTACGAAGTGTTCCTGGGGCTCTCCCTGATGGGCGTGGTGGCGCAGGCCGGTTCATTCAACATGACCGACATCGTCAACAACCAGGCCGACATCTGGAACGTTATCCCGCAGTTCTTTGGGTTTATTACCTTTGCTATCGCGGGCGTGGCCGTGTGTCACCGTCACCCGTTTGACCAGCCGGAAGCCGAACAGGAACTGGCCGACGGTTACCACATTGAATATTCCGGCATGAAGTTCGGTCTGTTCTTTGTGGGCGAGTACATCGGTATCGTCACCATTTCCGCGTTGATGGTAACGCTGTTCTTTGGTGGCTGGCATGGCCCGTTCTTACCGCCGTTCATCTGGTTCGCGCTGAAAACCGCGTTCTTCATGATGATGTTCATTTTGATTCGCGCAGCGTTACCGCGTCCACGTTATGACCAGGTAATGTCCTTCGGCTGGAAAGTGTGCCTGCCGCTGACGCTCGTCAACTTGTTGGTAACGGCAGCTGTCATTCTCTGGCAGCAGCCATAAGGGGCTATAGACCATGACCTTAAAAGAATTACTGGTAGGTTTCGGTACCCAGGTACGCAGTATCTGGATGATCGGCCTGCACGCGTTTGCTAAACGCGAAACCCGGATGTACCCGGAAGAGCCGGTATATCTGCCGCCGCGCTACCGTGGCCGTATCGTGCTGACGCGCGACCCTGACGGCTCCGAGCGCTGCGTTGCCTGTAACCTGTGTGCGGTAGCGTGTCCGGTCGGCTGTATCTCTCTGCAGAAAGCCGAGACGGTAGACGGCCGCTGGTACCCTGAGTTCTTCCGCATCAACTTCTCACGCTGCATTTTCTGCGGTCTGTGTGAAGAAGCGTGCCCAACCACGGCGATTCAGCTGACTCCAGACTTCGAGCTGGGTGAGTACAAGCGTCAGGACCTGGTGTACGAGAAAGAGGATCTGCTGATTTCCGGTCCGGGCAAATACCCGGAATATAACTTCTACCGGATGGCGGGTATGGCAATCGACGGCAAAGATAAGGGCGAAGCAGAGAATGAAGCTAAGCCTATCGACGTCAAGAGCCTGTTACCGTAAGGAGAGGGCAATGGAATTCGCTTTTTATATCTGTGGCCTTATCGCCATCCTGGCTACGCTGCGAGTGATTACGCACACCAATCCGGTGCATGCGCTGCTGTACTTAATCATTTCGCTGCTGGCTATTTCCGGGGTGTTCTTCGCGCTGGGCGCGCACTTCGCCGGTGCGCTGGAGATCATCGTTTACGCCGGGGCCATCATGGTGCTGTTCGTGTTCGTAGTGATGATGCTGAACCTGGGCGGCTCTGAAATTGAGCAGGAACGTCAGTGGTTAAAACCGCAGGTGTGGATTGGCCCGGCAATTTTGTCGGCCATCATGCTGGTGGTGATCGTTTACGCCATTCTGGGCGTGAACGATCAGGGCATCGACGGCACGCCAATTGGTGCGAAAGAGGTGGGTATCACGCTCTTTGGCCCATACGTTCTGGCGGTGGAACTGGCCTCTATGTTGCTGCTGGCAGGCCTGGTTGTGGCTTTCCACGTTGGCCGCGAAGAGCGTGCTGGCGAGGTGCTGAGCAACCGCACTGACGACCGCGCGAAAAGAAAAACGGAGGAGCGCGCATGATCCCCTTAACACATGGACTGATCCTCGCTGCGATTTTATTCGTTCTGGGTCTGACCGGTCTGGTTATCCGCCGCAATCTGCTGTTTATGCTGATCGGCCTGGAAATCATGATTAACGCCTCCGCACTGGCCTTCGTGGTCGCCGGAAGCTACTGGGGCCAGACCGATGGTCAGGTGATGTACATTCTCGCCATCAGCCTCGCGGCTGCTGAAGCGAGTATTGGCCTGGCGCTGTTGCTGCAGCTCCATCGTCGCCGCCAGAATCTGAACATCGATTCAGTAAGTGAGTTGCGTGGATGAACATGCTTGCCTTAACCATTATTTTTCCGCTGATTGGCTTCGTGCTGCTGGCGTTTTCTCGCGGCCGCTGGTCTGAGAATCTGTCCGCGACCGTTGGCATGGGCTCTGTCGGCCTGGCTGCGCTGGTCACAGCGTATGCGGGTATCGACTTCTTTAACAACGGACGCCAGCCTTTCAGCGTGCCGCTGTGGACCTGGATGTCGGTCGGTGATTTCAACATCGGTTTCAACCTGGTGCTGGACGGCCTCTCGCTGACCATGCTCTCCGTGGTCACCGGCGTCGGCTTCCTGATCCACATGTTTGCCTCCTGGTACATGCGCGGTGAAGAGGGTTACTCCCGCTTCTTCGCCTACACCAACCTGTTTATTGCCAGCATGGTCGTTCT
Organism: Enterobacter cloacae complex sp. P6RS; assembly: GCF_014982245.1. Lineage (NCBI taxonomy): Bacteria > Pseudomonadati > Pseudomonadota > Gammaproteobacteria > Enterobacterales > Enterobacteriaceae > Enterobacter > Enterobacter cloacae complex sp. P6RS. The sequence continues at coordinate 291,433 of NZ_JADCLB010000018.1, forward strand.
GGTGCTGGCCGATAACCTGCTGCTGATGTATCTGGGCTGGGAAGGCGTGGGCCTGTGCTCTTACCTGCTGATCGGTTTCTACTATACCGATCCGAAGAATGGCGCAGCGGCCATGAAAGCGTTCGTCGTGACCCGCGTGGGTGACGTCTTCCTCGCGTTCGCGCTGTTCATTCTCTACAACGAACTGGGCACGCTGAACTTCCGCGAGATGGTGGAACTGGCGCCAGCACACTTCGCCGCAGGCAATAACATGCTGTGGTGGGCAACGCTGATGCTGCTGGGCGGTGCCGTGGGTAAATCCGCGCAGCTGCCGCTGCAGACATGGCTGGCCGACGCGATGGCGGGTCCAACCCCTGTCTCCGCGCTGATCCACGCCGCGACCATGGTCACCGCCGGTGTTTACCTGATTGCGCGTACTCATGGCCTGTTCCTGATGACCCCGGAAATTCTGCATCTGGTGGGTATCGTCGGTGCGGTCACGCTGGTGCTGGCAGGCTTTGCCGCGCTGGTTCAGACCGACATCAAGCGCGTTCTCGCGTACTCCACCATGAGCCAGATTGGCTACATGTTCCTGGCGCTGGGCGTTCAGGCGTGGGACGCGGCCATTTTCCACCTGATGACGCACGCGTTCTTCAAAGCGCTGCTGTTCCTCTCATCCGGTTCGGTGATTCTGGCCTGCCATCACGAGCAGAACATCTTCAAGATGGGCGGACTGCGTAAGTCCATCCCGCTGGTCTACGTCTGCTTCCTGGTGGGCGGCGCGGCGCTGGCGGCACTGCCGCTGATCACCGCGGGCTTCTTCAGTAAGGACGAAATCCTTGCGGGTGCCATGGCGAATGGTCATATCAATCTGATGGTTGCGGGTCTGGTCGGTGCGTTCATGACCTCCCTGTATACCTTCCGTATGATTTTCATCGTATTCCACGGTAAAGAACAAATTCACGCTCACGCAGGGAAGGGGATTACCCACCACCTGCCGCTGATTGTGCTGCTGGTACTCTCCACCTTCGTTGGCGCGATGATTGTGCCTCCGCTGCAGGGCGTACTGCCGGCGACAACCGAGCTTGAGCACGGTCGTGTTCTGACGCTTGAAATCACCTCCGGTGTGGTCGCTATCGCGGGTATCCTGATTGCGGCATGGCTGTGGCTGGGCAAACGTACGCTGGTCACTGCCGTGGCCAACAGTGCGCCGGGCCGCCTGCTGGGCACCTGGTGGTACAACGCGTGGGGCTTTGACTGGCTGTACGACATGATCTTCGTTAAGCCGTTCCTGGGCATCGCGTGGCTGCTGAAGCGCGACCCGCTGAACAGCCTGATGAACATCCCGGCGCTCCTCTCCCGCTTTGCAGGTAAAGGCCTGCTGTACAGCGAGAACGGTTACCTGCGCTGGTATGTGGCGTCCATGAGCATTGGTGCGGTTGTGGTGCTGGCGCTGCTGATGGTATTGCGTTGATCGTTAAGTGAATTTTATTCGAATTCGTTGAAAATCAGGCCCCTGCTGGGGGCCTTAAAAAGGAATGTAAATCGCCATGTTACTACCCTGGCTAATATTAATTCCCTTCATCGGCGGCTTCCTGTGCTGGCAGACTGAACGCTTTGGCGTGAAGATGCCGCGCTGGATCGCGCTGATCACCATGGGATTGACGCTCGCGCTTGGCCTGCAACTGTGGTTGCAGGGCGGTTACTCACTAACCCAGTCTGCGGGCATTCCGCAGTGGCAGTCTGAGTTCATCCTGCCGTGGATCCCACGTTTCGGCATTACGATCCACCTGGCGATTGACGGTCTGTCGCTGCTGATGGTGGTGCTGACCGGTCTGCTCGGCGTTCTGGCGGTACTCTGCTCCTGGCGTGAAATCGAAAAATACCAGGGCTTCTTCCACCTGAACCTGATGTGGATCCTGGGCGGCGTAATCGGCGTGTTCCTTGCTATCGACATGTTCCTGTTCTTCTTCTTCTGGGAGATGATGCTGGTGCCGATGTACTTCCTGATCGCGCTGTGGGGCCACAAGGCGTCCGACGGTAAAACGCGTATCACGGCGGCAACCAAGTTCTTCATCTATACCCAGGCGAGCGGTCTGGTAATGCTGATTGCCATTCTGGCGCTGGTGTTCGTTCATCACAACGCAACCGGCACCTGGACCTTCAACTACGAAGACCTGCTGAAGACCCCGATGTCACACGGCGTTGAATACCTGCTGATGCTGGGCTTCTTCATTGCCTTCGCGGTGAAAATGCCGGTGGTTCCTCTGCACGGCTGGCTGCCAGACGCGCACTCCCAGGCACCAACGGCGGGTTCCGTTGACCTGGCGGGCATCCTGCTGAAAACGGCGGCCTACGGTCTGCTGCGTTTCGCACTGCCGCTGTTCCCGAATGCCTCCGCGGAGTTCGCACCGATTGCCATGTGGCTGGGTGTGATCGGTATCTTCTACGGTGCCTGGATGGCCTTCACGCAATACGACATCAAGCGTCTGATTGCTTATACCTCCGTTTCCCACATGGGCTTCGTGCTGATTGCTATCTACACCGGCAGCCAGCTGGCGTACCAGGGCGCGGTGATCCAGATGATTGCGCACGGTCTGTCCGCAGCCGGTCTCTTCATCCTGTGCGGCCAGCTGTATGAACGTCTGCATACCCGCGACATGCGTATGATGGGCGGTCTGTGGAGCAAAATTAAATGGCTGCCAGCGCTCTCCATGTTCTTCGCGGTGGCTACCCTGGGGATGCCGGGTACCGGTAACTTCGTCGGCGAATTCATGATTCTGTTCGGCAGCTTCAAAGTGGTACCGGTGATTACCGTGATCTCCACCTTTGGTCTGGTGTTCGCTTCCGTGTACTCGCTGGCGATGCTGCACCGCGCTTACTTCGGTAAAGCGAAGAGCGAAATTGCTGCACAAGAACTGCCGGGGATGTCGCTGCGTGAGCTGTTCATCATCCTGCTGCTGGTCGTACTGCTGGTGCTGTTGGGCTTCTTCCCGCAGCCGATTCTGGATACCTCGCACAGCGCGATGGGCAATATCCAGCAGTGGTTTGTTAATTCTGTTTCTACTACAAGGCCGTAATTCGCCATGACAATAACTCCACAACAACTGATCGCGCTGCTACCGCTGCTGATCGTCGGATTGACGGTGGTGGTTGTGATGCTCTCCATTGCGTGGCGACGCAATCACTTCCTGAATGCCACGCTGTCGGTCATCGGCCTGAATGCCGCGTTAGTCTCACTCTGGTTTGTTGGCCAGGGCGGGGCGATGGACGTCACCCCGCTGATGCGCGTTGACGGTTACGCCATGCTCTACACCGGGCTGGTGCTGCTGGCGAGCCTGGCAACCTGTACCTTTGCTTACCCGTGGCTTGAAGGCTACAACGACAACAAAGAAGAGTTTTACCTGCTGGTACTGATTGCCGCGCTGGGCGGCATTCTGCTGGCGAATGCCAACCATCTGGCCGCGCTGTTCCTCGGTATTGAGCTGATCTCTCTGCCGCTGTTCGGCCTGATTGGTTACGCCTTCCGTCAGAAGCGCTCTCTGGAAGCGAGCATCAAGTACACCATTCTGTCTGCTGCCGCGTCGTCCTTCCTGCTGTTTGGTATTGCGCTGCTGTACGCTCAGTCCGGTAACCTCTCCTTCATGGCGCTCGGCAAGAGCCTCGGCGACGGCATGCTGCATGAGCCGCTGCTGCTGGCGGGTCTGGGCATGATGATCGTTGGCCTCGGCTTCAAGCTCTCTCTGGTTCCGTTCCACCTATGGACACCAGACGTATACCAGGGGGCGCCTGCTCCGGTGTCGACCTTCCTGGCGACGGCGAGCAAAATCGCTATCTTCGGTGTGGTCATGCGTCTGTTCCTGTACGCGCCGGTGGGTGATAGTGAAGCCGTTCGCGTGGTGCTGGGCATCATCGCGTTCGTCTCCATCATCTTCGGTAACCTGATGGCGCTGAGCCAGACCAACATCAAGCGTCTGCTGGGCTACTCGTCCATCTCTCATCTGGGCTACCTGCTGGTGGCGCTGATTGCGCTGCAGAGCGGTGAGATGTCGATGGAAGCCGTAGGCGTGTATCTGGCCGGTTACCTGTTCAGCAGCCTCGGCGCCTTCGGCGTGGTGAGCCTGATGTCCAGTCCGTACCGTGGTCCGGATGCCGATTCACTGTTCTCCTACCGTGGTCTGTTCTGGCACCGTCCAATTCTGTCCGCGGTAATGACCGTGATGATGCTCTCTCTGGCGGGTATCCCGATGACGCTGGGCTTTATCGGTAAGTTCTACGTGCTGGCCGTTGGTGTGCAGGCGCACCTGTGGTGGCTGACTGCCGGTGTCGTTATCGGCTCCGCGATTGGCCTCTACTACTACCTGCGTGTGGCCGTGAGCCTGTACCTGAGCGCGCCTCAGCAGCTCAACCGTGATGCTCCAGGCAACTGGCAGTACAGCGCCGGTGGTATCGTAGTGCTTATCTCCGCGCTGCTGGTGCTGATCTTCGGTATCTATCCGCAGCCGCTGATTGATATCGTGCAGCGAGCGATGCCGCTGATGTAATAGCATTATATATAATGAAACCGCTGGATTATCCCGGCGGTTTTTTTCATCATCAGAAAAGTTGCGTGGGGTTGCGCATAACAAAAAGGTTAATGACAAGTCCCGGTGATTGCGATGTATTATGTCTTTGACTGAGCTGAAAGAAGGGAATGAAAATGCGACAGCCGTACCGGATAGAGAGTCTTACCTTGAAAGGTGTGGGGGTATTTGAACACACACATATTAATTTTCCGCAGATTGCCAATGAAATGAGGGATGCGAAAAAGGCCGAGATTCATATCTTTACAGGGCCGAATGGTTGCGGGAAAAGCACGGTTTTATACGCGCTAGCCAGTACTCTAAACCCGCAACCAGGAGGCGACGCATTAGTTAGAAAACGCTACCACGGAAACAATAGCTACGTACAGTTTTCTTTTTCAGGGGAAAAGGGAATTATTGGAGTTCAAGAGCCATTACAACCTGATACTCTTCCTGCTATCTGGAGCACAGAATCGTACTATTACGCCGTAGAAAATTCGAATTCAAGTAAGATTTACCACAATAGACCGTATTTAAATATTAATGAGCAATGGAATTCTTCGTCTTTCAATTTTGCTGCTTTTGCTTATTCAGGGGTTCGAGAACAAATAACTAGTTTTGACATAGGTGCCATTCAGGAAATTAAAACATCGCCGTTTGAAAACTCATTGTCTTTTTCAAATACAGTAAGACCAAAACTTCTGGCACAATGGATAGCAAATAGTATTACACAGGCTGTATTGGCTCGTGATGAAGGTAACGAAGTTGAGGCAAAGGAATATGATAGAGCGCTAACTCAGATTTCAGCATTTATTAAAAATGTCTGTGGTATTGAAACAAAATTTAGGTTGAAAAGAAAACCTCTGGCTGTCGCTATTAGCGTCGAAGGGCAGGATATTGCTTTTGATACTCTGCCTGAAGGGTTAAAGTCTATGATTACATGGATTGTTGATCTGGCGTTACGATTGGAATCAATCCCGTGGAAAGACAGTTGCGAAATTTTCGCACAACCGATCATCCTTTTTCTCGATGAAGTGGATATTCACTTGCACCCTAAATGGCAGCGGAGAATATTACCAGCAATACAAAAACTTCTTCCGAATGCTCAAATTTTTGTTTCTACTCATTCTCCATTTGTTGTGGGTTCGGTTGAGGATGCTTATGTGTATCGCCTACCTGAACCGCATCGTAATGAGTGTCGAGATGCATCCATTGCTGAGAACATTAAAGCTATTGATTCGAAAGCGGGAAAAAGTTATCAATTGATACTTTCCGATGTATTTGGAATTGACGAAGAGTTTGATGTGGAAACTGAAGAACAGCTTGCTGAATTCAAGTCTTTGATACATCAACATTTGCTCACCGAACAATATGGTGAGGCTATTAATGGACTTGCCAAAAAATTGAGTGATAAAGGTGAGGAGCTTTCTGAAATTGTCAGCCTTGAGCTTCGCCAGATGCAGCGTTTGATGAGCAAAAAACAAGGATAATGTGATGTATGCTTTTCAAAGGACTCCATGTCCTGATTATCTTAACGAGTGTTGGGAAGTGTTGGGTCTGCGCTATGTGGAAGCAAAGAATCGAAATCCTGGTTATAAGTTCCGTTGGTATACAGCATTTCGATATGATGAAACTAGGCGGTTGCTTAATGAAATGACGCAAGGTCATTGTGCTTTTTGTGATGGTGGTGATTTAGGTGCTATCAGCCGAGAAACTATAGAACACTTCAGACCGAAAAGCCATCCAGAATTCAGGCGGCTGGCTTTTCAATGGCAAAACCTTTATCCATGTTGCGATCAATGTCAGACTCAAAAATTAGAAAATTTTGATATTAACCTACTTGTTGCAGATGAATTTGGTTACCGGTTTGAAGATTTCTTCATCGCAGATTATGCCAATGGCGAGATCCGACCAAACCCGCTTGCCAGTGAACATAATCAGCAACGCGCGCAATGTACTATTGATTTTTACGGACTTAATACATCACTTAGGGCACGTTGCCGTAAAAAGGAATTAAAGCGGTTTCGGCAGCGAAATCCGGAAGAAGATTTTCTGAACGACTTTAGTTATCGCTATTTCCTTATGGATGCCTGAAACAGGCATCCAGGTATGATATTTAAGCCAGCTGCTTCCTGCTAATCAACGGCCCGCCAATCTTCTTCATCGAACGATCCAGCACTTCCTCAATCACCGACGACAGCTCGTTCAGCTCAAACTTCGCCACGTACCCATCCGCCTTCACCTTGCGAATATGATCTTCGTTGGCGTTGCCGGAAAGGGAGGAGTGGATCACTACCGGAATATCCTTCAGAACCGGGTCGGTTTTGATTTTGCGCGTCAGCGTAAATCCGTCCATCTCCGGCATTTCGAGGTCGGTCAGCACCAGAGCGATCTTATCGGTGATCGGCACGCCCTCAGCCTGCGCCTGCGCGGCCAGCACGCCAATTTTTTCCCACGCGTCTTTGCCGGTGATGTGCAGCTGCGCTGGGATCTCCATCGCCTGCAGACCTTTCTCCAGCATCGAACGTGCCACTTTGGAATCTTCCGCCACAATCGCGACTGCGCCCGGCTTGATGTTGAACTTGGTGGTTTTCAGATTGGTGGCGTGCAGATCGTGGTTGGCTGGGGTGATGTCATAGAGGATCTGCTCAACGTCCAGTACCATCGCCAGATCGTTGGTATCCGTTTTCTCATCCAGGCAGGCAATGCTGGTGATATAGCGGCCGCTGACGGCTGTTTCCGCCGCGTGCACCTGCTTCCAGTCCAGACGCATGATGTTTTCAACCGACTCCACGGCAAAGGCCTGCACGCTGCGGGCATATTCGGTGATAAGCAGGATGTTCAGCCCGGTGGTAGGCTTACAGCCCGCCACGGCGGCCAGATCGATCACCGGGATCACCTGATCGCGAATATTCACCATCCCCATCAGCGGTGATTTCATCCCGGCGGGTTTTGTGAATTCCGGCATCGGCACAATTTCACGCAGCTTAAAGACGTTAATGCCAAACAGCTCGGATTTATTTTCGTTCAGAGAGGTGCCAAGACGGAACAGCAACAGTTCAAAACGGTTCGACAGGGTCAGATTCGCCCTGTCATCAATATCTTTCTGGAAATTATCCATTCTACCCTCGAGAGAAATGCTGACCTTTTAATCGTTATCGGCATTCTGAGAGAAAAATGAAGGGCTAAACGCTGACCTTAGCGAAATCTTCGGCCAGCTCGCACGCCGGGAACACCGCCAGGCACTCTGCCAGCAGGCTTGCACACCCCCGCGCGTCGTAGCGGGAACTAACGTGAGTGACGATCAGCCTCCCGACGCCTGCGTCGCGGGCAAGCTGCGCCGCCTGACGCGTGGAGCTATGGCCGCGGCCGTTGGCTTTCTCTTCCATCGCTGTTTCCAGCGTGGCTTCGTGCACCATCACGTCAACGCCCTGGGCAAGCTGAAGGGTGGCAGGGCACGGCGCCGTGTCGCCAAAGATAGCCAGCTTCTTGCCCGGCTCGGGCGCGGCGAGATAATCCTGGCCGTCGATCGTGCGCCCGTCCTCCAGCGTAACGCTCTCGCCCTGTTTGAGTCGCTGGAACAGCGGTCCGGGTTTTACGCCAGCGGCCATCAGCGCGGCGGCGTCCAGCGCGCCGGGTTTGTCATGCGCTTCAATGCGATAGCCATAGCACTCAACGGGATGATTCAGCGGCTGAGCGCTCACCTTATAATCACCGTCATCGAAAACCAGTCCTTCGCTAATCTCAACGATCTCCAGCGGATAATCCGTCCATGATCCGCTCAGGCGCAGCGCGGTTTCAACAAATTCACGCACACCCGCAGGACCGTAAATCGTCAGCGGATTGGCGTTGCCGGCCATGGAGCGGCTGCACAGCAGGCCCGGCAGGCCAAACAGATGGTCGCCGTGCAGGTGAGTAATAAAAATTTTATCCAGCTTGCCGGGGTGATACGCGGTGTGCAGCAGCTGATGCTGCGTCCCTTCACCGCAGTCAAACAGCCACAGCCCGCCGCGGGTGGGATGCTTAAGATCCAGCAGAATTGCCGTCACGTTTCGTGAGCGGGTTGGCACGCCAGCGGACGTACCCAGAAAAATCAGTTCCATAACGCAATCAGCCCTTTGCCGAACGGGGAGGAGTTTAGTATAACGTGATGAACCCCAGGAAGGAGAAAGAGATGATCCAGTGGCAAGATTTACATCATAGTGAGCTCACCGTTCATTCGCTCTACGCGCTGCTTAAACTGCGCTGCGAAGTGTTTGTGGTTGAACAGACGTGCCCGTATCAGGACATCGACGGCGATGACCTCGTTGGCGAAAACCGCCATATCCTCGGCTGGAAGGATAACGAGCTGGTGGCGTATGCGAGGATTCTGAAAAGCGAGGACGATGTCGAGCCCGTGGTGATAGGCCGCGTCATTATCAGCGGTAACGCTCGGGGTGAGAAACTGGGCTATCAGCTGATGGAAAAAACGCTGGAGTCATGCCAGAAACAGTGGCCGGACAAGGCGTTATACCTGGGCGCGCAGGCGCACCTGCAATCCTTCTATGGTCATTTCGGTTTTATGCCGGTCACCGACATCTACGACGAAGACGGTATTCCGCACATCGGCATGGCGCGGGAAGCGAAACAGGCGTAATGGCGCGTCGTTGTCTATAGTTAGCGGACTGGTGTACTAACATGGAGAAAAATATGTCATTTCAATCCTGGGATACCCGTATCGACGACGACCTGACCTTACTGAGCGAAACGCTGGAAGAGGTGTTACGTTCCTCGGGCGACCCTGCCGACCAGAAGTATATCGAGCTGAAAGCCCGTGCCGAGCAGGCGCTCCACGACGTTAAAAACCGCGTCAGCCATGCGTCTGATACTTACTACTACCGCGCCAAAAAAGCGGTTTATCGTGCCGATGATTACGTCCATGAAAAACCGTGGCAGGGCATTGGGGTGGGCGCAGCCGTAGGGCTGGTGCTGGGTCTGCTGCTGGCCCGTCGTTAAGCCGTTTAACCACTCCCTATACGTGGGTACTGATATTTCTTATGGTACCCCGTATAATATGAGGTTTTAACAGGGAGAGGTTCGCGTGAATTCGATTTTCCTCGCGCTGGAACAATTGCGTAGCCATCTTTCGCAAGCGTTACCTGCCACATCCGGCCTGCGTCATTTCGACGTCTCTTTCCCGTTAAACGATGCCTTCGATCCCCTCGCCTGGCTGGGCGAGCAGCAGTGCTATCCCCAGTTTTACTGGCAACAGCGTAACGGCGATGAAGAGCTGGCCGCGCTGGGAGCGGTGGTCCAATTCTCCTCTCTGGCGTTAGCCTCGCAGTTTTTAAGTGCGCAACACGCCCCTGAAGATACCCGTATCTGCGGCCTGAACGCGTTTAACCCGGAGCAGGGCAGCCTCTTTTTACCGCGTCTGCTGTGGCGACGTACCGCTGGCAACGCCACGTTGCGTCTGCAGCTGTGGAGCGACAGCTCGCTTGAGGACGATGCCGACACCGCGCGGGCGTTCTTACAGCAACTGCTTCCCGCCAGACCGATCCGTCCGCTCTCCGTGCAGGTTGAGCGCGAAACCCATCACCCGGAAAAACCGCAATGGCTTAGCCTTATCGGCAAAGCGACAGAGACGATTGCACGCGGTGATTTCGAAAAGGTCGTTCTCGCCCGAGCCACCGACCTGCAGTGTAAACAGCGCGTTAACCCCGTCGCGCTGATGGCCGCCAGCCGCGCCCTGAATTTAAACTGCTATCATTTCTGCATGATATTCGACGCCAGCAACGCGTTTCTCGGCTCCACGCCCGAGCGTCTCTGGCGGCGGCGCGGCAAGCTGCTGCGCACCGAAGCGCTGGCGGGCACCGTCGCCAGCCATACTGACGATAAACAGGCGCAGCGTCTGGGCGAGTGGCTGTTGAATGACGATAAAAACCAGCGCGAAAATATGCTGGTGGTGGAAGATATCTGCCAGCGTCTTCAACACCATACGCAGACGCTGGAGGTGTTGCCGGCTCAGGTCGTCCGCCTGCGCAAAGTGCAGCACTTACGCCGCTGTATCTGGACCGAGCTCAAGCAGGCCGACGATGAGCTGTGCCTGCACGTGCTACAGCCGACGGCGGCGGTTGCCGGGCTTCCGCGACAGCCAGCGCGCGAGTTTATTCAGCACGTTGAACCCTTTAACCGCGAGTGGTACGCCGGTTCGGCCGGGTATTTATCCCCCGAACAAAGCGAATTCTGCGTGGCGCTGCGCTCGGCGCGCGTACAGGAAGACGCTCTGCGGCTTTACGCCGGAGCGGGCATTGTCAGCGGCTCTGACCCGGAGCAGGAGTGGCAGGAGATCGAAAACAAAGCCGCCGGATTGCGCTCTCTGCTCCTAAGGGATTAATACTGATTCGCGCAATCCCGATTCATATCAAAATTCCAATTTTTTCTATTATTTATACTGTGTCGCATTCTTGATACCGGACAATCTCATGTCAGTAAGTTCTTTTAACCGACGCTGGGCGGCGGTGATCCTTGAAGCCCTGACGCGCCATGGCGTCAGGCACGTGTGTATTGCACCGGGTTCTCGCTCAACGCCGCTGACGCTGGCGGCGGCTGAAAACCGGGCGTTTGTTCACCACACCCACTTTGACGAGCGAGGTCTGGGGCATCTCGCGCTCGGGCTGGCGAAGGTCAGCAAAGAACCCGTGGCGGTGATTGTCACTTCCGGTACCGCCGTGGCGAACCTCTATCCGGCCCTGATTGAAGCCGGGTTAACCGGTGAAAAACTGATCCTGCTGACGGCCGACCGTCCGCCTGAGCTAATCGACTGCGGCGCCAACCAGGCCATTCGCCAGCCCGGACTTTTTTCTACGCACCCTTCGCAGACGGTTTCGTTACCGCGTCCCACCCAAGATATTCCTGCAAGCTGGCTGGTCTCCACCGTCGATCACGCCATGGCGACATTGCGCAGCGGGGCGCTGCATATCAACTGCCCGTTTGCCGAGCCGCTGTACGGCGAGCTGGACGATACCGACCTTGACTGGCAGCGGTCGCTCGGCGAATGGTGGCAGAGCGAAAAGCCGTGGCTGCGCGAGCAGACGCATCTTGAGAGCGCGAAACAGCGCGACTGGTTCTTCTGGCGGCAGAAGCGAGGCGTGGTCATCGCCGGGCGCATGAGTGCCGCCGAAGGCAGGCTGGTCGCCGAATGGGCGCAAACCCTCGGCTGGCCGCTGATTGGCGACGTGCTTTCCCAGACCGGCCAGCCGCTGCCGTGCGCCGATCTCTGGCTGGGAAACGCGAAAGCGGTTACTGAGCTTTCGCAGGCGCAGATTGTGGTCCAGATCGGCGCAAGCCTGACCGGAAAACGTCTGCTGCAGTGGCAGGCGACCTGCACGCCGGAAGAGTACTGGGTGGTGGACGCGCTGGAAGGGCGGCTCGACCCGGCGCACCATCGCGGCCGTCGTCTGGTGAGCAAAATTGATAGCTGGCTGGAACTGCACCCGGCGGAAAAACGTCAGCCCTGGGCGGTGGCGATCCCTGAGCTGTCGCGTCAGGCGTGGGAAATCACCAAAGCGCGCTGTGAGACATTCAGCGAGGCCGGGCTGGCGCACCGTATTCGCCAATACCTGCCGGAACAGGGGCAGCTGTTTGTCGGCAACAGCCTGGTCGTACGGCTGATCGATGCCTTTTCGAAGCTGCCGGCGGGCTACCCGGTGTACAGCAACCGCGGTGCCAGCGGCATCGACGGGCTGATCTCGACGGCGGCGGGGGTGCAGCGCGCCAGCGCGAAATCGACGCTGGCGATCGTGGGCGATCTCTCCGCGCTCTACGATCTCAACGCGCTGGCGCTACTGCGTCAGGCGTCCGCGCCGTTTGTGCTGATTGTGGTCAACAACAACGGCGGGCAGATTTTCTCCCTGTTGCCAACGCCCCAGAGCGAGCGCGAGCGCTTCTACCTGATGCCGCAGAACGTGCAGTTTGAACACGCCGCGGCGATGTTCAGCCTGAAATACCATCGCCCGGAAAGCTGGGAACAGCTGGAAGCGGCGTTAAGCACCGCCTGGAAGCAGCCGGGCGCGACGCTGGTTGAGCTGGTGGTGAACGAGGCCGATGGCGCGCAGACCCTGCAAAGCCTGCTGGCGCAGGTGAGCCAGCTGTGATCCTCTCGGGCGTGCAGCAGGCCGGAAAACCGGGCTATCCCTGGCTGGTCTTTTTGCACGGTTTTTCCGGCGACTGCCGCGAGTGGCAGGCTGTCGGGAAGCAACTCGGCGAGTATTCCCGGCTCTGTCTTGACCTGCCGGGCCACGGTGCGTCCGGGGATATTGCCGTGACGGGGTTCGACGAGATGAGCACGTTACTTACCCGAACTCTGCTTAGTTACAACATACTGAACTACTGGCTGGTGGGGTACTCCCTCGGCGGCCGCATTGCGATGTTTCATGCCTGCCAGCAGCCAAAGGGGCTGCTGGGGGTGATCGTTGAAGGTGGACATCCGGGCCTGCTTGATGAGGATGAGCGTCACGCGCGGTGGACATCCGACCGCCGCTGGGCGACGCGTTTTCGCACCGAACCGCTGGAAAAGGTCTTTACCGACTGGTATCAACAGCCGGTATTTGCTTCCCTCACTGACCACCAGCGCAAGGCGCTTATCGCCCTGCGCAGCCTGAACAACGGCCCGACGCTGGCGAAGATGCTCGAAGCAACGTCGCTGGCCGTGCAGCCCGATTTGCGTGCCGCGATTAGCGTATGCAATTTCCCTTTTGACTATATCTACGGTGAACGTGACCAGAAGTTCGCGGCCCTGGCCGCTGAACTGGACGCCGTTCGCCATGCGATTCCAAACGCCGGACACAACGCCCACCGGGAAAACCCCGACGCGGTTGCCGCGAGTCTGGCTCAGATACTGCGTCTTCGAATAAAGGACACTCTATGATCTATCCTGATGAACACATGCTTTATGCGCCGGTTGAATGGCAGGACTGCTCCGAAGGCTACACCGACATTCGTTACCACAAATCCGCCGACGGCATTGCCAAAATCACCATCAACCGTCCGCAGGTGCGTAACGCCTTCCGTCCGCTGACCGTCAAAGAGATGATTCAGGCCCTGGCGGATGCGCGCTACGACGACAATATCGGCGTGATCGTGCTGACCGGTGAAGGCGAGAAGGCCTTCTGCTCCGGTGGCGATCAGAAGGTGCGCGGTGACTACGGCGGATACCAGGATGATGCGGGCACGCACCACCTGAACGTCCTCGATTTCCAGCGCCAGATCCGCACCTGCCCGAAACCGGTTGTCGCGATGGTGGCGGGCTACTCCATCGGCGGCGGCCACGTGCTGCACATGATGTGCGACCTGACCATCGCTGCTGAAAACGCCATCTTCGGCCAGACCGGCCCGAAAGTGGGCTCCTTCGACGGCGGCTGGGGTGCCTCTTACATGGCGCGCATCGTCGGGCAGAAAAAAGCCCGCGAAATCTGGTTCCTGTGCCGCCAGTACAACGCACAGGAAGCGCTGGATATGGGCCTGGTGAATACCGTGGTGCCGCTTGCCGATCTCGAAAAAGAGACCGTGCGCTGGTGCCGCGAGATGCTGCAAAACAGCCCGATGGCGCTGCGCTGCCTGAAAGCGGCACTTAATGCCGACTGTGACGGTCAGGCGGGTCTGCAGGAGCTGGCGGGCAACGCCACCATGCTGTTCTACATGACCGAAGAGGGTCAGGAAGGGCGCAACGCGTTTAACGAAAAACGCCAGCCGGACTTCAGCAAATACAAACGGAACCCGTAATGCGTCGCGCGCAGGTTTACCGCTGGCAGATACCGATGGACGCGGGCGTGGTGCTGCGTGAACGGCGGTTAAAAACCCGTGACGGCTTCTTCGTGCATTTGCAGCAGGGCGAGCAGGAAGGCTGGGGCGAGATTTCGCCTCTGCCGGGCTTTAGCCTGGAGTCGCTGGATGAGGCGCAGTCTGCATTGCTGACGTGGGTAAAGGCGTGGCGTGAGGGCGCAAACCCGGCATTACCGGACGCGCGTTCCGCCGCCTTTGGCATCAGCTGCGCGCTGGCGGAGCTGGACGGTAGCCTGCCGGAAGAGGCTAATTATCGCGCGGCACCGCTCTGCACGGGCGATCCGGACGAGCTGTTCGCGCTGCTCGCCGCCATGCCGGGCGAGAAAGTGGCGAAAATCAAAGTCGGTCTCTACGAAGCGGTGCGTGACGGCATGGTCGCCAACCTGCTGCTGGAAGCGATCCCCGATCTGCACCTGCGTCTGGATGCCAACCGCGCGTGGACGCCGCTTAAGGCGCTGCAGTTCGCGAAGTACGTTAACCCGGCGTACCGCAGCCGCATTGCCTTCCTCGAAGAACCGTGCAAAACCCGCGATGATTCGCGCGCCTTTGCCCGCGAAACGGGGATCGCCATCGCCTGGGATGAAAGCCTGCGCGAGGACGATTTTGAATTTGTCGCCGAGCCCGGCGTCAGCGCGGTGGTGATTAAGCCGACGCTAACCGGCAGCCTGGCGAAGGTGCGCGAGCAGGTCTCGGCGGCGCACGCGCTGGGGCTGACGGCGGTGATCAGCTCGTCGATAGAGTCCAGTCTGGGGCTGACCCAGCTGGCGCGCATTGCCGCCTGGTTAACGCCGGAGACGGTTCCCGGCCTCGACACGCTGAACCTGATGCAGGCTCAGCTTCTCCGCGAGTGGCCTGCCAGCACGCTGCCGTGCCTCGACGCAGAGGCGCTGGAGCCGTTGCTATGAGTTTTACCGACTGGCCCTGGCGTCACTGGCGCGCGCTTTTTGCCGATAAACCGGCCCTGAGGCTGAATGATGAAGCGCTCACCTGGCAGCAGTTGTGCGCGCGCGTCGACCGCCTTGCGGCAGGGTTTCACCAGCAGGGCGTGGCGGAGGGCGACGGCGTACTGCTGCTGGCCTATAACCACCCGCAAACGCTGCTGGCATGGCTGGCGCTGCTTCAGTGCGGGGCACGTATTCTTCCCGTTAATCCGCAGCTGCCGCGCCCGCTGCTCGACGTGCTGATCCCGCAGATGACGCTGCGCTTTGCGCTGGTGCTGGACGGCAGCTACGACGGCCTTCATGGCCTGAGCATGTGCGAGCCAGCGGATGCGTACTGCGCTGCGTGGCAGCCGTCGCGGCTGGCCACCATGACGCTCACCTCCGGCTCCACCGGGCTGCCGAAGGCGGCGGTGCATACCTGCGCCGCCCATCTTGCCAGCGCCCGCGGCGTGCTGTCGCTGATGCCCTACGGGGATAATGACGACTGGCTGCTTTCGCTGCCGCTGTTTCACGTTTCCGGCCAGGGGATTTTATGGCGCTGGCTGCAGGCCGGTGCGCGCTTAACCGTGCGGGAGAAGCAGCCGCTGGAGCAGGCGCTACGCGGCTGCACCCACGCCTCGCTGGTGCCGACCCAGCTCTGGCGTCTCCTGAATAGCGAAAGCCACATCGCACTGAAAGCGGTGCTGCTCGGCGGGGCGGCCATTCCCGTGACGCTGACGCAAAAGGCCCGGGAACAGGGCGTTCGAACGTACTGCGGCTACGGCCTCACCGAGTTTGCCTCTACCGTCTGCGCAAAAGAGGCTGACGGCGATCCGGACGTGGGCCGTGCGCTGCCGGGCAGAGAGGTGCAGGTCGTTAACGGTGAAGTCTGGATCAAAGCACAGAGCATGGCTTCCGGCTACTGGCGGGACGGCGCGCTGATACCGCTGACCAACGCGCAGGGCTGGTTTGCCACTCGCGATCGTGGGGAATGGCATGGCGACCGTCTGACGATTTTAGGCCGCATGGACAATCTCTTTTTCAGCGGTGGAGAGGGGATCCAGCCGGAATCGCTGGAGCGCGTTATCGCCGCGCATCCGCAGATTAACCAGGTGTTTATCGTCCCGCTGGATGACGCCGAGTTTGGGCAGCGTCCGGTGGCGGTGGTGGAGTGCGAGCCGGGAACGGATATCACCCGTTTCCCGACCTGGGTACAGGGTAGGCTGGCGCGCTTTGAGCAGCCCGTTCACTGGCTGGTGCTGCCGGCTGAGCTAAAAAATGGCGGGATTAAGATCTCCCGCCAGGCGTTAAAGCAGTGGGTCAATGCCCAGCTGTCCGTATAGTTAGCCGATATCCGGCTCCGGTTTGCGCTGGCGACGACGCAGCAGGCGCAACACCGGCGGCACCACAATCACCATGACCGCGAGCGCTAACAGAACCTTCGCGACGCTGCTGTCCCACAGTATCGACACATTACCGTTGCTGATGGACAGGGCGCGGCGCAGGTTCTGCTCCAGCATCTCACCCAGCACAAAGCCCAAAATCAGCGGAGACATTGGGAAGTGCATTTTTCGCAAGATGTAGCCGAACACGCCGAGGACCACCATCAGCACGAGGTCAAACGTGGTGCTGTGCACCGCGTAAACCCCCACCGCAGAGACGGCGGCAATGGCGGGTACCAGGAACCATAGCGGAATCGTCAGCATGCGGGTGAACAACCCAATCAGCGGGATATTCATCACCAGCAGCATGACGTTAGCGATCAGCAGCGCGGCAATCAGCCCCCAGACAATATCAGGCTGCTCGGTAAACATCGCCGGGCCGGGCGTAATGTTATAGAGCGTCAGCGCGCCCATCATCACCGCCGTGGTGCCGGATCCCGGCACGCCCAGGGTCAGCATCGGGATAAACGAGCCGCAGGCCGAGGCGTTATTGGCCGCCTCAGGCGCGGCGACGCCGCGAATATCGCCTTTACCAAAGCTGTCGCTATTGCCGCTGAGCTTCTTCTCGGTCATGTAGGTGATGGCGCTGGCGATAGTGGCCCCGGCGCCCGGCAGGATGCCGACGAAGAAGCCAATCACCGACGAGCGCAGCGTGGCGCCGATGCACTGCGCGCCCTCTTTAGCGCTAAAGAGCATCCGGCCGGTTTTGCGCACCAGCGTCTGCCCGCTGCTGGTATGCTCCAGCATCAGTAAGATCTCAGAGACAGAGAACAGGCCGATCACGACGACAATGAACTGCACGCCATCGGACAGGTGAACGCTGTCGAAGGTAAAGCGATAGACCCCGGTGTTGGCATCCACGCCGACGGTGGCTAACCCTAAGCCAATCAGCGCGGATAAAAACGACTTCAGCGGATTTTGCGCCATCATGCTGCCGAGGCAGGCAATGGCGAACACCATCAGGGCAAAATATTCTGCCGGACCAAACGCCAGCGACCACTGGGCCAGCGCAGGAGCGAACAGAATAATGCCGCCAATGGCAATCAGTGAGCCAAAGAATGAACTGACCGCAGAGATGGAGAGCGCCACGCCGCCGCGTCCCTGCCGCGCCATTGGGTAGCCGTCCAGCGCGGTCATGATCGCCGCCGCATCCCCCGGCACGTTAAGCAGGATCGACGAAATGCGTCCGCCATATTCACAGCCGATGTAGACCGTTGCCAGCAGGATCAGCGCCGATTCCGCAGGCAGATGCAGGGCAAACGCCAGCGGGAGTAAAATCGCCACGCCGTTGATCGGCCCAAGGCCCGGCAGCAGGCCGACAATCGTGCCCACGAAACAGCCGATCAGGGCGATCACCAGGTTTTCCGGGGTCATCGCCACGGCGAACCCCTGCGAGAGGTAAATCCAGGTATCCATAGCGTGCTCCGTTAATTAAGCCAGGCGCCGAGCGGTAACGTCACGTCCAGCAGGCGGTCAAAGGCGTACCACAGTAAAATCCCCATCACCACGCCAGAGATCCCCGCCGCGGGGAGGGTGGCGTTAAACAGCATGCCGATGACCATCGTCAGAATGGCGGTCGCCACCGGGAAGCCGAGCCACTCAAAGCCCCAGGCATACATCAGCAGGACAATCACC
The DNA here is from genome assembly GCF_014982245.1 of Enterobacter cloacae complex sp. P6RS. Taxonomy (NCBI): domain Bacteria; kingdom Pseudomonadati; phylum Pseudomonadota; class Gammaproteobacteria; order Enterobacterales; family Enterobacteriaceae; genus Enterobacter; species Enterobacter cloacae complex sp. P6RS. The sequence continues at coordinate 309,793 of NZ_JADCLB010000018.1, forward strand.
ATCACCAGCAGACGCTGCAGAATGCGACGCGGCGGCCACTCGACGGTATCCGGGCGGCGAAGCAGCAGCGCCACCGAGCAGAGCAGCATCAGGCCGACGATGCCCATCGGGAAGGGGCGGGGTCCCACGGGTTCATAGCTGTATTCGCTGTGGATCTGCCAGGCGACAAACATCCCGCCAACGCAGAGCAGCAGCCATATCCCGGCAAAAATACGATCGCTCATAGCGCCTCCGGTTATTTCGCCAGGCCAAAGGCTTTCGCCTGTTCGCGGTAGTCATTCACCTGTTTTTTGACGTACTCATCCAGTGGCTTACCGGTCAGGTTGAACTCAAACAGTCCGCGCAGATCGCGCTGTTTCTTAAATTCTTCCGTCTGCTGGAGTTTGTTGAACGCGTCGACCCACCACTGGTACTCGGCGTCGGTCACTTTTGGCCCGACGAAGAAGCCGCGGATGATCGGCCAGACCAGGTTATAACCCTGCTCTTTGGCGGTCGGGACGTTCGCCAGCTGGCCCGGCAGACGGTTTTCCGAGAAGACCGCCAGCACGCGGATTTTATCCCCGCTCAGGTACGGCACCATCTCGCTAAGATCGCCGGAAACGGCCTGAACGTGCTTGCCCATCAGCGCCGTGACCGGTTCGCCGCCGCCCTCAAAGGCCACGTAGCGCATCTTGTGCGGGTCAACCTTCGCCTGCTGGGCGAGAAGGGCCGCTTTCATCCAGTCCTGGCTGCCGATAGACGCCCCTGCGCCAATCACCACGCTGTTCGGATCTTTTTCCATAGCGATCAGCAGATCTTTCAGGGATTTCCACGGGGAATCGGCACGCACGGCAATCATTCCGTAGTCGGTGCCGACGGTCGCCAGCCAGCGCACGTCGTCCACACCGTAGCGGCCAAACTTGCCCTGCGACAGGTTCAGCAGCGAGCCGCCGGAGAAGGCCACTACCGTTCCCGCTTCCGCCGGACGTTGCGCGACAATCGCGTTATAGGCCACCGCGCCCACGCCGCCTGGCATGTAGGTGACGCGCATCGGTTTCTCAATGGCCTTCGTCTCCAGCAGGCTGACCTGAATAAGCTTGCAGGTGAGATCGAAACCGCCGCCCGGTTTGGCCGGGGCGATACATTCGGTACGGGACGGAGCGTCCTGGGCCTGAACGACAGAGGTACTCAACAGCAATACGCTTGCAGCAAGGGTAGAAAGTAATTGTTTTTTCATCGTTTATCCTCACGCCGGGGGTACGGGTCTTTTTTTCTGATTATGTGAACCACCTTGTAGCGGTTCCGTTGCGTGATTGTTAAAACAATAACCTTTCATTTCCCTTTCAACGGGACACCAACTTTACAGGATGTGACATGCGTCTCTTACTCGCAGAAGATAATCGTGAGCTGGCTCACTGGCTGGAGAAAGCGCTGGTGCAGGAAGGCTTTGCCGTGGACTGCGTCTCCGACGGACGTGCCGCCGACCATCTGCTGCAGGGTGAAAACTACGCGGTCGCTATTCTGGACATCGGCATGCCCGGTTTTGACGGCCTGGAAGTGGTCCACCGCCTCAGAAAACGGGGGCAGACGCTGCCGGTGCTGTTTCTTACCGCCCGCAGCAACGTGGCGGATCGGGTGAAGGGACTGAACGCCGGGGCAGATGACTATCTGCCAAAACCGTTTGAGCTGGAGGAGCTTGATGCGCGTCTGCGCGCCCTGTTGCGCCGAAGCGAGGGTCGAACGCAGGAGCGCCAGCGCCTTGGGGAGCTGGAGTATGACGACGAGGGCTTTTTCCTGCTGCGCGATGAACCGCTTTCCCTGACGCCGCGGGAGCTCTCCCTGATGAAAGTGCTGATGCACCGCCGGACCCGTCCGGTTTCACGACAGCAGCTTTTCGACCAGGTGTTCAGCCTGAACGACGACGTCAGCCCTGAAAGCATCGATCTCTATATTCACCGGCTGCGTAAGAAGCTGACCGGCAGCGGCGTGCGGATAACCACCCTTCGGGGGCTTGGGTACGTGCTGGAGTGCGGCGATGAGGTGGGTTAAGCCGCAGTCGCTCTATCTGCAGCTGCTGCTTTTCCTGGGCCTGCCGCTGCTGCTGCTGTGGGGATTGTCGGCCTTTAACAGCTACGTTAGCGCGCTGCAGGCGGCCACGCAGGCCTACGATCGCACGCTGTTATCCTCTGCCCGCACCATCTCCGAGCGGCTGGAGGTGCGCAACAGCAGGTTGGCGGTCGACGTGCCCTGGGTGGTGCTCGACAGCTTTGAGCTCAACATGAACGACCGGCTCTACTATAAGGTGGTCGACCCCGACGGACGGGTGATCTCCGGCTATGACGATCTGCCGAAGATGCCGCCTGCGACGTCGCGCACCACGCTCTATCCGGCGCTGGCCTGGTTTTACCACACCGAATATCGCGGCCAGGCGATTCGGGTGGCGCGCCTGCTGCAGCCCGTAAATGAAGATAATGTTTTTGGCATGGCGGAGATTTACGTCGCCGAGACGCTCCAGTCCCGCCGCTATCTCGCCAGCCAGTTGCTCTTTTCATCCTGGGTTTCACAGGGGCTGCTGGTGCTGCTGACGCTGGTGCTGACCGCATGGCTGCTGCGCCGCGTGCTGCGCCCAATGCGCCAGCTTTCGTCACTGATGGTGCGGCGCGAGCCGGGCCTGCTCGCACCGCTGCCGGAGCTGCTGCCCTGGTCGGAGACCCGGCTGCTGATAGTCGCCTTTAACCGCTATATCGACCGGCTGCGCGGCGTGCTTTCGCGTCAGGAACGCTTTAACGCGGATGCGTCGCACCAGCTCAAAACGCCGCTGGCGGTGCTTAAAACCCAGGTCTCCGTCGCCCTCGCGCGTCAGGATCCCGCCCTGTGGCAGGAGAGCCTGCGGGCAATGAATGTCACGCTGGACGACACTATCGTGCTCACCGAGCGGCTGCTGCAGCTTTCAGCGGTGAAGGGAAAAGAGCAGGGGGATCGTCATTTTACGCCTGTGGATCTGGTTCAGGTGGTGCAGAACTGCTGCTTTTCCCGGCTGGCGCAGGCGCGGAGCAAGGCGATCGATTTGGGATATGACGGTGTACAGCAGCCGGTCACGATCGAAGGCGATGACGTTCTGCTGGGCGAGCTGTGCGCCAACCTGCTGGAGAACGCGATTAAATATACGCCTGCAGGCGGGACCGTGACCGTTTTCCTGCGCGTGGATGGCGGCGCCGTTGAGCTGAGCGTTGAGGACAGCGGCCCCGGCATTGAAGAGGATCAGATCTACCAGGCGATGCAGCCTTTCCACCGTCTGGACAACGTCGGGAACGCCGCCGGTTCCGGGATTGGGCTGGCGCTGGCGGGGGATATCGCCCGGCTGCACCGCAGCCATTTGCAGATGACCCGCAGCGAAACGCTGGGTGGCCTTTGCGTCAAAATGCGCTTTCTGCTGCTTACGTAAAAAAGCAGAGGGTTTCAAATCGTTACAATCTTCCTGTCCGCCGCACGCAGAGTGCTTGATCCCCCGGAGACTCAGGTTAAAATCTCGCGGTTTTGGGGACTTCTCTATAATTATGCAGGATCGCGATAATGAAAAAAGTGGCATTACTGGGCCTCGGCCTGATGGTTGTATCTGCGGCGGCTAACGCCATTAGCATTAATGGTTCGGCGGGTCAGGACTATACCCACCTCGGTTTTGGCATGGGTACTGACACCTCCGGTCTGGCAATGACCGGCGGCTGGACGCACAACGATGACGACGGCGATGCTGCAAGCCTCGGCCTCGGTCTGAATATTCCTCTTGGCCCATTCCTGGCCACCGTTGGCGGTAAAGGTATCTACACCAACCCGAACGACGGTGATGAAGGGTACGCAGCGGCAGTGGGCGGCGGCCTGCAGTGGAAAATTGGCGACAGCTTCGGCCTGTTTGGCGAGTACTACTACTCTCCGGATTCCCTCTCCAGCGGCATCGACAGCTATGAAGAAGCCAACGCCGGCGCGCGCTGGACCATCATGCGTCCGATTACCATCGAAGCGGGCTACCGTTATCTGAACCTGGCCGGTAAAGACGGCAACCGCGATAACGCGCTGGCTGACGGCCCGTACGTGGGCGTGAGCGCAGGCTTCTAATCGTTCCGGCGCGGCGTTCCGTCGCGCCAGTTTCTCTCATCTCCACCCCGCGTTTGCGCTATAGTGTTTTGACCAAATAAGCGGGAGAACACAATGATTAACGTGGAGATGTTATCCACCGGCGACGAAGTGCTGCACGGACAGATTATTGATACCAATGCTGCCTGGCTTGCCGATCTTTTCTTTGAGCAAGGATTACCGTTAACGCGCCGCAATACCGTGGGCGACAATCTGGAGTCACTGGTCGCTGTTCTGCGCGAGCGCAGTGAACAGTGCGACGTGCTGATCGTGAACGGCGGGCTCGGCCCCACCGGTGACGATCTTAGCGCGCTGGCCGCCGCGACCGCAAAAGGCGAAGGGCTGGTGCTGCACGAGGCGTGGCTTTCGCAGATGGAACGCTTCTTCTCCGAACGTGGCCGCGTCATGGCCCCCAGCAACCGCAAGCAGGCTGAAATTCCCGCCAGCGCCGAGCTGGTTGATAACCCGGTCGGTACCGCATGCGGGTTTGCCATGCAACTGAATCGCTGCCTGATGTTCTTCACGCCGGGCGTGCCTTCCGAATTTAAGGTAATGGTCGAGCAGCAGATCCTGCCGCGCCTTCGCCAGCGTTTTACTCTGCCTGAACCTCCGCTGTGCCTGCGCCTGACCACCTTTGGCCGCTCGGAAAGCGATCTGGCCCAGAGCCTTGACCACCTTCCGCTGCCGCCGGGCGTCTCCATGGGCTATCGCTCCTCTATGCCGATCATTGAACTCAAATTAACAGGACCGGCCGCGCAGAAAGAGGCGATGCTGGCCCTGTGGCCTGAGGTGCAGCGCGTGGCGGGCGAAAGCCTGATTTTTGAAGGGACGGAAGGGTTGCCTGAGCAGATTGCAAAACATCTGCAGACTCGCCAGCTCAGCGTGACCTTAAGCGAGCAGTTCACCGGTGGCCTGCTGGCGCTGCAATTGTCGCGCGTCAACGCGCCGCTGCTCGCCAGCGAAGTGGTGCCGTTTCAGCAGGAGACCCTGGCGCAAACCGCCCGCTGGGCTTCCGAAAGAAGGGTGAAGCATTTTGCCGGTCTGGCGCTGTTTGTCGGCGGGCTGGATGAGGATTACCTCAACTTCGCGCTGGCGACGCCGGAAGGCACCTGGGCGCTGCGGGTAAAAATGAGCATCACCCGCCACAGCCTGGCGGTGCGTCAGGAGGTCTGCGCCATGATGGCGCTGAATATGCTGCGCCGCTGGCTCAACGGCAAAGAGGTCGCCAGCGAGCACGGCTGGATTAACGTTGTCGAGTCGCTGTTCGTTGAGTAACGCCTGTGCCGGGGCCTTTCGCCCCGGCAACGTTCAGCCCAGCGCTTTCGCCAGCAGGGTAATCGGATGTTCGCAGCGCTTGCTGGTGGACATCTCAATCTGCCATTTACAGGTTTCGCAGTCCGTCACCACGATATCCGCGCCGCTCTCTTCAATCTGGCGGAACAGCGGGGCGCCAATTGCCTGTGAGGTTTCGTAGTTTTCACGCTTAAAGCCGTAGGTGCCTGCGATGCCGCAGCAGCGCGAATCCAGCACCGTCAGCTCCAGCCCCGGAATTAACCGCAGCAGCTCCAGCGTATAGAGCGACCAGCCCATTTTCTCCATATGACACGGGGTGTGATAGACCACCTTCAGCGGCAATGTTCCCAGCGGCAACGTCTGCCCGCTGTCCAGCTTGCGCCAGAGGAAGCGCGTCGCCAGCTCGATGTGCTCGCGCAGTCCGGCGTTATCCACGTCCAGCAGGTGCGGATACTCATCGCGCAGGGTGAAGGTGCAGGTGGACGACGTCGCCAGCACCGGCATGCCTTTATCGACAATCGCTTCGCGCAGGGAGGTGACATTGCTTTTGGCCTGCCTGCGCGCTTTATCGGTAAACCCGTTGGCAATCAGCGGCACGCCGCAGCACTTCTCTTTGCTAAGCAGCTGTACGCCTGTTCCCATGGCGTTCAGCACCTTCAGCAGGTCTTTTCCCAGCTGCGGATGGTTGTAGTTCACATAGCAGCCGTGGAAAAAGGCTACCCGATCGTCGTACTGCGCCTGCTGCTCCGCGACGGTTTTATACCAGCGACGGAAGGTGCCGTGAGAATATTTTGGCAGGCTGCGGTGATGGTCTATCTTCAGCGTGGCATCCAGCAGTTGACGCACCGGCTTGAGTGAGGTTGCGGCATTCACCAGCGGGGCAAACGGCGTGGAGACGCTGCCCATCAGATCGGTATGGCTCAGGATCGCATCGCGCAGTGACGGCTTTTGCGTGCTATAGCGCGCCCGGGCGCGCTGGATGATGTCGCCGATTTTCACGTCCGACGGGCAGGCGACCTCGCAGCGCTTGCAGTTGATGCAGTATTTCAGCGCCTCGTCGTAAAGCCTGCCGTCCTTCAGGCGCAGGCGCTCGCCGTCCGGCCCGGCCTGCTTTGGCCCAGGGTAGCGCGGGTTCACGCCGCTGACCGGGCAGACGGTAGTACAGACCGTGCATTTAATGCAGCTTTCGAAACGGGTGTCGTTCATTGTTCAGCCTCCACGCGCTGGATAATCTGCTCGGCTACATACAGCGCCGTGACGGCGCAAACCCCGCCGCCGCATCCCTGGGGGATCGGATCGTATCCGCCCAGCAGCGAGCCGATGGCAAAAAGATTATCGACGGGCATACCGGAAAGCTGCGGATGTAGCCGGTTATCGACAATTACGCCAAACTGCTGCCAGGGCTGCGGCGTGAAGAAATCACACTGATACCAGTCCGTGCGGGAAGCGGTTTGCCGCACATCCAGCCCCATAATCGCTTCCCGGATGCCCTCCCGGCTGCTCAGCAGCCCGTTGCTGAAGAAGCTTCCGCTCGCCAGCACCGTATAGCGGGCGCGAAGCGGAATATCCTCGTGGTTGCGCGTCCAGATTTCGCTCACCGCGCCTTCGGTCAGGGTGATTTTTTTCACCTCGTCACCCGCCATCCACACGCCGCCCTGCGCAACAAACTGGCGCTGAAGCTGGGTGTGCAGACGAATGCCGGGTACGGAAGGGGGAAGCGTCGGCAGTAAACCGAGCGTGCAGGGCAGACGATCCGAGAGCCAGCGCCAGAGCCGGTTGTCGTTTAAACCAAAGCAGGCGGGCATTAACAGGGCATCGCAGGTTTCACCGAGCGGCCTGAGCGCGTCATACAGCAGCGGCCATTTGTCCTCGTTATCCAGAAAACGGGCGATATTCACCGCACGAAACTCGCTCGGGTTATCGCGCAGGATATCCAGCTCGGGCAGCTCTATTTCTGCCGTGTCGGCGTTGATGCCCTGGCGACAGAGCGAGGCCGCCGCGAGATGGGGTTGAAAATCAAGAAAGCCGCTAATACCCACCACCCGCACTCGTCCCGCGCTGACGGGGGCCACGGGAACTTCCTCCGGGCTGAGCCACGCGGAGCGCAGGGTGCCGAGCGGCGTGATGCGCTGGTGATTTTGCCTGGCGCTTCCCTTCAGACGCGCGCCGCAGCCCGCCAGCAGCGCTTCGGCTTCCAGCGCAAAGCGGTCAATATGCTGCGCGCCAACCAGGTGATAGGGGTGCTCCGGCGGCAGCCTGTCGCGGTACGCTTCGTCCACCAGATCCAGCGATCCCGACGAGAAGTGCAGGGCGCTCTGGCCGCGGGTGATAATGGCGCAGCGCAGCCCCTGCTTCGTGAGTTTGATGCCGCAGAGCAAGCCTGCCAGCCCGCCGCCGACGATTACGGTATCAAATTTCATCGTGTTGCTCCTTCTCCAGGCCGCAAAGCCCCTGATAGACCCAGCGGGTAAATTCGCTTTCGCGCAGGGCATCACCCCAGGCGACAGGCTGAATGCCTTTCCAGCGCTCGTTCAGAAACGCGCTGAGCTGATCGAGCGACTGGGTGGCGGTGGTGGTATGAAAACGCTGCAGCAGCCCGGCGGCACGACAGGCGCACAGCTCGCCCTGACAGGTCCCCATTCCGACGCGGGTGCGGCGGCGGAGATCCAACAGGCTGTTGACCGTCAGGTTCTCTACCGCGTACTGCACTTCGCCTGCGGTAACGGCTTCGCACTCGCACACCAGGCTGCGGCTCAGTCGTCCTTCACCGAGCCACTGCGGCGTTCTGTCGCCGTGCCGGTAGATGGCCGAACCGCGCAGCGGCGCGGGCAGGGAGATGATTTTTTGCAGCGTTTTTTCGGTAGACTGGCGCGATCCCGGCAGCGGCTGTTCTGCGGTAACGCACGGTTCGGTATTTCCGAGCTTGCGGCAGACGGCATCGGTCGCCCACTCGGCCATCAGCCGGTAGGTCATCAGCTTGCCGCCGGTAATGGTGATAAACCCGTCCATGCCGTCGCGCTCGGCGTGATCGAGCAGCACGATGCCGCGGCTGACGTTACGTCCGCTCGGATCGTTATCGCTGGCGACAAGGGGACGCACGCCCGCGTAGGCGCGCAGAATACGCGTCTGCGCCATCACCGGCGCCAGCTTTTCCCCTTCGCGCAGCAGAATATCCACTTCTTCGGCGGTGACCCGGTTGACGTCAATGTCGCTGTAGTCAACGTGCGTTGACGTCGTACCGATGAGCGAAATGGTGTCGCCCGGCACCAGAATGTCGGCGTCAGACGGTTTGCGGCAGCGGTTGATGACGTGGTTATTGATGCGGTGGTCAAGGATCAGCAGCGAACCTTTGGCCGGGAACATGCGGATGGATAAATCGGCGTATTCCGCGATGCGCTGGCCCCAGATCCCCGCCGCGTTGACCACCACGGCGGCGTGCAGCTCGCTGTGTTCGTTATATTGCGTATCAAACACCCGCACGCCGCAGATGCGATGACCCTCGCGGATAAGCCCGGTCACTTCATGTCCGGTCAGAATGCGCGCGCCATGCTCGCGGGCATCCAGCATGTTGGCGGCGGTCAGGCGGAACGGATCGACGGTGCCGTCAGGCACCTTCACCGCGCCGATCAGCGTCGGGTTCACCGACGGCTCCAGCCGCCGGGCCAGCGCCGGATCCATGGCCTCTGCCTGAATGCCTGCTGCAGTACAGGCGGTTATAAAGGTTGACTGAAAGGCGAGGTCATCTTCGGGAAGGGTAATAAAGAGGCCGTCGGTCGGCTCTATGCAGTGTCGGGCGATACGCTTGAGGATCTGGTTTTCAGCGATACATTCGCGCGCGGATTCACCGTCGGTGACCGCATACCGCGCGCCGCTGTGCAGCAGGCCGTGGTTACGCCCCGTCGCGCCGGTGGCGATATCGTGGCGCTCCAGAAGCGTGACGCTTAAGCCGCGAAGGGCGCAGTCGCGTGCGATGCCGGCGCCGGTTGCGCCACCGCCAATGATAATCACATCGCTGTAGCGTGGATCGTGAATTGTCATTGCCTTTCCTCTATGTTCGTTTTTTAGCATTTAGCCACATAGATCGTGTGGTTTGTTTGATTTCGAACATAAACGCGCGAAATTCGAAACTGAAACGTGATTTCATGCGCTTTTTTGCGCATTCTGTCATATTTCTGTAACAATTTGTGCGTTGATTCACAGTAACAAACCGCATGTTTTTTTAACATCCCCGCCTCTGTAACCGGGCGCGAGATGCCTGGTCATTTTTTGAAAGGCCACGGAGGCTGTTATGCTCAGTATCTTCAAACCTGCGCCGCATCGGGCGCGACTGCCAGAGGCAGAGATCGATCCTCTCTACCGCCGTCTGCGTTGGCAAATCTTCCTCGGGATCTTCTTCGGGTATGCGGCGTACTATCTTGTACGTAAAAACTTTGCGCTCGCCATGCCGTATCTGGTGGAGCAGGGCTTCTCACGCGGCGACCTGGGCTTCGCGCTGTCGGGGATCTCCATCGCCTACGGTTTTTCTAAATTCATCATGGGTTCCGTGTCGGACCGCTCGAATCCGCGCGTGTTCCTGCCCGCCGGTCTGATCCTCGCGGCAGCGGTCATGCTGTTCATGGGCTTTGTGCCGTGGGCGACGTCCAGCATTGCCATCATGTTCGTGCTGCTGTTCCTCTGCGGCTGGTTCCAGGGGATGGGGTGGCCGCCGTGCGGACGTACCATGGTGCACTGGTGGTCGCAGAAGGAGCGTGGCGGCATTGTGTCGGTGTGGAACTGCGCGCATAACGTCGGGGGCGGGCTTCCACCTCTGCTGTTCCTGCTGGGGATGGCCTGGTTCAACGACTGGCACGCGGCGCTCTACATGCCTGCCTTTGGTGCTATTCTGGTGGCGATTATTGCCTTCGCCCTGATGCGCGACACGCCGCAGTCCTGCGGGCTGCCGCCAATCGAAGAGTACAAAAACGACTATCCGGATGACTACAGCGAGAAGCACGAAGAAGAGCTGACCGCGAAACAGATCTTCATGAAGTACGTGCTGCCGAACAAGCTGCTGTGGTACATCGCGGTGGCGAACGTGTTCGTATACCTGCTGCGCTACGGCATCCTCGACTGGTCCCCGACCTACCTGAAAGAGGTGAAGCACTTCGCGCTGGATAAATCCTCCTGGGCGTACTTCCTCTATGAATATGCCGGGATCCCGGGCACGCTGATTTGCGGCTGGATGTCGGACAAAGTGTTTAAAGGCAACCGCGGCGCAACGGGCGTGTTCTTTATGACCCTGGTGACCATCGCGACTGTCGTTTACTGGCTTAACCCGCCGGGTAACCCATCAGTAGACATGGCCTGTATGATCGTTATCGGCTTCCTGATTTACGGCCCGGTGATGCTGATCGGTCTGCACGCGCTTGAGCTGGCGCCGAAAAAAGCGGCGGGCACGGCGGCAGGCTTTACCGGTCTGTTTGGCTACCTCGGCGGTTCCGTCGCGGCGAGCGCTATCGTGGGCTACACCGTTGACTTCTTCGGCTGGGACGGCGGCTTTATGGTGATGATTGGCGGTAGCGTGCTGGCGGTTCTGCTGCTGGTTGTTGTGATGATCGGCGAGAAACGTCACCACGCGGAAGTGCTGGCGCGTCGTCAATAAGGAGCATTGCGATGAAATTAACTCCATTAACCACCGGCCTGCTGCTGGCAGGCCTGATGACTGGCTCTGCCCTGGCGGTGGATAAAATCGTTATCGCCCACCGCGGTGCCAGCGGCTATCTGCCGGAGCATACGCTGCCGGCGAAAGCGATGGCCTATGCCCAGGGGGCGGATTACCTGGAGCAGGATCTGGTGATGACGAAGGACGACCAGCTGGTCGTCCTGCATGACCACTATCTTGACCGCGTCACGGACGTGGCGGAGCGTTTCCCGGACCGCGCGCGCAAAGACGGTCGTTACTACGCCATCGACTTTACCCTGGATGAAATTCGCTCTCTGAAGTTTACCGAAGGCTTTGAGATTGAAAACGGCAAGAAGGTGCAGGTTTACCCGGGACGCTTCCCGATGGGCAAATCTGACTTCCGGATCCATACCTTCCAGGAAGAGATTGAGTTTGTTCAGGGGCTGAACCACTCGACCGGTAAAAACATCGGTATCTACCCGGAAATCAAAGCGCCGTGGTTCCACCATCAGGAAGGGAAGGACATTGCCGCGAAGACGCTGGAGGTGCTGAAACAGTACGGCTACACCAGCAAGAAGGACAAAGTCTACCTGCAGTGTTTTGACGCCGCCGAGCTGAAGCGCATCAAAACCGAGCTGGAGCCGAAGATGGGGATGGATCTCAATCTGGTGCAGCTGATTGCCTACACCGACTGGAATGAAACCCAGGAGAAGCAGCCGGATGGGAAGTGGGTGAACTACAGCTACGACTGGATGTTCAAGCCGGGCGCGATGAAGCAGATTGCGCAGTACGCTGACGGCATCGGGCCGGATTATCACATGCTGGTGGCGGAAGGCTCAACGCCTGGCCACGTGAAGCTGACGGCGATGGTGAAAGAGGCGCACGCCAGCAAGATGCAGGTGCATCCGTACACGGTGCGTGCCGATCAGCTGCCGCCATATGCCACCGATGTGAATCAGCTTTACGAGGTGTTGTATAAGCAGGCGGACGTGGACGGGCTGTTTACGGATTTCCCGGATAAAGCGGTGACGTTCTTAAAATAGAAAAAAGGGCCGTAAGGCCCTTTTTTACATCTCGATCTCAATATCGCCTTTTGCCCGGCAGCAGCAGGGCAAAATTTCACCTTCACTGATAAAGGCCAGCGGTTCGGTCAGCCAGTCCACCTGGCCTGCAACCAGACGGCAGCGGCAGGAGCCGCAATAGCCTTCACGACACTGGTACTCTACCTCCACCTGATGCGCTTCAAGCGCCACCAGCAGGGAAGGGTGCTCTTCCTGGCACAGCACTTCGGTGCCAGAAAGGCTCAGCGTTACGCGCGTCATCAGAGCTGGAAGTCGCTCAGGTCGTCGGTGTTGACTTCAGAATCAATCTGACCGACCAGATAAGAGCTCACTTCCACTTCCTGCGGCGCAACCTGCACGTTATCGGATACCAGCCAGGTGTTGATCCACGGAATCGGGTTAGAGCGCGTCTGGAACGGCAGGTCCAGACCAACCGCCTGCATGCGGATGTTGGTGATGTACTCCACGTACTGGCACAGAATATCTTTGTTCAGGCCAATCATGGAGCCGTCGCGGAACAGGTAGTCTGCCCACTCTTTCTCCTGCTGAGCCGCCAGCACGAACAGGTCGTAGCACTCCTGCTTGCACTCTTCGGCGATTTCCGCCATCTCCGGGTCGTCCGTACCGCTGCGCAGCAGGTTCAGCATGTGCTGGGTGCCGGTCAGGTGCAGGGCTTCGTCACGAGCGATCAAACGGATGATTTTGGCGTTGCCTTCCATCAGCTTGCGCTCGGCAAAGGCGAAGGAGCAGGCGAAGCTCACGTAGAAGCGGATCGCTTCCAGCGCGTTAACGCTCATCAGGCAGAGGTACAGCTGCTTTTTCAGCGCGCGCAGGTTCACGGTAACGGTTTTGCCGTTCACGCTGTGGGTGCCTTCGCCCAGCAGATGCCAGTAGCTGGTCATCTCGATCAGCTCGTCGTAGTAGTGCGCAATGCCTTCCGCGCGCTTCTGGATCTGCTCGTTAGTGACGATATCGTCAAACACCACCGCCGGATCGTTCACGATGTTGCGGATGATGTGGGTGTAAGAGCGGGAGTGGATCGTCTCGGAGAACGCCCAGGTTTCCACCCAGGTTTCCAGCTCAGGAATCGAGATCAGCGGCAACAGCGCCACGTTCGGGCTACGGCCCTGAATGGAGTCCAGCAGCGTCTGGTACTTCAGATTGCTGATGAAAATATGCTTTTCGTGATCCGGCAGCGACTGGTAATCAATACGGTCGCGGGAAACGTCAACTTCTTCCGGACGCCAGAAGAAGGAGAGTTGCTTTTCAATCAGCTTTTCGAAGATGTCATATTTTTGCTGATCGTAGCGTGCCACGTTGACCGGCTGGCCGAAGAACATTGGCTCTTTGAGCTGGTCGTTTTTCGTCTGTGAAAAGGTGGTATATGCCATGAGTGTGTCCTGTCTTACGAAATAAAGGCGGGGATATCCCCGCCCTTCATTAGATCTTACATGCGCCGCTTTCGCAGCCATCGTCCTGAATTGACGGTACCAGGTCGTCCTGCGCGTCTTCTGCACCGTCACGGGTGTTGTGATAGTACAGCGTTTTCACGCCAAATTTGTAGGCGGTCAGCAGGTCTTTCAACAGCTGCTGCATCGGTACCTTGCCGGACGGGAAGCGCGTCGGGTCGTAGTTAGTATTGGCAGAGATCGACTGGTCGATAAACTTCTGCATGATACCCACCAGCTGCAGGTAGCCGTCGTTGTTTGGCATCTCCCACAGCAGCTCGTAGTTGTTGCCCAGCGTTTCGTAATCCGGCACCACCTGACGCAGCACGCCGTCTTTCGACGCTTTAATGCTGACGTGGCCGCGCGGTGGCTCAATACCGTTGGTGGCGTTGGAGATCTGCGAAGAGGTCTCGGACGGCATCAGGGCAGAGAGCGTGGAGTTACGCAGGCCGTGCGTTTTGATGGACTCGCGCAGGCGTTCCCAGTCCAGGTGCAGCGGCTCGCTGACGATCGCATCCAGGTCTTTCTTATAGGTGTCGATCGGCAGAATGCCTTTTGCATAGGTGGTTTCGTTGAACCACGGGCACGCGCCTTGCTCTTTCGCCAGCTCGTTAGAGGCTTTCATCAGGTAGTACTGAATCGCTTCGAACGTCTGGTGCGTCAGGTTGTTAGCGCTGCCGTCGGAGTATCGCTTGCCGTTTTTCGCCAGCCAGTAGGCGAAGTTGATCACGCCGATACCCAGGGTACGACGGCCCATTGCGCCGCGTTTAGCGGCCGGGATTGGGTAATCCTGGTAGTCCAGCAGGGCATCCAGCGCACGTACCGCCAGCACGGCCAGCTCTTCCAGCTCGTCCAGGCTCTTAATCGCACCCAGGTTGAACGCGGAGAGCGTACACAGGGCGATTTCGCCGTTTTCGTCGTTCACGTCTTCCAGTGGTTTGGTCGGCAGGGCGATCTCCAGGCACAGGTTAGACTGGCGCACTGGCGCAACCGCCGGATCAAACGGGCTGTGGGTGTTGCAGTGGTCAACGTTCTGGATGTAGATACGGCCGGTAGAGGCGCGCTCCTGCATCATCAGGGAGAACAGGTCTACCGCCTTCAGGCGCTGTTTACGGATGCTGTCGTCTTTTTCATATTTGGTGTACAGACGCTCGAACTCGTCCTGATCGGCGAAGAACGCGTCATACAGGCCAGGGACGTCGGACGGGCTGAATAGGGTAATGTCTTCCCCTTTCAGCAGACGGGTGTACATCAGCTTGTTGATCTGCACGCCGTAGTCCATGTGACGCACGCGGTTGCCTTCCACGCCGCGGTTGTTTTTCAGTACCAGCAGGCTTTCCACTTCCAGGTGCCACATTGGGTAGAACAGGGTCGCTGCGCCGCCGCGCACGCCGCCCTGAGAGCAGGATTTTACCGCCGTCTGGAAGTGCTTATAGAACGGGATACAGCCGGTGTGGAACGCTTCACCGCCGCGAATCGGGCTGCCCAGCGCGCGGATGCGACCGGCGTTGATGCCGATACCGGCACGCTGGGAGACGTATTTCACGATGGCGCTGGAGGTGGCGTTGATGGAATCCAGGCTGTCACCACACTCGATCAGTACGCAGGAGCTGAACTGACGGGTAGGAGTGCGCACGCCAGACATGATCGGCGTTGGCAGAGAAATTTTGAACGTCGATACCGCATCGTAGAAACGCTTCACGTAGTCCAGACGGGTGTCGCGCGGGTAGTTTGAGAACAGGCAGGCAGCCACCAGAATATAGAGGAACTGGGCGCTTTCGTAGATCTCACCGGTCACACGGTTCTGAACCAGGTATTTGCCTTCGAGCTGCTTCACCGCCGCGTAGGAGAAGTTCATGTCGCGCCAGTGATCGATAAACCCGTTCATCTGCTCGAACTCTTCTTCCGTATAGTCTTCCAGCAGATGCGTGTCGTATTTGCCCAGCTCAACCATTTTCACCACGTGATCGTAAAGCTTCGGCGGCTCGAACTGGCCGTAGGCTTTCTTACGCAGGTGGAAAATCGCCAGACGCGCAGCGAGGTACTGATAATCCGGTGCGTCGCGGGAGATCAGATCCGCCGCTGCTTTGATAATGGTTTCGTGGATATCAGACGTTTTGATGCCGTCGTAGAACTGAATGTGAGAACGCAGTTCAACCTGGGATATAGATACGTTATTCAGTCCTTCTGCTGCCCAGTCGAGAACTCGATGGATTTTGTCCAGATTGATACGCTCGGTAGTACCGTCGCGCTTTGTCACCAGCAGACTCTGATTCATGTGGGTTTTACCTGTCCGTGAAATAAAAAATATCCCCCGCTTATCCACAGATCCGTCTTGTGACTAACTCTGTGGATAAATACTACATATAGGGGGTTTGCGATAAGAAAAACGCTATATGGTGAGTATTCTAGTATCGAATCTTTTCAGCACAAGGGTTGATTTTGAGGTTAAATTGAGGTTGTGAAAGGGTAAAAAAGCGTAAGTCCTCGTACCGTAAGGCCTGGAAGAGATGTCAATAATTTAGAAAAAAAATTCAAAATTTGATCGAGTGCTGATTTCTTCAACGGGAGGTCAGAATTGCGCAACATGATGTCGCGCAATCATTATAAGAATAACGGATGACGTTAGTCGTTTTTGGCGGTTGTATGCAACATATAGTTAACATCCACGCCCGGGGCAAGTTTGAATTTATCCGTTAGCGGGTTGTAGTGCAGGCCCGTGATGTGCTGCTCCTTAAGCCACGTCTGGTCAACCCAGCCCAGCAGTTCGGCAGGCTTGATAAACTTCTTCACGTCGTGCGTCCCTTTCGGCACCATGCGCAGCACATATTCTGCGCCGACCACGGCCATCAGCCAGGCTTTACCGTTGCGGTTAATTGTCGAGAAGAAGACCTGGCCGCCCGGCTTCACCAGTTTTGCACAGGCGTTTACCACCGACTGCGGATCCGGAACGTGCTCCAGCATCTCCATGCAGGTCACCACATCATACTGGTGGGCATGTTTTGCCGCGTGCTCTTCCACGGTTTCCTGCACATATTCCACCCGTATACCGGACTCCAGCGCATGAAGACGGGCAACCTGTAGAGGCTCGAAGCCCATGTCCAGGCCGGTGACGGTGGCCCCTTCGCGCGCCATGCTCTCCGCCAGGATGCCACCGCCGCAGCCGACGTCGAGCACTTTCTTACCGAACAGACCGCCGGAACGCTCCGCGATATAGCCCAGACGCAGCGGGTTAATGCGATGCAGCGGTTTGAACTCACCTTCGAGATCCCACCAGCGGGACGCCACCGCTTCAAATTTGGCAATCTCTTCGTGGTCAACGTTGTGTGCCACCGGGGATTTTTCGGCATTCATGGGCGCTTTTACTCCTTATTTAGCAAGACAAATGAGTATATCAGGCAATCCCTGTGAATAAAGCGTATAGGTTTACCTGTATCACCGCGGCTGTGTTATAATTTGCGACCTTTGAATCCGGGATACAGTAGAGGGATAGCGGTTAGATGAGCGACCTTGCGAGAGAAATTACACCGGTTAACATCGAGGAAGAGCTGAAAAGCTCCTATCTGGACTATGCGATGTCGGTCATTGTTGGCCGTGCGCTGCCGGATGTCCGCGATGGCCTGAAGCCGGTACACCGTCGCGTACTATACGCCATGAACGTATTGGGCAATGACTGGAATAAAGCCTACAAAAAATCTGCCCGTGTCGTTGGTGACGTAATCGGTAAATACCATCCCCATGGTGATTCCGCGGTGTACGACACCATTGTCCGTATGGCGCAGCCATTCTCGCTGCGTTACATGCTGGTAGATGGTCAGGGTAACTTTGGTTCTATCGACGGCGACTCCGCCGCGGCAATGCGTTATACGGAAATCCGTCTGGCGAAGATTGCCCATGAGCTGATGGCCGACCTGGAAAAAGAGACGGTTGATTTCGTTGATAACTACGACGGCACGGAAAAAATTCCTGACGTTATGCCAACGAAGATCCCTAACCTGCTGGTGAACGGCTCGTCCGGTATCGCCGTGGGTATGGCGACCAACATTCCGCCGCACAACATCACGGAAGTGATCAACGGCTGCCTGGCCTATATCGACGATGAAGACATCAGCATTGAAGGGCTGATGGAACACATCCCGGGCCCGGACTTCCCGACGGCGGCGATCATCAACGGTCGTCGCGGCATTGAAGAAGCGTACCGCACCGGTCGCGGCAAGATTTACATCCGTGCCCGCGCCGAAGTGGAAGCGGACGCCAAAACCGGCCGTGAAACTATCATTGTTCACGAGATCCCGTATCAGGTGAACAAAGCGCGTCTGATTGAAAAAATCGCCGAGCTGGTAAAAGAGAAACGCGTTGAAGGCATCAGCGCGCTGCGTGACGAGTCTGACAAAGACGGTATGCGCATCGTGATTGAAATCAAGCGCGACGCGGTGGGTGAGGTTGTGCTGAACAACCTGTACTCCCAGACTCAGCTTCAGGTCTCCTTCGGTATCAACATGGTTGCGCTGCACCATGGTCAGCCGAAGATCATGAACCTGAAAGAGATCCTGAGCGCGTTCGTGCGTCACCGCCGCGAAGTGGTGACCCGTCGTACCATATTCGAACTGCGCAAAGCGCGCGATCGCGCTCATATCCTTGAAGCGCTGGCGGTTGCGCTGGCGAACATCGACCCGATCATCGAGCTGATCCGCCGTGCGCCGACGCCGGCAGAAGCGAAAGCGTCGCTGGTTGCGCGTCCGTGGGATCTGGGCAACGTGGCGGCGATGCTGGAACGTGCGGGCGACGACGCCGCGCGTCCTGAGTGGCTCGAGCCTGAATTCGGCGTGCGTGACGGTCAGTACTACCTGACTGAACAGCAGGCCCAGGCGATTCTGGATCTGCGCCTGCAGAAGCTGACCGGCCTTGAGCATGAAAAACTGCTCGACGAGTACAAAGAGCTGCTGGAGCAAATTGCTGAGCTGCTGCACATCCTGGGTAGCGCCGAGCGCCTGATGGAAGTGATCCGCGAAGAGCTGGAACTGGTCCGCGATCAGTTCGGCGACGAGCGCCGCACCGAAATCACCGCGAACAGCTCTGATATCAACATTGAAGATCTGATCAACCGCGAAGACGTGGTAGTGACCCTGTCTCACCAGGGCTACGTGAAGTATCAGCCTCTGACCGACTACGAAGCACAGCGTCGTGGCGGTAAAGGTAAATCTGCGGCACGTATTAAAGAAGAAGACTTTATTGACCGTCTGCTGGTGGCTAACACCCACGATACGATCCTCTGCTTCTCCAGCCGTGGCCGTCTGTACTGGATGAAGGTCTATCAGCTGCCGGAAGCGAGCCGCGGTGCGCGCGGTCGTCCAATCGTCAACCTGCTGCCGCTGGAAGCGAACGAACGTATCACCGCCATCCTGCCGGTACGCGAGTACGAAGAGGGCGTGAACGTCTTTATGGCGACCGCCAGCGGTACCGTGAAGAAAACCGCGCTGACCGAGTTCAGCCGTCCGCGTTCTGCCGGTATTATTGCGGTAAACCTGAACGAAGGCGACGAGCTGATCGGTGTGGATCTGACCTCCGGTTCTGATGAAGTGATGCTGTTCTCTGCGGCCGGTAAAGTGGTGCGCTTCAAAGAGAACGCCGTGCGCGCAATGGGTCGTACGGCGACCGGCGTGCGCGGTATTAAGCTGGCGGGTGAAGACTCCGTTGTTTCCCTGATCGTTCCACGTGGCGAAGGCGCAATCCTGACCGTCACCCAGAACGGCTACGGTAAACGTACGGCGGAAAGCGAATACCCGACCAAGTCACGCGGCACGCAGGGCGTTATCTCCATCAAGGTTACCGAGCGCAACGGTTCTGTTGTGGGCGCGGTGCAGGTGGACGATGCCGACCAGATTATGATGATCACCGATGCCGGTACGCTGGTGCGTACGCGCGTATCCGAGATCAGCGTGGTGGGCCGTAACACCCAGGGCGTTATCCTCATCCGTACGGCGGAAGATGAAAACGTGGTCGGTCTGCAGCGCGTTGCTGAGCCGGTGGACGACGAAGAGCTCGATTCCATCGACGGCAGCGTCGCGGAAGGTGATGATGAAATCGCACCGGAAGCAGAGAGCGACGACGACGCAGCGGATGACGCTGACGAGTAATCTCTTCTGACGCATAAAGGGCCGGATTCCGGCCCTTTTCTTTTGCAGATGCAGATACGTGAACGTTGCGACAAGCCGCGTTTACCGCTACCTTAACCACATTCTTTTGACCCCGACGGCGGAGCCTCGCCCCTTTGAAATACCTCGTCTCCTTTCGTACCACGCTGAAAGTTTCTCGCTATCTGTTCCGGGCGCTGGCGCTCCTGCTTTGGCTGCTGGTGGCCTTGCTGTCGGTGTTTTACATCGTCAATGCGCTGAACCAGAAAGAAGCGGAGATCCGCCAGGAGTTTAATTTAAGCTCCGATCAGGCCCAGCGCTACATTCAGCGAACGTCTGACGTGATGAAGGAGCTGAAGTATATTGCCGAAAATCGGCTGACGGCAGAAAACGGTATTCTTGCCCTGCGCGGGCGCAATGATAAAACCGAAGTACCGGACTTCCAGCCGCTTTTCCCGGACTCGGATTGCTCCACCATGAGCAGCACCTGGCGCGGGTCGCTGGAATCCCTCGCCTGGTTTATGCGCTACTGGCGCGACAACTTCTCCGCCGCCTACGACCTTAACCGCGTATTCCTGATTGGCAGTGAAAACCTCTGCATGGCTGACTTTGGCCTGCGCGATGTGCCCGTCGAGCGCGATGATGCGCTGAAAAGCCTGCACGAGCGTATTGTGAAATATCGCAATGCGCCGCAGGACGAGCGCGGGAACAACATTTTCTGGATTAGCCAGGGGCCGCGCATGGGCGTGGGCTATTTCTACGCGCTGACGCCGGTCTACCTGGGCAATCGCCTGCAGGCGCTGCTGGGGATTGAACAGACCATCCGCATGGAAAACTTCTTCACGCCGGGCAGCCTGCCGATGGGCGTGACCATTCTGGATGAAAACGGGCATCAGCTGATCTCACTCGCCGGGCCGGATAAAAGTTTGAACGTCGATCCGCACTGGATGCAGGAACGCTCATGGTTTGGCTACACCTCCGGCTTCCGCGAGCTGGTGCTGAAAAAAAGCCTGCCGCCATCGTCGCTGAGCATTGTTTACTCGCTGCCGGTGGATATGGTCCTTGAGCGGATACGCATTCTTATTATGAATGCGATCCTGCTGAACCTGCTGGTGGGCGGGGCGCTGTTTACGCTGGCGCGCATGTATGAGCGGAGAATCTTTATTCCCGCCGAAAGTGACGCCCAGCGTCTGGAGGAGCACGAGCAGTTCAACCGCAAGATTGTCGCCTCGGCTCCGGTGGGGATCTGCATTCTTCGTACCCAGGACGGGACCAACATCCTGAGTAACGAGCTGGCGCACAACTACCTGAACATGCTGACGCACGAGGACCGGCAAAGGCTGACGCAAATCATCTGCGGCCAGCAGGTGAACTTTGTCGACGTGCTCACCAGCACCCACACTAACCTGCAGATCAGCTTTGTTCATTCCCGCTATCGCAATGAAAACGTAGCGATTTGCGTGCTGGTGGATGTCTCCGCGCGCGTGAAGATGGAAGAGTCGCTGCAGGAGATGGCGCAGGCCGCGGAGCAGGCCAGCCAGTCGAAATCCATGTTCCTGGCTACCGTCAGTCACGAGCTGCGTACGCCGCTGTACGGGATTATCGGTAACCTCGATCTGCTGCAGACGAAGGAATTGCCGAAAGGCGTCGACCGGCTGGTAACGGCGATGAACAACTCCTCCAGCCTGCTGCTGAAGATCATCAGCGATATTCTCGACTTCTCTAAAATTGAGTCTGAGCAGCTGAAAATTGAGCCGCGCGAGTTTTCGCCGCGTGAGGTCATGAACCACATCAGCGCCAACTATCTGCCGCTGGTGGTGCGTAAACAGCTGGGGCTCTACTGCTTCATTGAACCGGACGTGCCGCTGACGCTGCACGGCGACCCGATGCGCCTGCAGCAGGTCATCTCTAACCTGCTCAGCAATGCCATCAAATTCACCGATATCGGCTGCATTGTGCTACACGTCTGCCGGGCGGGAGATTACCTCAGCATCCGCGTGCGCGACACGGGGGTGGGCATACCGGCCAAGGAGGTGGTACGTCTGTTCGATCCGTTCTTCCAGGTCGGCACCGGCGTGCAGCGTAACTTCCAGGGCACCGGTCTGGGGCTAGCGATTTGCGAGAAGCTCGTCAGCATGATGGACGGCGACATTTCCGTGGATACCGAGCCCGGCATGGGCAGCCAGTTCACCATCCGCATTCCGCTCTATTCCGCGCAGTATCCGGCAAAAGCCACGGTTGACGGGCTGAACGATAAGCGCTGCTGGCTGGCGGTCAATAATGCCTCGCTGAATGACTATCTGACGGCGCTGCTCGCCCATAGCGGCGTGAGGGTCTGCCGCTATGAAGGCCAGACGCCGGACGTGGACGATGTGCTCATCGCCGACGAGATGCCGGAACAGCCGTGGCAGGGGAGAGGAACGGTGCTCTTCTGCCGTCGCCACATTGGCATACCGGTTGAACGTGCGCCGGGGGAATGGGTGCACAGCGTCGCAACGCCGCATGAGCTGTTGAGCCTGCTGGCCCGTATCTATAAAGTCGAGCTGGAAGAGAACGACGGTGCAGTCGCGCTGCCGTCACCGGAAGGTCTGGCGTCAGTGAATGACGATATGATGATTCTGGTGGTGGATGACCATCCGATTAACCGCCGCCTGCTGGCTGACCAGCTCGGATCGCTGGGCTATCAGTGCAAAACCGCCAATGACGGCGTGGATGCGCTGAATGTGCTGAGTAAAAATCATATTGATATCGTGCTGAGCGACGTCAACATGCCTAACATGGACGGCTACCGTCTGACGCAGCGCATCCGACAGCTTGGCCTGACGCTGCCTGTCGTGGGCGTGACGGCGAACGCGCTGGCGGAAGAGAAACAGCGCTGTCTGGAGTCGGGCATGGACAGCTGCCTGTCGAAACCGGTGACGCTGGACGTGCTCAAACAAACGCTGTCTGTTTATGCGGATCGCGTGAGAAAAACCAGAATATAAAAAAGGCCCGTAAGGGCCTTTTTTATTTGCCCGGCGGCGCTGCGCTTGCGCGGGCCTACGGGTTCTGTAGGCCGGGTAAGCGTGAGCGCCATCCGGCATTTACAGTGGGGGATCAATCCTTATCCGATGCGCTCAGCGTAACGGAGGAGAGATAGTTCAGCAGGGCAATATCGTTGTCCACGCCCAGCTTCATCATTGCTGATTTTTTCTGGCTGCTGATGGTTTTAATGCTGCGGTTCAGCTTCTTGGCAATCTCGGTCACCAGGAAACCTTCGGCGAACAGGCGCAGAACTTCGCTCTCTTTCGGCGACAGGCGTTTGTCACCGTAGCCACCCGCGCTGATTTTTTCCAGCAGACGAGAGACGCTCTCAGGCGTGAACTTCTTGCCTTTCTGCAGCGCAGCCAGCGCTTTTGGCAGATCGGTCGGGGCGCCTTGCTTCAGCACAATTCCTTCGATATCCAGATCCAGCACGGCGCTCAGGATCGCCGGGTTGTTGTTCATGGTCAGAACAATAATCGAGATGTCAGGGAAGTGACGTTTAATATATTTGATGAGCGTGATCCCATCACCGTATTTGTCTCCAGGCATAGAGAGATCGGTAATGAGCACGTGCGCATCAAGCTTTGGGAGGTTATTGATCAGTGCTGTAGAGTCTTCAAATTCACCGACTACATTCACCCACTCGATCTGTTCAAGTGATTTGCGAATACCGAACAGTACAATCGGATGGTCATCGGCAATAATTACGTTCATATTGTTCATGTATAAGGCTACCTTGCTACAGCAAGCTTTTGACGTAGGCGTCAATGTCGCTGATGTATTTTTCAATGCCAGAGGCATCTTTCTCACGAATTAGATGTTCCAGCGTTTCACATAACTGCTTGCCGGGAACCAGATTAAGCATGGCAAACACCCCTTTAAGCCGGTGTGCTGTCTGTGCCAGCGCTGCAAAATCATTCGCAGCGGACTCAGTATACAACCGCTTCACATCATCTGGTACTGTATCAACAAAGAGGGAATAGTATCCGCTGGCGTGAAGCTCGGCATTTTCATTACCGCCTAACGGGGATTCCGTTATCTCTTCCTGCGCCAGCTGCTCTTCAATTAGTTGTAGTACAGCTTCCTGCATCGCATTGCTTATATTAAAGTTGACGCGCAGCTGGCCAGGGCCGATTTTCCGCACGCGTGACTCATCATCGCTTAAAAGCAAGCCCGAGGCAGTAAGATTAGACGGATTATCAGTTAAAAACAGATCAAATTCTTGACTTGCCAGCCTTTCATCCGGCGTGATGCAGGCCGCGCCCCAGTTTTCGAGCTGACGAACCACAATATTGCGGATCTCGTTTGAGGTCACATCCACCATCACCACGACGTCATCCAGCAGGCGTTCTTCATCTTCTTCCTGTGGATTGGCGGCCATTTTCACGTGGAGAGAGTAACGGGTGCCGAGCGATTCACGGGCCTTGATATTCAGATGGCCGCCGAGCTTACGCGCCAGCTGATCGCATAGCCAGAAGGTCAGGGCGTTAGCCTTGCCGTAATGATCGCTTTGCGTGTCATTCAGGAACGGGAAGTGCAGATTATCAATTTCACTCGCCGTCACGCCTTCCCCGGTGTCCAGAATGCGGAACGTCAGGCGATCTTCCGCCGACTCGTCGGTGCTCACTTCAAGGGTGATCTTGCCGATTTGCGTGGTGGTCACGGCGTACTGAATAATCATCAGCAGAATACGACGCAGCGCCTCGCGGTCGCCGTGACGTTCGTCATTGGCGGGTAAATGGTTGTTGATTAGCAGCTGCAGCCCTTTGCGCTTAATTACGGGCAGGACTTCCGGAACCACTTCATCGATCAGATCCTGAATGGAGAAGAGAGAAGGGGTACCTTTCCAGAAATCATTTTCCAGCATGTTTGCCAGTTGGATCTCATCCACCATGCGGACCAGCGAGTCGGCCTGGCAGGCGAGCTGGTGGCTTTCAGACGTGTTTAACGCCGCCGCCTGGGTCGCCAGCGTTTTTAACGGCTGCTTGAAGGCATCGCCAATATTCTGCATGAATGCCGCGCGCCCCTGCTGGTTCTTCTCATACAGCCTTTGCGCCTGCTTGAGCTTTTTATTCACCAGCACTTCGCGATCCTGATCGCGAATGATGAAGATTTGCGTACGCGGTGCCACCTGGCTGCGGAACTGACGGATCTCGTAAAGTTCATTGTTAATCGTGGCCTGAATAACCCCCTGGTGCTGATCCGCCATAGTGGTGATGTTCTGCAGGTTAAGGTGCGGCAGCAGATGGTCAGCAATTTTATTGCTCATCACCGTGCGATTCGATTCCTGATCGTGAACTAACACCCCTAGCGGCAGCACGGAGACAATCTCTTCATTGAGCGCGCGCAATACGCGCAGCTCGTTGGTGTTGCCTGCGGAGACCGCAGACGCGTCGCTCTGGCGTCCCGGCTGGAAGCGGAAGGTACTGTAGCCAAACAGGGCCAGCGCCAGCAGGCCAATATTCAGCAGCAGCGGCAGCAGAATATTTTGCAGGGTATCAAGCAGCAGCGTGCCGAACGGTACCTGCCACACCAGACGCATGCCGGTTGAGTTCAGCGACGAGGCAATTTCAATTTTCGAGCCGTTAAAGGAGATGGTGACGCTCTCTGCGGCCTCTTTGTCGGACGCCGCACGCATGTTCTGGGTGCTGCTGTCCGGCTCCAGACGGAAGCTGTCGAGCGGCATATCCGGCGGGATCAAATCATTAATGGGTAAATCGAAGGCCACGACCGTCGCCAGATGACCCGGCTGGTTAAAGGTGGTACGCAGGGTAAAATAGTGACCATTCTGCCAGGCCAGCCGGCGCAGCGATGAGAAGCTCTCACGTTCATCAAGGGCGTTGGCCTGCTGCAGCATTTCTGCCCGGCGGGAGTCGACAATGCTGCCGACCGTCGTCTCTTTAAATCCGGAAGAGAGATCTTTTAACGGCAGCGTCGAAATCAGGATCATGCTGTTGTCCTGACCGTTCAGATAGTACATCGACCACGGCACCGTTTCGGCGCCCCAGAGGGTATCCAGGTAGGTCGAAATACGCTGCGTCATCTCAAGGGTCGCGCTGTCGTGAGAGCCAAAGATAAGCGCTTCAGTCTTACGCTGCGGTTTTTCGAGATAGTAGACATCCTGCTTCAGCCGCGTCTCCTGAAGCCCATCTCCGGATGAGCTGGCAGGCGCTGCCGCAATGTTGTCGTAAATCTGCCAGGTGGCGTAGCGCCAGGTATCAATGCGCTTGTGTACGGCGTGGGTAATATCCACCACCTGATAGCTCTTATCCTTCAGCCAGGCGTTAACCGCGCTCTGCACCATCACGCCCATTGTGACTAACAGCACCACGATCAAAAGAAGAAAGAAACGGGTGATGCTTCCGGGCAGGAGGGAGAATTTGCTCTGGGCGGTAGTTTCAGTCTGACTCATTGATATCTTTAACCCGTGATGGTCGTGCTCTGTGGCGATAGGGCAGTATAAAGGGTAATAACTGAATTTCCAGCGCCACTGTCCTTCAACAAGCGACTTTTTCGATGACCCGTGCGAGAGAGGAAGTACGCCTTAAATGTGTACAAGCACATAGTGCATGTACAAATAAAAAATGAATTTAGTCAGAAAATAGCACGAATTAACAAGAAATTAAGTTTTGAGCGAATTTTTCCGTTATGTACAGGGGCGAGCGTGAATTTAGTTAATAGTCGTTACAATTACGCGGCGGTAGCACAAAAAAGGAAAAGTTACGTAAAGAAGGGTAAAAAAAAACCGAATGCGACGCATCCGGTTGAATTAGGGATAAACAGACATTCAAAGCTGAATGACGGTAATAAATAAAGTTAATGATGATAGCGAGAGTTATTTTAGAGACTGGAGTCGATCTTGTTTTGTCATTCAGTGCGGTAACGTTTTTTATTTTAACTCTTTGATATTTATTGGTTCATTTTTCGTTTTGATTATGAGTGCTAAATTTCTAAGCTTTTTGTGCTTTGTAAAAGTTCCTTTTCATTTACATCTTGAAACATGTTGATGGATAAATGAAACATCTTCAAAGTTTTCGTATCATATTCGCATTGGATTATTCTGTAATTTTGCGGAGAATGAATTTGCCGACTGGTTAATGAGGGTTAACCAGTAAGCAGTGGCAATTATAAGGCATATAACAGAGGGTTAATAAAATGAAAGTTAAAGTACTGTCCCTCCTGGTACCAGCACTGCTGGTAGCAGGCGCAGCAAATGCGGCCGAAATTTATAACAAAGATGGCAACAAATTAGATCTGTACGGCAAAGTTGATGGTCTGCACTATTTCTCTGACGACAAGAGTGCTGACGGCGACCAGACCTACATGCGTCTTGGCTTCAAAGGCGAAACTCAGGTTAACGATCAGCTGACCGGTTACGGCCAGTGGGAATACCAGATCCAGGGCAACACGACTGAAAGCGACAACCAGTCCTGGACGCGTGTGGCGTTTGCTGGTCTGAAATTCGCTGAAGCGGGCTCTTTCGATTACGGTCGTAACTACGGCGTGATCTACGACGTAACTTCCTGGACTGACGTTCTGCCAGAATTTGGCGGCGATACCTACGGCTCAGACAACTTCCTGCAGTCTCGTGCTAACGGCGTGGCGACCTATCGTAACCAGGACTTCTTTGGTCTGGTGGATGGCCTGAACTTTGCGCTGCAGTATCAGGGTAAAAACGGTAGCGTAAGCGGCGAAAACGTCGGTGGACGCAGCCTGCTGAAACAGAACGGCGACGGCTACGGTGCATCCGTAACCTATAACCTGGGCGAAGGCTTCAGTGTGGGTGGTGCGATGTCCTCCTCCAAACGTACCGCTGACCAGAACGCACCGGGCGTTTACGGTAACGGCGATCACGCAGAAGTCTATTCTGGCGGCCTGAAATATGATGCCAACAACATCTACCTGGCTGCGCAGTACTCTCAGACCTACAACGCAACCCGCTTCGGTACCTCTAACGGCAGCAGCCCGACTACCGCTTACGGTTTTGCTAACAAAGCGCAGAACTTCGAAGTGGTTGCTCAGTACCAGTTCGACTTCGGCCTGCGTCCATCCGTGGCTTACCTGCAGTCCAAAGGTAAAGACATCGAAGGTTACGGCGATCAGGATCTGCTGAAATATGTTGATGTGGGTGCGACTTACTACTTCAACAAAAACATGTCCACCTACGTGGATTACAAAATCAACCTGGTTGATGAAAATGAGTTCACCCGTCAGGCCGGTATCGGCACTGATGATATCGTCGCGCTGGGTCTGGTTTACCAGTTCTAATCGCGTCATCGTGTGACTAAGGGGCCTGAAGGCCCCTTTTTTGTGCTTTTTTTTGGCCTCACAATGCAACCGTTTTGGTGTACTCTTGCCGCCCTGGCATGAGGATAATAATGAATGGACATGACTTTTTTACGCGCCAGCTTTCTGGCTATGCTTTTTTTCCTGACCGCGTGTGACGATTCCGCGCCCGTGGCGAAAACCGATGCACCCGCCGCGACGGTGCTCGAAGGCAAAACGATGGGCACCTTCTGGCGCGTCAGCGTGATGGGCCTGGATAAAACGCGCGCTGATGAACTTCGCGGTAAAATCCAGTCTCAGCTGGACGCCGACGACCAGCTGCTCTCAACCTATAAAAATGACTCGGCGCTGATGCGCTTTAATCTTTCTACCAGTACCTCCCTGTGGCCGGTGAGCGAAGCGATGGCCGATATCGTCACCGAATCAATGCGCGTGGGATATAAAACCAACGGCGCGATGGATGTCACCGTCGGGCCTCTGGTCAATCTCTGGGGGTTTGGCCCGAACAAACAGCCGGATACCACACCCGATCAGGCGGCCATTGATGATGCCCGCGCCCGGACAGGGCTAAAGCATCTGACGGTGATCAACCAGTACGGCCAGCAGTATCTGCAGAAAGACATCCCCGATCTGTTTGTCGATCTGTCGACGGTAGGTGAAGGTTACGCGGCGGATCACCTTGCCGCGCTGATGACGCAGGAAGGGATATCGCGCTACCTGGTCTCCGTGGGGGGCGCGTTAGTCAGCCGGGGCATGAACGCCAGCGGTAAACCGTGGCGCGTGGCGATTCAAAAACCGACCGATCGGCAAAACGCCGTACAGGCCATTGTGGATATTAACGGGCACGGCATCAGCACTTCCGGGAGCTACCGTAACTATTACGAGCTCGACGGGAAGCGAATTTCGCACGTGATCGATTCGCTGACCGGACGTCCCATCACGCATAACCTGGTCTCGGTGACCGTGATTGCCCCCACTGCGCTGGAAGCCGACGCCTGGGATACCGGATTAATGGTTCTCGGCCCGGAAAAAGCCAAAGAGGTGGTTCGTCAGGAAGGACTGGCGGTTTATATGATCACTAAAGAGGGCGACGGGTTCAAAACCTGGAGCTCGCCGCAGTTCAACAGCTTCCTGGTGAGCGACAAAAATTAAAAAGCAAGGTTGCGGGTTTTTTATCACTGGCACTCGGGCACGCTAAAGGTATGCTTGTAAGAGGAGCTGATGATGAAAAATCCAACCTATATGAATGATGAGGATCGCTGGCAGGCCGTTCTGGCTCGCGATCCGCGCGCTGACGATCGGTTTGTCTTTGCCGTGCAGACGACGGGGATTTTCTGCCGCCCGTCATGCCGCGCCCGTCACGCGCTGCGTAAAAACGTCTGCTTTTATCCCGATGTCCAGCATGCCGTTCAGGCAGGGTTTCGCCCGTGTAAGCGCTGCATGCCGGACAAACGCGATCCGAATCAGCAAAAGCTGGCGAAAGTGGAGCACGCCTGTCGCCTTCTGGAGCAGGATCCCGCGCTGACGCTTGAAGGCCTGGCGCAGCAGGTCGCCATGAGTCCTTTCCATTTCCACCGGCTGTTTAAGTCCGTCACCGGGATGACGCCAAAAGCCTGGCAGCAGGCGGCGCGGGGGCAGCGTCTGCGCGCGGCACTTGCGCAGGGAAACAAAATTACCGATGCCGTGCTGGCGGCAGGGTTTCCCGACAGCAGCAGCTATTACCGTAAAGCCAACGATGCGCTGGGCATGACGGCGAAGCAGTACCGCAAAGGCGAGGTGGCGGTGCGTTACGCCATCGGCGACTGTTCGCTGGGACGCTGCCTGGTTGCGGAAAGCGAGCGGGGAATTTGCGCGATACTGCTGGGCGACAACGATACCAAACTGGCAGAAGAATTTGCGACGCTGTTTCCAAACGCGGAGCCTGCCCCGCAGGAAGATGCCTTTGCCCAGCGTATCAGCCAGGTCATTGCCAGTATTGATAACCACGTGGTGCCGCTGGCGCTGCCGCTGGATATACGCGGCACCGCGTTCCAGCAGCGGGTCTGGCAGGCCCTTCGTGACATCCCCTGCGGGGAAACGGCCAGCTATCAGCAGGTGGCGAAGGCGATTGGCCAGCCCAACGCGGTGCGTGCCGTCGCGGGTGCCTGTGCGGCAAACAGGCTGGCGATTGTGATCCCCTGTCACCGCGTGGTCCGCAACGACGGCGCGCTATCGGGCTATCGCTGGGGGGCAGCGCGAAAAGCGCTATTACTGAAACGTGAGGCGAAACGCCGGGAGGGATAATGCTCGATCTTTTTGCGGATGCTGAACCGTGGCAGGAACCGCTTGCGCCCGGGGCAGTGATCCTGCGCCGCTTTGCACTCTCCCGTGCGGCGGCATTGCTTGCCGGTATTGAAGAGGTCACGGCGGTTTCACCGTTTCGCCATATGGTGACGCCGGGCGGCTACACCATGTCGGTGGCCATGGCCAACTGCGGCGAACTGGGGTGGGCGACGAACGAACGTGGGTATGTGTATGCCCCGAACGATCCCACGACCGGCCAGCCGTGGCCCCCGATGCCGGCAGTTTTTCAGGCGCTCTGCCACGAGGCTGCTGTGGCGGCGGATTATCCTGACTTCCGGCCTGATGCCTGCCTGATTAACCGCTACGCCATCGGTGCGAAGCTCTCGCTGCATCAGGACAAAGATGAACCCGATCTGCGCGCGCCCATCGTCTCGGTATCGTTGGGTCTGCCCGCCGTCTTCCAGTTTGGCGGATTGCGCCGCAACGATCCGCTCAGGCGCATTATGCTGGAGCACGGCGACGTGGTGGTGTGGGGCAGGGAGTCACGGCTGTACTATCACGGCATTCAGCCCCTGAAGCCCGGGGTTCATCCCCTCACTGGCGAGTACCGCTATAATCTGACTTTCCGTCAGGCGGGATTGAACAAACAAAAATAAGAATTATTCTTGATGTCCGCTCAGGGCAGTTTACACTGCTGGCTGATTTTTATTGTCCGGATTGCCTGCATGCAACTACTTCTTCTTGTCTGGCGTCAGTACCGCTGGCCCTTCATTGCCGTAATGGCCTTAAGCCTTGCCAGCGCGGCGCTGGGTATTGGCCTGATCGCGTTTATAAACGTGCGGCTGATCGAAATGGTCGACACCTCACTCTCGGTTCTGCCGGAGTTTCTTGGCCTGCTCCTGCTGTTGATGGCGGTTACGCTCGGCTCTCAGCTGGCGCTGACCGCGCTCGGCCACCATTTCGTTTTCCGCCTGCGCAGCGAGTTCATCAAGCGGATCCTCGACACGCAGGTTGAGCGCGTGGAGCAGCTCGGCAGCGCCTCCCTGCTGGCGGGGCTGACCAGCGATGTGCGCGCGATTACCATCGCGTTTGTCCGCCTGCCGGAGCTGGTGCAGGGGATCATCCTTACCTTTGGCTCGGCGGCCTATCTCGCCTGGCTTTCGACCAAAATGCTGGCGGTGACCGCGGTGTGGATTGCCATCACCATCTGGGGCGGTTTCATGCTGGTGTCGCGCGTCTATAAACACATGGCGGTCCTGCGCGAAACGGAAGATAAGCTCTATAACGATTACCAGACGGTACTGGAAGGGCGCAAAGAGCTGACCCTCAACCGCGAGCGTGCCGAGCATATCTTCAATAACCTCTATATCCCGGACGCGCGCGAATACCGGCACCACATTATTCGCGCCGATACCTTCCACCTGAGCGCGGTGAACTGGTCCAACATTATGATGCTGGGCGCCATTGGCCTGGTATTCTGGATGGCGAACAGCCTGGGCTGGGCGGACACCAACGTGGCGGCGACCTACTCGCTGACCCTGCTGTTCCTGCGTACGCCGCTGCTCTCGGCCGTCGGCGCATTGCCCACCTTGCTGAGCGCGCAGGTGGCGTTTAACAAGCTTAAGAAGTTCGACCTGGCGCCATTTAAGGCTGAATTCCCGCGCCCGCAGGCCTTCCCGAACTGGCAGACCCTGGAGCTGCGCGACGTGACGTTCCGCTATCAGGACAACGCCTTCTCCGTGGGACCGGTCAACCTGACGATTCACCGCGGCGAACTGCTGTTCCTCATCGGCGGCAACGGTAGCGGAAAATCCACGCTGGCGATGTTGCTCACCGGACTTTACCAGCCGCAGTCGGGCGAGATCCTGCTGGACGGTAAGGCGCTGAGCGCGGAGAAACCCGAGGATTACCGCAAGCTTTTCTCAGCGGTATTCACCGATGTCTGGCTGTTTGACCAGCTGCTGGGGCCGGAAGGGCAGCAGGCCAATCCGGCGCTGGTTGAGAAATGGCTTGCGCAGCTGCAGATGTCGCACAAGCTGGAGCTCCAGGACGGCAAAATCCTGAACCTCAAGCTCTCTAAGGGGCAGAAGAAGCGCGTGGCGCTGCTGCTGGCGCTGGCGGAAGAGCGTGACATCATCCTGCTGGATGAATGGGCGGCGGATCAGGACCCGCACTTCCGTCGCGAGTTTTATCAGGTGCTGCTGCCGCTGATGCAGGAGATGGGCAAGACCATTTTCGCCATCAGCCACGACGATCATTACTTCATTCACGCCGACCGTCTGCTGGAGATGCGCGACGGCAGGCTGAGCGAGCTGACCGGCGACGAGCGCGATGCGGCGTCGCGTGACGCGGTGGCGCGCACGGCCTGATGCACTCACTCTAACCCTCTCCCACGCGGAGAGGGGATAATCGTGGCCGTAATGCCGATTTTTTCTCCATCCCGCCTCGCTGTTTATTCTTATTTACATATCCTCGCGCTATGCTTAGTCTCAACTCATTTAATGGATTTATGATTGATGTCGGTATTAAAGAAAAACAGCGCCAGGCAGCGTGACCAGGAACGTGCGCGACTCATCTGGCTTCTCACGACCGATAAAGCGGTCACGTCTACGCTATTAGGCAAACTGACCCTGGCTGAGCAATATGATGTCGGCACCTTAGCCGACGATATTGCTGAGGTAGGTGCGCTGGTTGCTCATTTACCGCCGCCGGATCTGGCGGATACCCTGGAAGCGCTTCCTTCGGAAGAGCGTCACGCCCTCTGGCGCCTGGTACAGGATCACGAGCGCGGCCAGGTTCTGCTTGAAGCCTCGGAAAACGTCTGGGATGACCTGATCGATGAGATGAGCGATCGGGATATCCTCGACGCCCTGCAAACCCTGGATATCGACGAGCAGATTTACCTTGTACAGCATCTGCCGCGTAACCTGACCGGCCGCCTGCTGGCCTCTCTGCCTGCCGATGAACGTGCGCGCGTGCGTCAGGTGATGCACTACGAGAAAAACAGCGTCGGCGCGATCATGGAGTTCGGCGTTATCACGGTACGTCCGGACGTCACGCTCGGTACCGTGCAGCGCTACCTGCGCCGCCTGGGCAAAATGCCGGACAACACCGATAAGCTGTTTGTCACCTCGCGGGATAAAACCCTGCTTGGCGAGCTGGAGCTGAAAACCATCCTGCTCAACAGCGCCCAGCAGCGGGTGAGCGAGGTGATGGAAAACGAGCCGATGGTCTTCTCCCCGGAAGACGATGCGGAAAAAGCGGCGCGTACCTTTGAACGTGATGACCTTGTGAGTGCGGCGGTCGTAGACTCCGTTGGCAAACTGATGGGCCGTCTGACCATTGATGAAATCGTTGACGTGGTTTATGAAGAGACCGATAACGACCTGCGCGCGCTAGGCGGGATCAGCGCCGAAGATGACGTCCACGCCTCCGTCGGTAAGGCGGTGAAAACCCGCTGGGCTTGGCTGGCTATTAACCTGTGTACCGCCTTCATCGCTTCCCGCGTGATTGACGGCTTTGAACACACCATTTCGCAGCTGGTGGCGCTGGCCTCGCTGATGCCGATTGTGGCCGGAATTGGCGGCAACACCGGAAACCAGACCATCACCATGATCGTCCGCGCGCTGGCGCTGGAAAATATTCAGCCCGGTAACTTCGCCTTTCTGATCTTCAGGGAAATGGGCGTGGCGCTGATTAACGGCCTGGTATGGGGGGGCATTATGGGCGGCATCACGTGGTGGCTGTATGACGATATGGCCTTAGGCGGCGTGATGATGCTGGCGATGGTGCTGAATTTGCTGGTGGCATCGATGATGGGCGTCATTATCCCGCTGACGATGACCAAACTGGGGCGCGACCCCGCGGTGGGGTCGAGCGTGATGATCACCGCCATCACCGATACCGGCGGTTTCTTTATTTTTCTTGGGCTGGCAACGATTTTTCTGCTTTAACCCGACGCTTAATGCGGGCGGGGATCAGTGCCATGACGATAATCCCGCCCAGCACGCCAACCGCCAGGTTGCCGGTTGATACCGTGGCGGCTACCGTCACCAGCATCACCACCGTTTCGGCAACCGGGGCATTTTTTATCGTGGCGGGCTGAAGGCTGTGCCAGCTGAAGGTTTTGACGGCAACAATCGCCATAATCCCCGCCAGCACCGCCATCGGGATTTTGGCCATCACTTCGCTGAGCGCCGTTACCAGGAGCAGCAGCACGATGCCCGCCGCAATGGTTGAAATGCGGCTTCGTCCTTTCCCCATCTCCACGTTAACGATGGTTTGTCCGATCATCGCGCAGCCCGCAATGCCACCGTAGAGCCCGGCCATGATATTCCCCACGCCCAGCCCGATGCTCTCGCGACGCTTGCTGGAAGGCGTAACCGTCAGTTCATCCACGAGTTTTGCCGTCAGCAGGGACTCCAGCAGACCGACGAAGGCAATACTCAACGCGCACGGCCAGATAATGTTCAGCGTCTGTAAATTAAGCGGCACCAGCAGCTCGGTAAATCCAGGCAGACCGCCAGTCATTGAGCCTTCATCACCGACAGTCGGCAGGATCTGACCGGTGGTGACGGTGAAAAGGGTTAACAGCACAATCGCAATCAGCGGGGAAGGGACGCTTTTAATATAGCGCGGCACCCACAGCACAATCAGCAGCGTCAGCACGAACAGGCCCACAATCAGCGGGCTTCGGCTCCAGAAATGCGGCACCTGAGCGAAGAAAATCAAAATGCCAAGGGCGTTAACAAATCCGGTCATCACCGATTGGGGAATAAAGCGCATCAGCCTTGCCATGCCCAGCACGCCAAACAGAATCTGGATCACGCCAGCCATCAGCACGGCCGGAAGAATGTACTGTACCCCGTGCTGATGCACCATCGGGCCAATCACCAGCGCTACGGAACCGGCCGCAGCCGTGACCATCGCCGGACGACCGCCCAGCACGGAGAGAGCAAGACACAGCACCACGGAGGCGATCAGGCTGACCTTCGGGTCAACGCCCGCCACCACGGAAAATGAGATCACTTCGGGGATCAGCGCCAGAGCGGTAATTACCCCCGCCAGCGTTTCACGCGCCAGTTGTTTAGGGGAGTGCAGCACGCTGGCTACACTGTCTTCAGGGGATACGGCAGAATGAGGTAAGGACATAACAGTTCGCTGGTTAGGGCAGGCTTCCGTGCGCGCGATCACAAAGTGCAGCATAGTAGCCATAAATTCCTCCTTATACCAGTTGCGCGCCGCAATCCCCTACAAACAATCCATCATTAAATTTCACAATTACAATAATTTCGTAACCTTTAAACAATATTTAAAAGTTGTTACCGTGCCCACGCAGCTTTTTTCACCTGCAATTTCCACGCATCAAGCACTTTTACACTAAGGCATAAATTATGAAAAAAATGACTGCCATGCTCTTTTCTCTGGCTGTCGGGCTCAACGCCGTCTCAATGGCAGCGAAAGCAGACGCACCAAAAGAGCAGGAAACGGACGTCCTTTTAATTGGTGGCGGCATCATGAGCGCCACGCTGGGAACCTATCTGCAAGAACTGCAGCCGGACTGGTCCATGACCATGGTCGAGCGCCTCGATGGCGTGGCGCAGGAGAGTTCGAACGGCTGGAATAACGCTGGTACGGGCCATTCGGCACTCATGGAACTGAACTATACGCCGCAGAAAAAGGACGGTTCCATTAGTATCGAGAAGGCGGTAGAGATCAACGAAGCGTTCCAGATCTCGCGTCAGTTCTGGTCCCACCAGGTCAACAGCGGCGTGATGCACGACCCGCACTCCTTCATCAATACCGTGCCGCACATGAGCTTTGTGTGGGGCGAGCAAAACGTGAATTTCCTGCGCGCGCGTTACGCTGCGCTGCAGCAGAGCACCCTGTTCCGCGGGATGAAATACTCTGAAGACCACGCGCAGATTAAAGAGTGGGCGCCGCTGGTCATGGAAGGCCGTGATCCGAACCAGAAAGTGGCGGCAACCCGTACCGAAATTGGCACCGACGTGAACTACGGCGAAATTACCCGTCAGCTGGTGGCGTCCCTGAAGAAGAAAGATAACTTCAATTTGCAGCTCAGCACCGAAGTGCGCGGCTTTAAGCGCAATGCGGACAACAGCTGGAGCGTGACGGTTGCCGATCTGAAAAACAATGAAGCCGAGCACGTCATTAAGGCGAAATTTGTCTTCATCGGTGCGGGCGGCGCGGCGCTGAAGCTGCTGCAGGAGTCCGGTATTCCTGAAGCTGACGACTACGCGGGCTTCCCGGTCGGCGGCCAGTTCCTGGTGTCCGAGAACCCGGAAGTGGTGAACCGTCACCTGGCAAAAGTGTACGGTCAGGCTTCCGTCGGTGCGCCACCGATGTCCGTTCCGCATATCGATACCCGTATGCTTGACGGTAAACGCGTGGTGCTGTTCGGACCGTTCGCGACCTTCTCAACCAAGTTCCTGAAAAACGGCTCCCTCTGGGATCTGCTGAGCGCGACCACCACCTCTAACGTCAAACCGATGATGGACGTGGGCCTGGATAATTTCGACCTGGTGAAATACCTGATTAGCCAGGTGATGCTTTCTGATGAAGAACGCTTCGAGGCGCTGAAAGAGTACTATCCGCAGGCGAAGAAAGAAGACTGGCGTCTGTGGCAGGCGGGTCAGCGCGTGCAGATCATCAAGCGCGATCCGAAAGAGGGCGGCGTGCTGCGTCTGGGGACCGAAGTGGTGAGCGATAAGGATGGCACGATTGCCGCGCTGCTGGGTGCGTCACCAGGTGCATCTACCGCTGCGCCAATCATGCTGCACCTGATGGAAAAAGTGTTTAAAGACAAAGTTGCCAGCCCGGAATGGCAGGCGAAGCTGAAAACCATTATTCCATCCTACGGCACGAAGCTGAACGGTAACGTGGATGCGACGGAACAAGAGCTGGAGTACACCAGCCGCGTGCTGCAGCTGCAGTACGTGAAGCCGCAGGCTGCGGATGCTGCGCCGAAGGCGGAACTGAAGCCTCAGCCGGAAAACAAGCCGGTTGCGGATATCGCGCTGTAAGGTAAAAGCAAAACGGTAACATCTGTTACCGTTTTTAATTTAGCAGGTCGGGTAAGGCGAAGCCGCCACCCGACTTGTTTTTAACGTACTACCGCTTGTCCGACCGTCTCTTCTGCCTTCCACACGCGATATTTTACTTCCACGTTTTCAGGCGTATATACCACGATCGGCAACTTGCTGTTGTAGCGCAGCAGGCTGTTGTCGCCCAGATAGGCCGTCACAAATTTCTTCTCTTTCTTGCCGTCCGGGCAGGCCATCATGGTAGAGACCGGAGAGGTCACTTTATCAAAGACGTAATAGTCATAACCCCAGCCTTCCAGGGTTTTGCTTTCCAGCTGGCCGCCCAGACGATGCTGATTGCAGTCCACTTCCAGCGTCTTGCCAATTAACAGTTCAACTTTGTAATTCGCTTCGTCCTGCTGAACCGGCAGTTGAATCACCTGACGCTTCATGCCTTTTTCCGCTTGCGGATAGGGTGCAACTTTTTCCAGCGGCTGCGCTTTTTGGGTGTCGCTGGCGAAAGCGCTGGTGCTGACGCACGCGGCGGCGAGAAGCGCGATGGCAAATTTAGGTGCGTTTTTCATTGTCATTCCTTTATGTCAAAACGGTCCTGAACAGACTAACATAACGAGTATGAATGATTGGTGTGATTTACTTACATTTTCATTATATGCAGCGTAATAAACTTAATATTAACCGTTTTGCCAGGTGTTTGTACTGTTGTGGAGTGTGGCGGGCGTTCGTGTTATTTTAGTCAATCGATAATGTTATTCATCTGTGAAAGGGAAGAGAGATGGTTCGTGCAAAACTTAAAACACCTGAAGGCCGCAAGTTTCTCCTGGCGCTACTCGTCGTGTTTATGATTGCTGCCGCGTGCGTCGGGCGGGCCACCATTGTTGGCGTCATTGAACAGTACAACATCCCTCTCTCCGCCTGGACTACCAGCATGTATGTGCTGCAGTCGGCGATGATCTTCGTTTACAGCCTTGTCTTCACCGTTCTGCTGGCCATCCCGCTGGGCATTTTCTTCCTGGGCGGACGTGAAAAACACTGAGCAGTCACCTGCTATAAGAAGCCAGCCTGCGGGCTGGCTTTTTTATATGTGATGATATTTATTCGCATTTCCAGGGTATTCTGTGTCGAACAAGGTCGTTCGACATAAAGCAGGAGATGTTCAATGTTATCCCGGTTTGCAACGCTCAGCCGGATCCCGAAAGGCGTCTGGGTTGTAGGTGGGGTCAGTATGCTGATGGATATCTCCTCGGATATCATTCACAGCCTGCTGCCGCTCTTTATGGTCACGACGCTGGGAGCCAGCGTGATTTTCATTGGCTTGATTGAAGGCCTGGCTGAAGCCACCGCGCTGTTTATCAAAGTTTTTTCCGGTGCCATCAGTGACTACCTGGGTAAACGTAAAGGACTGGCGGTCCTGGGCTACGGTCTTGGCGCGCTGAGTAAGCCGCTGTTCGCTATCGCCTCTTCGTCGGGCATGATTCTGGGGGCACGCTTAATCGACCGGGTAGGGAAGGGGATCCGGGGCGCGCCGCGCGATGCGCTGGTCGCTGACGTTACGCCGCCGGAACTTCGCGGCGCGGCCTTTGGGCTGCGTCAGTCGATGGATACCGTCGGCGCATTTCTCGGGCCGCTGCTGGCCGTAGGCTTAATGCTGCTGTGGAACGATGATTTCCGCACGATTTTCTGGATTGCGGTGATCCCCGGCGTCCTCGCCGTGGCGCTGCTTTTTTTCGGCCTGCATGAGCCGAAAACGCCCGTCGAACATAAACGCACGAACCCCATCAAAAAAGAGAACCTCAGGCGTCTCGGGAAAGGCTGCTGGTGGGTTATTGGCCTGGGCGCCATCTTCACGCTCGCACGTTTCAGTGAAGCCTTTCTTGTCCTGCGCGCACAGCAGTCGGGGGTGCCGCTGGCGCTGATCCCGCTGGTGATGGTGGCCATGAATTTGCTCTATTTCCTTTCAGCCTATCCGTTTGGCAAGTTATCGGACGGGATGAGCCACACCCGACTACTGCAGTGGGGCCTGGTGATGCTGATTGGGGCAGATATTGTGCTGGCGCTAAGCACCCACTGGGCTGGAATGCTTCTGGGCGTTGCGCTTTGGGGGGTGCATATGGGGATGACGCAGGGGCTGCTGGCGGCAATGATCGCAAAAACAGCACCTGCGGATCTGCGCGGTACCGCCTACGGCATTTTTAGTCTGGTTAGCGGCGTGGGATTGTTAGTCGCCAGCCTGGGCGCCGGGGCCATCTGGGAAACGTTTGGCGCGGAATATACGTTTTATGCCGGAGCCGTGATTTGCCTGGTTACGCTGGTGTACCTGCGCAAAAC
Source organism: Enterobacter cloacae complex sp. P6RS (assembly GCF_014982245.1). Lineage (NCBI taxonomy): Bacteria > Pseudomonadati > Pseudomonadota > Gammaproteobacteria > Enterobacterales > Enterobacteriaceae > Enterobacter > Enterobacter cloacae complex sp. P6RS. The sequence continues at coordinate 349,483 of NZ_JADCLB010000018.1, forward strand.
ACCGGACGAGGCAAAATAAAAAACCAGCCGTAAAAGGCTGGTTTTCAATGTGTTTTTGGTCGGCACGAGAGGATTTGAACCTCCGACCCCCGACACCCCATGACGGTGCGCTACCAGGCTGCGCTACGTGCCGACGCATAGAAAGAATACTACTCGATTCCGTTTCGAATGCAAGGGAATCCGTCGCTAACTGGTTTATTATTAATCAGTTAGCGATAAAGCGCTTCTCATCCGTCAGAACCTGTAACAGCAGGCTCAGCTGTGGTTTCTGGTCTTTCAGCCGTTCACCCTGCAGATTATAGGTCTGATAGTTCCCGTTGCTGTTCAGCACCAGCGTCAGCTTCGGCGTGGTCACCACCAGCGTGTTGCCGTCAGCTGCAGTCACCCAGTTATGGCGGCGCGTGGCGCTGAAGAGATCCTGCCCCTGCGAATACTCGTTTGCTGGCGTACTGACGTGCAGCAGGCGCTGCATCAGGGTCGTCATGACGTCTTTATGTTCTGTGAGCATATTGATGCGCTGCGCCGGCGTTCCCGGCCAGTGGATCACCAGCGGAACATGCAGGTTTGGACGTGACCAGCTCATGCTCTTCGTCTCGTCGCCTAACGGTACGCCATGCCCCGCGGTCACGATCACGACGGTATTATCAAGCTTGCCTGATTCACGTAGCGCGTCAAGCACGCGGCCAATCTGTGCGTCAACATCGCTTGCCGCGCGGCCGTAGCGGCGCGCAAAGCCTGCCTGGTTGCTGTCGTTAAGCGTTGTGCCGTTAAAGGCCACCCACGAGAACCAGCGGTTATCTTCCTGCGCGTAGCGCTGCAGCCAGTTTATCCACTGGTTTGCGGTCTGGGCATCAGACTGGCTCTGCGCGGCAGGCAGTGAGAAATCAGAGAGCAGCGCCTGGCGGTACAGTGAACTGTTGAAGCCGTCCGATGAGAACAGCCCTAACTGATAGCCCTGCTGATTAAGCCCGGTGATCAGCGCCGCAGGAATGCGCGCAGACAGCACGCCGTCCATGTATCCGGCAGAAATGCCATAGAACAGGCCAAAGATACCCGCATCGGTTGAGTTACCTGAACTCATATGCTGGGTAAACGACACGTTCTGACTCGCGAAATCGGCCAGCGCAGGCATCTGCTTCTCGTAACGAGAATAGTTGAGGCCATCGACGGTAATCAGCAGGACGTTTTGCCCGCGACCCATATCGCGATAGCGCAGATCGCTCAGTGGATACTGCACGCTAACCGCTTCCGGATTACCCTGTTCGACCAGACGGCGCTGGTACTCCTGGGCATCAAGCAGGCCGTGTTTCTCAAGGAAACGACGGGCCGTCATCGGATAAGAGAGCGGCAGGTTAGCGCGCTGCATGGTAATAGGGCGATAGAAGTTCGCATCCGCCCAGATATACATGAGGTGCGAACTGATAAATGAGACGAAAAAGAGCGCGGCGACGGGCTTCGCGTAATGGCGGCGTCGGGTCAGGCTGCGGAGCTTTTGCCAGCTCCAGGTGGCAAACAGCATCTCGATCAACAGGATCACCGGAACGCTGATGAACATCAGCTGCCAGTCGCGGGCCGTTTCGTTCTGGTCGGGGTTGATCACCAGTTCCCAGACGATAGGGTTGAGATGCAGGTGGAACCGGGTGAACACTTCACTGTCGATAAGCAGCAGCGTCATCCCCACCGTCGCAAGGATTGCGGACAAGAACCGCATCAAACGCTGCGACATGACGATAAACGTCAGAGGAAACAGGATCAGCAGATAGGTGGCGAATACCAAAAAGCTAAAGTGACCAACAACGCTTATCCAGGAGTAGATACGCCCGGTTAGCGTTGTGGGCCAGTCTGCGACAAACAGATAACGACAGCCAATTACCGTCGCTAGCAGAATGTTGAACAGGGCAAACCAGTGTCCCCAGCTGACCATCTGGGAGACTTTTTCACGGTAGCGCTGACGATTCGTCACCATAAACTGTTGTTCGTTTCCCTTAATGGGCCTGGTCGTTGCTGACGGATGACTGTAACGCTTGGGCGAAAGATTTGGCGATCGCCTGACGCTGAGCCGGAGCAACGCTGGTGTTGATAAGGTTGGTGACCATATTTCCCAAAACCATCAGGGAGAGATCGGTCGGCGTTTTATGTTTTTCCAGTACGTTGACCAGCTCACTGAGCAGTTGTTCAACGTGTTCATCACTGTAGCGGGAATGTTGTGGCATAAATCAAAATCAGTTTGTTGATGAAAGGGCAACATATTACCGTAGCAACAGCTTTTTTTCCCCTTTTTTATCTGTTGTTGCACACATGTCCTGGTGGTGGTTGAATACCGCCCGGTCTAAAAGGAGAGTTTATCATGAGTCTGGAAATCAACCAGATTGCCTTGCACCAGCTTATCAAGCGTGATGAGCAAACCCTTGAAGTGGTGCTACGCGATTCGTTACTGGAACCCACGGCAACCGTTGTGGAAATGATGGCAGAGCTGCATCGCGTCTACAGCGCTAAAAATAAAGCCTATGGTCTGTTCAGCGAAGAGAGTGAGCTGGCCGATAGCCTGCGCCTGCAGCGTCAGGGCGAAGAGGATTTCCTGGCGTTTAGCCGCGCGGCAACCGGGCGTCTGCGCGACGAGCTGGCGAAATATCCGTTCGCCGACGGCGGTATTGTCCTGTTCTGCCACTATCGTTACCTGGCGGTCGAGTACCTGCTGGTTACCGTGCTGAATAACTTAAGCAGCATGCGCGTGAACGAGCAGCTGGACATCAGCTCAACGCACTATCTGGATATCAACCATGCGGATATTGTGGCGCGCATTGATTTGACCGAGTGGGAAACTAACCCGGAGTCGACCCGCTACCTCACCTTCCTGAAGGGGCGGGTGGGCCGCAAAGTGGCGGATTTCTTTATGGACTTCCTCGGTGCCAGCGAAGGCCTGAACGCCAAAGCGCAGAACAAAGGGCTGCTGCAGGCCGTTGATGACTTCACGGCGGAAGCGCAACTCGATAAATCTGAACGCCAGACCGTGCGTCAGCAGGTTTACAGCTACTGCAACGAGCAGCTGCAGGCGGGGGAAGAGATTGAGCTGGAGTCCCTGTCAAAAGAGCTGGCGGGCGTCAGCGAAGTGAGCTTCCAGGAATTCACCGCGGAGAAGGGCTATGAGCTTGAGGAGAGCTTCCCGGCGGATCGCAGCACGCTGCGTCAGTTAACCAAATTTGCCGGCAGCGGCGGCGGGTTAACCATCAACTTTGACGCCATGCTGTTGGGGGAACGCATCTTCTGGGATCCGGCCACCGATACCCTGACCATCAAAGGCACGCCGCCGAACCTGCGCGATCAGCTTCAGCGCCGCACCTCTGGCGGTAAATAGCAGCCATAAAAAAACCCCGCCGAAGCGGGGTTTTCTCGACAGGTTTGCGATTACGCGCGAACGAAGTCGATGTGAGTCAGTTTTGGCTTGAACGCGTGACGCTGAACAGCCTGAACCTTCACTTTTTCTTCTTTACCGCCAACAACGATGGTCAGAACTTCGCTGTAGAACTCAGCTTTAGTCTGCATGTTCCACACTTTGTCGTGATCCAGTTCGATAGCAACTGGAGCAGCTTCGCCACCGTAAACGATAGCCGGGAACTTGTTAGCGTTACGCAGGCGGCGGCTCGCACCCTTACCCTGCACGTTACGTACTTCTGCTTCGATAGTGAACATTGATTTCTCTCTGTATTTAAAACCCTACTACAGGCGACCCAGCAGCAGGTGAGTGTTCTGCCCCACGGATGTGAAGCGGGCGGCATTTTATACTCAAATGCCCCGCACATCAATGAAAAGTCCCGTTAACCGCGCAATTCATTTGCCCGACGGAAGCGACCTTCATAGTCAAAGACCTTCTCGCGAACCTGCCAGAACTGGCCTTTCTTACGGGCGACCACGAAGTCGGGGTGGCGCAGCAGCGCCTGCTGATGCACGATATCCGCCACGGTTATCCAGCGCAGCGGCACGCCAGGCGTACGGGTATGCGGCCGGATAAACAGCTGCTCAAATGCCGTGCGCTGGGCAGGCGTCTGAACCCTGAACCGTTCGCTCACGTCAGCGCCATCCTCATCGTAATAGGTGATTTTCAGCCACTCGCCTTTTTCATCCGCGCCGGGCTGCAGCGCCATGCCGGAGCAGCGCAGCACCAGCGCATCTTTCAGCTTCAGCGCCGCTTTCAGCATGTCGTCCGGGTCCACCAGCACCGTGTCGCACTCGCGGCAACGGCGGGCGGCGATGTCATTTTCGGCGTTGCACTGCGGGCAGTTTTTGAAGCGGAAGCGGAAATCGCACTGCTCGCGATGTCCCTCATCATCCTCAAACCAGCCCTGACAGCGGCGGCCAAAGTGTTCAATCAGCGTGCCGTCGGCGGTGGTTTTTCCCCAGAAGGTGTTGGCAAAGCCGCAGGCCGGGCAAAACACCTGTACCGGCATGTTGTCGCTTTTGCCTTTTGGCGCGCCCACTTCCGGGGAGTACAGATCGTGCGGGTTGCCGGCGTAATCCAGTATCAGGCAGTCGGTTTTGCCCGGCGCCAGGCGCAGGCCACGGCCGACAATCTGCTGATACAGGCTGACGGATTCCGTCGGGCGCAGAATCGCAATCAGGTCGACGTGCGGGGCGTCAAACCCGGTGGTTAATACGGAGACATTCACCAGGTAGCGGAACTGCTGGGCTTTGAAAGCCTCAATCAGCCTGTCGCGCTCCGGGCCGGGCGTTTCGCCAGTGATCAGCGCCGCGTCGTCAGCGGGTAGCAGTCCCGTGATTTCGCGCGCGTGTTCGACGGTGGCAGCAAAAATCATCACCCCTTTACGCGTTTGCGCGAACTCTTCAATCTGGCTGATGATATGCGGCGTGATCCGCTTCTGTTTTTTCAGCTCATGGTTAAGATCCGCCTCGCTGAACAGCCCGTTGCTCTGCGCCTGTAAGCGGCTGAAATCGTACTGCACGACCGGCATATCCAGCCGCTCGGGCGGCGTCAGGTAGCCGTGCTTAATCATGTAGCGCAGCGGAAGTTCATAGATACAGTCGCTGAACAGCGCTTTCTCGTCGCCGCGCACCATGCCGTGATAATGAAAGCGGTAGATCCAGCCTTTGCCCAGACGAAACGGGGTTGCCGTCAGGCCGAGCAGGCGTAAGTGAGGGTTCACCTCTTTAAGGTGAGTGAGGATTTGCTGATACTGGCTGTCGTCGTCATCGCTGATGCGGTGACATTCGTCGACAATCAGCAGCGAAAACTCGCTGCGGAACAGATCCAGGTTACGGGCCACCGACTGTACGCTGCCGAAAACCACTTTGCCGTGGCTCTCTTTGCGCTTCAGCCCGGCGGCGAAAATGTCGGCTTCCAGCCCCAGCGCACAATATTTGGCATGGTTTTGCGCCACCAGCTCTTTGACGTGGGCTAACACCAGCACGCGACCGCGCGCCAGGCGCGCCAGTTCGGCGATGACCAGGCTCTTGCCTGCACCGGTCGGGAGGACAATGGCCGCCGGTTCCCGGTGTTTACGGAACCAGGCGAGCGTCGCGTCAACGGCTTCCTGCTGATAGGGACGAAGTGTAAAAGTCATGGGGTCTCGGTTTCGTTAATCCGCATATAGTATGCCACGAAACTTTTTCCCTTGAGTGGCGCAACCAGACCATTATACTGAACCGTTCCTGACTGCTTCTTTTTTCGGACGCACGGTCCGACATCCAGCACCATTAAGGCTAAAAAGATTTCATGCGACTTGATAAGTTTATCGCTCAGCAACTCGGCGTAAGCCGCGCTATTGCCGGGCGCGAAATTCGCGCCAACCGCGTTACCGTGGATGGCGACATTGTGCGAGACAGCGCGTTCAAACTGCAGCCTGACCATCAGGTTGAGTACGACGGCAATCCGCTGACCCAGCAGCACGGTCCCCGCTATTTCATGCTCAATAAGCCGGAAGGCTATGTCTGCTCAACGGACGATCCGGATCACCCGACGGTGCTCTATTTCCTCGACGAGCCGGTGGCGCATAAGCTGCACGCCGCGGGCCGCCTCGACATCGACACTACCGGTCTGGTGCTGATGACCGACGACGGACAGTGGTCGCATCGCATCACTTCCCCGCGCCACCACTGCGAGAAAACCTATCTGGTCACGCTGGAGTCACCGGTTGCGGATGACACGGCAGAGCAATTCGCGAAAGGCGTTCAACTGCATAATGAAAAGGATCTGACCAAACCCGCCGTGCTTGAGGTCATCACCCCGACGGAGGTCCGTTTGACCATCAGCGAAGGACGCTACCATCAGGTGAAACGCATGTTTGCCGCCGTGGGTAACCACGTTGTGGGCCTGCACCGTGAACGCATCGGTGCGATTGCGCTCGATCCCGACCTGGCGCCCGGTGAATATCGTCCGCTGACGGAAGAAGAGATTGCCAGCGTCGGTCTGCCTTCGCACTAATTTCAGGAGAACCCTGTGACCACCAGGCCACACTCGTCGTTCAAAATTGTCTTCATTCTTGGCCTGCTGGCGATGCTGATGCCGCTGTCTATCGACATGTATCTGCCTGCGCTGCCGGTGATTTCCGCCCAGTTTGGCGTACCGGCAGGCAGCGCGCAGATGACGCTCAGCACCTATATTCTCGGTTTCGCGCTCGGACAGCTGCTGTATGGCCCAATGGCCGACAGCCTGGGGCGTAAGCCGGTTATTCTTGGCGGGACGCTGGTCTTTGCGGCCGCAGCGGTCGCCTGTGCGCTGGCGCAGAGTATCGATCAGCTGATTATCATGCGCTTCCTGCACGGGCTGGCCGCCGCTGCCGCGAGCGTGGTGATCAACGCCCTGATGCGTGATATCTACCCGAAAGAAGAGTTCTCCCGCATGATGTCGTTCGTCATGCTGGTGACGACGATTGCGCCGCTGGTGGCACCGATGGCCGGTGGTGCGGTGCTGGTGTGGTTTAGCTGGCACGCGATTTTCTGGATCCTGGCGCTGGCCGCGCTGCTGGCCTCGGCGATGATTTTCTTCTTTATTGATGAAACGCTGCCCGTCGAGCGCCGCCAGAAATTTCATATTCGAACCACGATAGGCAACTTTGCCTCGCTGTTTCGCCACAAGCGGGTGCTGAGCTACATGCTGGCGAGCGGGTTCAGCTTCGCCGGAATGTTCTCCTTCCTGAGCGCCGGGCCGTTTGTCTATATCGAACTGAACCACGTTTCGCCGCAGCACTTTGGCTATTATTTTGCACTCAATATCGTCTTCCTGTTTGTCCTGACCATCATTAACAGCCGCTTTGTCCGGCGGGTGGGCGCGCTGAACATGTTCCGCGCCGGGCTGTGGATCCAGTTTGTGATGGCGGTCTGGCTGGTGGTGAGCGCGTTTCTGGGCGTGGGCTTCTGGGCGCTGGTGATCGGCGTGGCGGCCTTTGTCGGCTGCGTGTCGATGATCTCGTCCAATGCGATGGCGGTGATCCTCGACGAATTCCCGCACATGGCGGGAACCGCATCGTCACTGGCGGGAACCTTCCGCTTCGGGATTGGTGCCATCGTCGGGGCGTTACTCTCTATGGCGACCTTTACTACGGCCTGGCCTATGCTGTGGGCGATGGCTTTTTGCGCAACCAGCTCTGTGCTTTTCTGTCTTTACGCGAGCCGGCCGCGAAAAGCGGCGCACTAACGCGCAGATAAGGCCCGAAAGGGCCTTTTTTGTTGACGCATATCAACCAAACTCGCGTTCGTTTATTCCGTGTTTGTTTATTTTATGTAAAATCTATTTATGTAAAAAGTCACATCATTGTATTCAAAAAGGTTGAGTTAGATCGCAGAAACGGGTACATATAGCGCCGACGCGAGCCTCGATACCGATAAAAAAGCGCTGAATAGTGCAGGTTGGCGATGATGTGTTACTATAAATGTAAATAAATTGTGAAGTAAATTTTGCTTCCGGGGAACGAACGTGAATACATTACAACTCTCCATTGTCCATCGCTTGCCCCAGAGCTATCGCTGGTCGGCGGGTTTTGCAGGTTCGAAAGTTGAACCGATTCCGCAAAGCGTCGCGGGCTGTGAGAATTGCCTGGTGGCGCTCAAGCTGCTGAGCCCGAGCGACGAAAATGCGTGGCGGGTGATGGAGCGTCTCAGCCAGGCCCTGACGGATATCGAAGTGGACAGCTCCGTACTGGAGTGCGAAGGGGAGCCGTGCCTGTTTGTCAAAAGCCAAGACGAATTCGCCGCGACCTGCCGCCTGAAAAATTTTGGCGTTGCGATTGCTGAACCTTTCTCCGGCCAGTATCCGTTTTAAGCGCTAGTCTGCCGCGAGCAGCTGGCGCGTGTAGCTCTGCGTTGGCGCAGTAAATACGCGCTGGCAATCACCCTGTTCGACCACCTCACCCTGTCGTAGCACAATCACCTGATGGCATAGCGCCCGAACCACCTGTAGATCATGGCTGATAAAGATATAGGCCAGCCGGTGCTTTTCCTGTAGCCCTTTGAGCAGCGCCAGGATCTGCGCCTGTACGGTTCTGTCCAGAGACGAGGTCGGTTCATCCAGAATAATCAGCTCCGGTTTTAGGATCAGCGCGCGGGCGATGGCGATACGCTGGCGCTGTCCGCCGGAAAATTCCGCAGGGTAGCGGTGGCGAGTGTCGGGATCTAAGCCCACTTCCGCCATCACCCGCATGACCTCCTGTTCCCGCTGTTGCGCACTCAGGCCAGGCTGGTGAACGCGCAGGCCCTCTTCGATAATCTGCAACACGCTGAGGCGCGGGTTAAGCGAGGAGTTGGGATCCTGAAATACCACCTGCATGCGGGGCCGCACGGGCAGCATCTGGCGGCGGTTCCAGCGGTGCAGCGGCATATCGTCAAACAGGATCTCGCCCTGAGAGGCAATTAAGCGCAGCAGCGCCAGACCGGTAGTGCTTTTCCCCGAACCGGATTCGCCCACCAGCCCCAGGGATTCACCCGGTCGCAGCGAGAAGCGGATATTTTTCAGCACCGGGTTCTGGTCAACGATGCGCCGCAGAACGCCTTTGCGGATCGGGAACGAGACGGATAAATCATCGACGCGCAGCAGCGGTGTGCTGTCTGCCGTGAGAGGCACCGGGTCGCCGGAAGGTTCGCTGTCGAGCAGGCGCTGCGCATAGGGATGCTGCGGCGCGTTCAGCAGCGTGGACGCGGTATTCTGTTCAACGCAGCGTCCGTTTTGCATGACCGCGACGCTGTCGGCCAGCTTTTTCACGATGCTCAGGTTGTGCGTGATAAACAGCAGGCTCATGTCCAGCTCGTCACGCAGCTCCCTCAAGAGCGTCAGAATTTGCGCCTGCACCGTGACGTCCAGCGCCGTCGTCGGCTCGTCGGCAATCAACAGTTCGGGGCGCGTGAGCAGGGCCATGGCAATCATTACCCGCTGGCGTTCGCCGCCGGAGAGCTGATGCGGAAAATCATTCAGCCGTTTGGCCGCGTTGCGTATGCCTGTACGTTCCAGACAATCCAGAATTTCGCCCCGCGCGGCCTCTTTGCGCATCCCCCGATGAAGTGACAGCACTTCATAGAGCTGTTTTTCCAGCGTATGCAGTGGGTTGAGCGACACCATCGGCTCCTGGAAGATCATGGCGATCTTATTGCCGCGAATACCGCGCAGGGTATGTTCATCAGCGTGCAGCAGCGAACTGCCGTGGAACAGAATATCCCCTTGCGGATAGCTCACGGGCGGGGAGGGCAGCAGACGCAGGATGGAGAGCGCCGAGACGCTCTTGCCCGAACCGGATTCACCCACCAGCGCCAGCGTTTCACCGCGCTGGATCTGCAGCGACAGGTCGGTGACCACGGTACGGGTCTCGCCCTGCTTCGAGAAGGCAATCGACAGGCGATCAATACTGAGAAGAGGCTGCGTCATCTTATACCGCCTTGTTGGGATCGAAGGCATCGCGCACGGCTTCGCCAATAAAAATCAGCAGCGAAAGCAGCACGGCCACGGAAAGAAAGGCGGTGATGCCCAGCCACGGCGCCTGCAGGTTGTTCTTGCCCTGCAGCAGCAGTTCGCCGAGCGACGGCGACCCCAGTGGCAGGCCGAAGCCCAGAAAGTCCAGCGAGGTGAGGGTGGTGATGGAGCTGCACAGAATAAAGGGCAGGAAGGTGAGGGTCGCCACCACCGCATTGGGAAGCATATGGCGGAAGATGATTGCGCGATCGCTCACGCCTAACGCCTGCGCGGCGCGAATATAGTCGAAATTACGGGTGCGCAGAAACTCTGCCCGCACCACGCCCACCAGAGCCATCCAGCCAAACAGAACGGTGATGCCCAGCAGCCACCAGAAGCCCGGCTGTACCACGCTGGAAAGCAGAATGATCAGAAACAGCGTTGGCATACCGGACCAGACTTCGATGATACGCTGCCCCCACAGGTCAATTTTTCCGCCGTAGTAGCCCTGAACGGCGCCGGCCACTACGCCCATTACGCTGGAGAAGACGGTCAGCATCAGTCCAAAGAGAATAGAAATCCGCGTACCGTAGAGGATGCGCGCCAGCACGTCGCCGCCGTTGGCGTCTGTTCCCAGCCAGTTTTGCGCAGACGGCGGAGAAGGGAAGGGGGTTGTGGTCGCGAAGTTAATGCTGTTGGCGCCAAAGCGCACCGGTGCCCAGAGGGCCCAGCCGTGCTGTTCGATCTGCTGGCGCAGCCACGGATCCTGGTACTCCGCCGGGGTGGCAAACGGGCCGCCGAAGTCGCTTTCACTGTAGTTAGCCAGTACCGGCACGTACCAGCGGTCGTTAAAGTGCACCAGCAACGGTTTGTCGTTGGCGATCAGCTCCGAACACATGCTCAGGACAAACAGGACAGCAAAAATCCACAGCGACCAGTAGCCGCGGCGGTTATGGCGAAAACGGGCCCAGCGGGCCTGGTTAACGGGGCTTAAACGCGGCATCAGCGGCCCTCAAAATCAATTCGGGGATCGACCAGCGTATAGCTGATATCGCTGATGATATTCAGCAGCAGGCCAATCAGGGTGAAAATATAGAGTGTGCCAAACATTACCGGATAATCGCGCGATACGGTGGCTTCGTAGCCCAGCAGGCCGAGACCGTTGAGCGAGAACATCACCTCAATCAGCAGCGAGCCGGTAAAAAACATGCTGATGAACGTGGCTGGAAATCCGGCAATCACCAGCAGCATGGCGTTGCGGAAAACGTGTTTCCACATAATCTGCTTCTCGCTGACCCCTTTGGCGCGGGCGGTCACGACATACTGCTTGCGGATTTCATCGAGAAAGGCATTTTTCGTTAACATGGTAAGGGCGGCAAACCCGCCGATCACCGTCGCCAGCACCGGCAGCGTGATATGCCAGAGATAGTCGGTGATTTTCTGGTACCACGGCAGCGTGCTGAAATCGGCGGAGACCAGCCCCCGCAGCGGGAAGATGTCGAAATAGCTGCCTCCGGCAAAGAAGACAATCAGCAGAACGGCAAACAGAAACGCCGGAATAGCATAGCCGATGATGATGAAGGTGCTGCTCCAGATATCGAAGCGGCTGCCGTTATGCACCGCTTTTCGGATCCCGAGCGGTATAGAGACCAGATAGATAATCAGCGTCCCCCACAGCCCCAGCGTGACCGAAACCGGCAGGCTTTGCTTGATCAACGTTAATACGGACGCACTGCGGAACAGGCTATCGCCAAAATCAAAGCGGATATAATCCCAGAGCATCTTGAAATAGCGCTCGTGTATCGGCTTATCAAAGCCGTAGCGATGGGTGATCTCGGCGATCACTTCAGGATCCAGCCCGCGCCCGCCGCGGTAGTGGCTTTCACTGATATTCCCCACGCCGGTTCGCGCATGGCTGGCGCCCATGCCTTCTCCACCGCCGCCGGGCATGCCGCCGCTGTTGCCAAACTCAATGGCGGCAATGGCCTGGTCGACCGGCCCGCCCGGGGCAATTTGCACGATAAAAAAGTTAATGGTGATAATGGCCCACAGCGTGGGAATGACCAGCAGAAGACGGCGTATTAAATAGGCACCCATGATAATTCCTTATCGCCGCTCGGCGGGCAGTCTGGCGGCTTTATTCACGTCATACCACCATGTGTCAAAGCCCAGAGAATAGACAGGGCGCACGGCAGGCACGGAGAACTTGTCCCAGCGCGCAAGGCGGTCTTCGCCCATATACCACATGGGCAGCATGTAGTAGTTCCAGGTTAACACCCTGTCGAGGGCGCGACCAAGCGGCAAGAGCTTATCTTTATCGCCCTGCGCCGCCACAATTTTCGCAATCAGGGCATCAATCGCCGGGCTTTTTACGCCTGGCGCATTGTACGAGGAGTCGATGTAGCTGGAGGCCCAGGAGATTTGCAGATCCGAGCTGGGCCACGGCTGTGCGGGCCACAGGCGTTGCATCATGTCGTAATCGCGGCTGCGCATGCGGTTGGTGATCTGCGCGTTATCGACCTGGCGAATGTTCATGGTGATCCCCAGCCGCGCAAGGTTGTGCTTAAACGGCAGCACCCACTGATCGTTGCCGCCGGAGGAGAGCAGCAGTTCAAAGCTTAAAGGCTTGCCGGTTTTCGCATTGACGCGTTTCTGGTTCTTCAACTGCCAGCCTGCCTCATCCAGCAGCTTGCTGGCCTTCAGCAGGTTGTCGCGGTCGTAGCCGTCACCCTTTGAAGCGGGCGGCTGAAACACCGTGGTAAACACCTCCGGCGGCACTTCCGCTTTCAGCGGCGCCAGCAGGAGCAGTTCGTCGGCTTTAGGGTAGTCGCGCGCGGCATATTCGGTGTTCTGGAAATAGCTGTTCGCGCGGCTGTACGCCCCGTAAAACAGGGCTTTGTTCATCCATTCAAAATCGAAGGCCAGGGAAATGGCTTCCCGAACGCGGCGGTCGGTAAATACCGGGCGCTGAATATTAAACGCCAACCAGCGCGTGTCCTGGGCGGATTCGTTTTTGTGCTCGTCTTTGACGATGTAGCCTTTCGTGAAGTTTTTGCCGATATAGCGGGTCGCCCAGTTTTTGGCGCTGTTCTCCACGCGTAAATCGAAGGCACCGGCCTTGAACGCTTCAAACGCCACGTTATCGTCGAGGTAGTAGTCATAGCGAAGGGTGTCGAAATTCCAGCGCCCGCGGTTTACCGGCAGGTTAGCCGCCCAGTAATCTTTCACGCGGGAATAGACCACGTACTGCCCCATGCGCCAGTCGGTAATGCGGTAAGGGCCACCGGCCAGCGGCGGCGTGGAGAGCGGGTCGCTTAACTTATGGTTTTTCCAGAACGATTCAGGCATCACCGGCAACGAGAACAGGCTAAGCATATTCTCTTTGTTCGGTTCGCTCAGCTCAATGCGTACGGTGAGGGGCGCAATGGCGCGCACCGTTGCGCCTTTATACACAATGCGGAACTGGGGAACGCCTTCGGTCATAAATTTATGAAACGTAAAAGCGACGTCGCTGGCCTTGACCGGCGTGCCGTCGTGAAAGCGGGCCCGGGGGTTTAGGGTAATTTCGGCCCAGGCGAAGTTATCCGCATAGCGCACGTTATCGGCAATCAGCGGGTAATAGCTGCCGGGTTCATCATCCGACGTGACAAAAAGCGTGTCATAGAGCGATTCCGTTCGCGCCGCGGCCACGCCGCGCAGGGCGAAGCGGTTAAAGTTGTCGAACGTTCCCGTAGCCGAGAGCGTGACCTTTCCACCCTTAGGGGCGGCAGGATTGACGTAATCGAAGTGCGTAAAATTGGCCGCGTATTTGGGCTCGCCAATCACGGCGAACGCGATGTTCTCTTTGATGGTTTGCGCCTGGCTGGACAGGCTCACGACTGCCAACCAAAGCAACATAAAGCGCATAAACATCTCGCGGCGGCTCCCTCTTTTACAGACCGGCTCAGTTAAGCTGAATAATAAGTGACGCCACGGGCAATGTGAAATTATTCCCCGTCAGGCGACACCGTATTTTGCCACGTGCGGAACTGCTCCAGCGGCATCGGGCGGCTAATCCAGTAACCCTGCAAGTAATTAACCCCATGCTCGCGCAGCCAGGCCGCCTGTTCCGGTGTTTCCACCCCTTCCGCAACGGTCGACATATTCAGTCGTCTTGCCAGCGTCAGTACGGCATCCAGCACCGGGGAGGTCACGGTTTCTGTGCCAATGGCGTTGACAAAACCACGGTCGATTTTCAGGTAGTCCATGGTGAAATGTTCAAGATAAATCAGCGCGCTGTGGCCGGTGCCGAAATCGTCGATGGCAATTTCAAACCCTTCGTTATGAAGCCATTCGAAGAGGCTGTTAGCTTCCCGATGGTTCAGCATGTCGCGCTCGGTAATTTCCAGTACGATCTGGAAGTAATCAGGCGGCAGCAGGGCTTTGAAGGTGCGCATATCGTCTTTGAAGCTTTCCGCATGCAGATGCCCCGGCGCGATATTAATGCCCACTTTGGCACCCGGCGGCAGCACGGTCTGTAGCACTGGCGCATCGTGAATAATCAGGTCAAAAAGATGCAGCGTGAGCGGAACAATCAGCTTCTGCGCTTCGGCAAAATTGATAAAGGCGTCCGGCGGGATCTCACCCATGGTCGGGTGCTTCCAGCGCATCAGCACTTCAAGCCCGGTCATCCTGAGCGATTTGGCGTCGACAACGGGCTGATAAACCACATAAAACTGGCCGCGCTTGATGGCGCTCAGAATCTCTTTGCCCGGATTGAGACGCGTCGTGAGGATGTAGAAGTTAAGCGACCCTGCCGCAATCCCGCACACCAGCCCGAAGAACAGGGCGTAAAGTATCTCATCGGTCGTCCACTCCTCGGCGTACAGGTTGATGGTCAGAGGAACGTCTTTGAGCGTCGCGGTGCGCGCCGGCGTTTCATGTAAATCCTTCGCTTTGACGAGCGTGCTTGAGGTAGTGGATAACGCATTGTCGCCGATGACGATCGCGATGCCTGCAAACTCGTCCTGGCGCGCGGTGTAAAGCAGGTACGGCGTCAGGTTGAGATTCACCGAGGTGAATACGCCGCCGTCCTTCACAAGCGGATTACGATACCAGATGGCAATCGCGGGCTTATTGGGCAGCATGGGCGTGCCGGGGAGCAGTGCGATATCAACCTGCTTGTTGATGTGCAGCTCGGGTATCAGCTCCTCCATCGGGGCATTCATTGGCCCTGTGGCTGACGAGCAGAACGCCATTTTGTCTCTGACCAGCAGGAAGGCGCGTACGTTGAGGCTGAAGGCCGCGCGCGAGGTCAGCTCCGCGTTAACATCCTGGCAATTATTGAGCGTCAGCGGCTGGAGCACGTCGATGGAGGCTTTCAGCTCGTCAAAATAGCTCTCCATGTAGATGCGCACATCCATGATCAACGTATCGAATCGGATTTCCCGCTTGTGGTAGCTCCAGAAAAATTGCAATGAACCCAGGAGCAGGGCGGCGATCAGGCCGGTAATGATACTGAGGAACAGTATCTTTCGATGACTGGAGAAGTAGCGGGTGAGCATAAACGTCGTGGTTCCTGAATTGCCGCTGATTGTATTCATTGTAACGGGCAAAAAAAAACACCGCCGAAGCAGTGCTTTTTTTTATTGTATCGCCAGCCAAGGGATAACCAACGATACAATTATCATATTAACTGCGGGTCAGTACGCGGCGCGCTTCGTTGTAGCGCTTCTTCCAGTACGGTTCATTCATGCTGGAAATGGTCACACCGCTGCTGGTGGAGGCATGAACAAACTGGTCATTACCAATGTAGATGCCCACATGTCGACCGGTAGAACCTGCACGGAACAGCACTAAATCGCCGGTGCGCAGTTTGGTACGTGAAATCGACTTGCCCATCTCCTGCTGTTCGTAGGTCGAACGCGGAAGATCTAACCCAAATTGCTCGCGGAAGGTACGCTGTACAAAGCCGGAACAATCAATGCCTTTTTTAGTGCTGCCGCCAAGACGGTAACGCACGCCTTTCCAGTCAGCATACTGGTCCATAATGCGGGACTTCACGTCCAGATTACGTACCATATTTTCAAATTCATCCTGAGAGGCTTGCAGTGAAGAGGAATCTTCCATTCCCACAACACGCGTCTCAGGATGCATATTCTTTGCGGTGTTCGATGTACTACATGCAGATAACAGTACCGCGACTGCTATCGCCGGGATCCCCCGTAAGATATATCTCAGAAACGGTTGAGATTTGACCATTTTGTTTATTTTCCCTTGAAGTCCTTAACGACAAATATCGTTATAAAAATGCCAAACGTGACGAGACTAATTATCTGTTCACATTGAGACAATTGTTTCTGGTGACATTTGTGGTGCAGCGCACAAAATTATTCACCATCGAAATAATTATCTCCATGGGGCAAAACGAGTTCGAGATTAACCGATTGCCAGGGCTATTGCGAGTAAAAAGAGCCTTTTTTTTATAAGAAATTGTGATACAGAAAGTAAAAATTTGTCATTGCACAAAATAGCGGCAGATCCGCCGCGTAATCGTGCAATTGCTTCATTTTTATCACGAATGTGATGACAAGAATATGACAGCGCAGAAAGATCGCGGGAAGGGCATTATCAGGGATCGTGATGATCCCCGATAGTTTACGTTAAAAAATGGTAATTATTTGTTCAATTTTTGTTGCTTTCTACGCGGAAGATAGCGATCGAAAAGGGTAATTAGGCGATCGCTTAAAGGCGTCATCAGAACCCACGGCAGACCAATCAGCACCGCGGAAAGGGAACCCACGACAATATCCGTCAGCCAGTGCGCGCCAATCATCACGCGTGGGAAGGCAAATATCACCACAATAAGCAGGGCGATTGCGAACGCCTTCTTACCGAAATAGCGCAGCATGAACCCAGAAAAAATAAGCAGCATCATGCCGTGATCGCCCGGGAAACTGTCCTTCGAGGCATCTTTTGTTGGAATATGCAGCAGTTCACTCACGCGATAAATATTCGGGAAAGAGAGCGAAGGACTAGCACGTTTTACCGGCATCAGATGTTGCGCCAGCTGATTAATGATCACCGCAGCCAGAAGCATCACCAGTCCGATAATCAGGATGCGGCGACGCCCCGTGTCATCCTCTTTGAGCCAGAAAGAGAGCATCAGGCAGCCCATGGCCAGCAGGGAAAAGCCGTCGAAGGCGCGGTTATTGGTAATTGCCACCAGCCACAGAAAGGCGTCACTCTTTACCAGCCCCTGGTTGAAGAAATGAAACAGGGATGAATCAAGCGGGAACCAGAAACCGTGATTCACCGGGATATACCAGGAGAAAAAGAGCGCCAGACCGGCGACATTAAGCAGTAGTATCTGGGGAATTCGAGTCGTCATAACGTTCTGCATTGAGTGAAAACTGGGGCAACGTTAGCCGCCCGAACTTAAACGAAGCTTCAACAGGCTGGACTGCAGGGCATTCCAGTCGGCGTTAACCGCACTAATTAACTCTATTCTGCTGTCAGGTGGCGCGACGTTTTGCGTTTCGATAAAGAAATCGTCGCCCTGGCGGTTGATCCGCACCAGCCCATCTGGCGTGCGCATGATCCCTTTCACGCGGTCGACCGGCGCAAGTCTGGCCCACTCCAGGATCCCGATGGTGTCGAAAACGGTGTCGGCATCGAAAATCCATCCGCAGGCCTGATACCCCTGACCGCTGTTAAGGTTACGACGCCAGCGCTGGTGTTCCGGCAGGCTAAGCGCGGCCAGACCCTGCTTTGCAGAATGGTGATGCGCATGCTCTGCGCTGGCCGGGAGTTGCGCCAGGTTCTGGCGGGGAAGATCCAGCAGGGCGCTATCAATATTCCCCTGCGTGGCCTGCACCCGCGTCCGATTGCCGCCGAAATGCTGCCACCACGCGTCCAGCGCGGCCCGGCTTTCCGCCGTGGCGCGATCTTCTTTATTGGCGACAATAACGTCTGCTGCGGCGAGCTGATCGCGAAAGTTCTCATTGGCCACCGCTTTTTCATCCAGAAGCTGACGCGGATCGAGCAGGCACAGCGTGGCGCGAAGATCGATCCACGGCTCGTAAACCGGGGCGGTCAGTAAATCGAGGATCTGCTTCGGGTGGCCCAGACCGGTAGGTTCAATCAGCAGGCGGTCCGGTTTGCCCTGACGCAGCAGCGTATTGAGGCCTACCTGCATCGGTAAGCCGTTTACGCAGCACATGCATCCGCCGGGGATCTCTTTAATCATTGCGCCGCTGGATGACAGCAACGCGCCATCAATGCCCACTTCGCCGAATTCATTGACCAGCACGGCCCATTTCTCGGCGGGGTCTTTATTCGCCAGCAGATGAAGAATAGAGGTGGTTTTACCGCTGCCGAGAAAACCGGTGATGAGGTTGGTTTTGGTCACGTGCGCTCCGCAAGAGAATTGTGATGCTATAACACTATGCTCTTATCCTGGCGAAAAACGGGCGCAATGAGAAGGGGGAGGGCGAACGGAGGCAATGTCCGTTCGCATTAAGCGCAATAATCGCTAAAGATTTAACGTTTCAATAACAGCCTGGCGTGCGCCACGGCGGGTGATGCGCTGGTAGGCCTGGCTGACAGCCTCAGCGAAAACGCTATTTTGCGCGAGATCGTGACCGAAGACCTCGCTCAGCCCCAGCAGCGCATTGACGCGGTCGGCGTCGCTGCTGGCCTCGACAATCGTGCGGATTTTATCGCTGAGGGGATCGCGAACGTCAATCGCGTTGCCGCGTTCGTCGAACCCGCTGACGTAGCGTATCCAGCCAGCGACGCCCAGCGCCAGCAGCGGCCATTCTGTTTTACGCTCAAGGTGGACGCGGATGCCATCCAGCATTCGCTGCGGCAGCTTCTGGCTACCGTCCATCGCGATTTGCCAGGTACGGTGCTGCAGCGCCGGGTTAGCAAAGCGATCAATCAGGCTGTCGGCATAGGCAGTCAGGTCGACATCCTTTATACGCAGCGTAGGCGCCTGTTCATCCAGCATTAGCCGCCGGGCAGCTTCGCGGAAGGTGGCGTCCTCCATGCAATCATTAATATGCGCGTACCCGGCGAGATACCCCAGATACGCCAGGAAAGAGTGGCTGCCGTTAAGCATGCGTAATTTCATCTGCTCCCACGGCAGAACGTCCTGCACCATCTGAACGCCCGCCACTTCCCACTCCGGACGCCCGGCGACAAAATTATCTTCCACTACCCACTGAATAAACGGCTCGCAGCTTATGGCGCACGGATCGTCAACGCCGAGCGCGTCGGCGATCTCCGCAAGCGAGGCCTCCGTCGCGGCGGGAACAATTCTGTCGACCATCGTTCCCGGAAAACTCACGTGGCCCTCGATCCACTCCGCCAGCGCCGGGGAGCGCTTTTGCGCCATGCCAAGCACCGCATTTTTCACCACGTGGCCGTTGTCCGGAATGTTGTCGCAGGAAAGCACGGTAAACGCAGGCAAGCCGCGCTCGCGGCGGCGATTAAGGGCTTCGACCAGGATCCCCGGCGCGGAATGCGGCTCAGCGGGATTTTCCAGATCGTGGACGATCCGGGCGTTTTGTAAATCCAGCTTACCGGTCGCGGGATCGATACAGTAGCCTTTCTCCGTAATGGTGAGCGACACAATCGCCACCTGCGGCTCGCAAAACTTCTCTATTATCGCGGGCAGAGAGTCCAGCTTTGCATTCAGGCATTCATGCACGGCCCCGACAATAATCGGCTGATTTCCTTCAGCACCTTTCTCCAGCACGGTAAACAGGTGATCCTGCGCGCGCAGCTGGCTCATCAGCACGTCGCCGCTGAACAGGCTAATCTCACAAATTCCCCAGTCGCCGCCTTTTTCATTCAGCACCCGGTTTGTTAACAATGCCTGATGCGCGCGGTGAAACGCACCGAAGCCGAAATGGACGATGCGGGAGCGCAGTTGATGACGATCGTAGCGCGGTTGTTGAACCTGGGCTGGAAGGGCGGTTGAGGCAATTGTCTTCATGAAATACACACCTGATTAACCATTAATTAACAATGCCAGTCTAAAGTTATATGACAGCAAATAAAATTGGTAAGCCGTAAATATCCCCGTTATGTGAGTTTGATCAATCAATGTGTGGCGGCGTGTTGACCCTTCACGGCAAACATGTATGGTAGTCGTCATTGCAGTAACCCATATTGGTATAACAACTTGAGAGGATGAGGCAATGGAACAAACCTGGCGTTGGTACGGGCCGAACGATCCGGTTTCTCTTGATGATGTGCGTCAGGCTGGCGCAACGGGTGTCGTCACGGCGCTGCATCACATTCCTAACGGCCAGGTATGGCCGGTTGAGGAGATTCAACAGCGTCAGGCGCTGCTGGCGGAGAAGGGGTTAACCTGGTCTGTGGTAGAAAGCATTCCAGTTCACGAAGATATCAAAACCCATTCCGGGGAATACCGGACCTGGATTGCAAACTATCAGCAGAGCATTCGCAACCTGGCGGCCTGCGGCATTGATACGGTCTGCTATAACTTCATGCCGATTCTGGACTGGACGCGTACCGACCTGGAATATCAGATGCCGGACGGCTCGAAAGCGCTGCGTTTTGACCAGATTGCCTTTGCGGCGTTTGAGCTGCACATTCTGAAACGCCCGGGCGCCGAAGCGGATTACACCGCTGAAGAGCAGCAGCAGGCCCTTGAATGGTTCAATGCCGCCAGTGAAGCGGACGTTGAGAAGCTGACCCGCAATATCATTGCTGGCCTGCCGGGTGCGGAAGAGGGGTACACGCTGGATCAGTTCCGCGCGCGTCTGGCGGAATACGGCAATATTGATAAGCAGCAGCTGCGTGAAAACATGGCGTATTTCCTGCGAGCTATCGTTCCGGTTGCGGAAGAAGCCGGCGTGCGTCTGGCGGTACACCCGGACGATCCGCCGCGTCCTATTCTCGGCCTGCCACGTATCGTGTCTACGATTGAAGATATGCAATGGCTGAAAGAGACGGTAAACAGCATCCACAACGGCTTTACCATGTGTACCGGCTCCTACGGCGTGCGCGCTGATAATGACCTCGTGCGGATGATAGAAACCTTTGGCGATCGCATTCACTTTACGCACCTGCGTGCGACCTGCCGGGAGAAGAATCCAAAGACCTTCCACGAGGCCGCGCACCTTGGCGGTGATGTGAATATGGTCGCGGTGGTGGACGCTATTCTGGCTGAAGAGGCGCGTCGCAAGCAGGCGGGCGATGTGCGTCCTATTCCGTTCCGTCCGGATCACGGACACCAGATGCTGGACGATCTGCGTAAGAAAACCAACCCGGGCTATTCGGCGATTGGCCGCCTGAAGGGGATGGCGGAAGTGCGAGGGGTCGAGCTGGCGCTGAAGATGACGAAGTATCCGGAGCTTTTGTAACCGGAATTGTCGGGTGGCGAAGCCGCCACCCGACAAATGCCATAATCAGTCAGCACGACCCATATAGCGTTTTTCTTCAATATGGATGCGGATCTTCTCGCCAGCGGAGAGATATTCCGGCACCTGCACAACCAGCCCGGTAGTCAGGGTCGCTGGTTTGTTGCGCGCACTTGCTGACGCGCCTTTGATGCCCGGCGCGGTTTCAACGATTTCCAGATCCACGGTCTGCGGCAGTTCAAGCGCCAGCAGCACGCCGTCCCAGGTCAGTACCTGCATGTCTGGCATACCGCCTTCAGGAATGAACAGCAGCTCTTCTTCGATCTGATCTTTGGTGAAGATGTACGGGGTGTAATCTTCTTTATCCATGAACACGTATTCGTTGCCGTCGATGTATGAGAAATCAACGTAGCGGCGGGTCAGGGTCACGGTATCAACGATATCGTCACCTTTAAAACGTTCTTCCACCTTCAGGCCGGTACGCACATCGGCGAAACGCATTTTGTACAGCGTCGCTGCACCACGGGCGCTTGGTGCCTGAATGTCGATGTCTTTCACAATCAGCAATTTGCCGTTGTAATTCAGTACCATACCTTTCTTAATTTCGTTCGCTCTTGGCATTGCAGTAATCCTGTCTACGGGAGGTAAAAAATATCGCGCCAAATTACTCGCGCGCGGCCTTTCAGGCAAGTGGAATTCGTGGCTTTTGCTATCAATACGCAAAAGGTGTTACTGTGCGCCCGATGCCCGACTGTACGGGTGTTCGCCACCGAGAGAGCATGTATGGATTGTCGTCCAGATTGCGGCGCGTGCTGTACCGCTCCGTCCATTTCAAGCCCCATTCCAGGCATGCCTGAAGGCAAGCCCGCCAATACCCGCTGCGTTCAGCTCTCTGAATCCAACCTGTGTATGATCTTTGAGTCTCCCCTGCGCCCGAAGGTCTGTTCCGGGCTTCAGCCATCAGCTGAAATGTGCGGCAGCACGCGCGCGCAGGCAATGACATGGCTGCTGGAACTGGAAGCGCTCACCGCGCCTTAAACGTCTTTGATCCTCGCCAGACAGCCAATCGTCAGCGTACACATCACCAGCGCAATCCAGAACACCGTGTGGTAGTTCCAGATCTCGGCAACGATACCGGCCATCGAGCCCGCGATAATCCAGCCCACGCGGGTGGTATTAGTATAAAGGGTGGTGGCGGCACCTGCCTGCCCCGGCATCAGATCCTGGAAGTAGAGCATGCCAATCCCCGCCAGGATGCCGATATACACGGCGTTCAGCAGTTGTAAAGCAAGAAGCAGGGCGGGCGTATGGACCGTCAGCATGCCAACGTAGAACAGCAGCCCGGCGACGGCGGCGATGCGCATCAAAAAACGTTTCCCGAAACGCTTCGCGTAATAGCCTGCGATCAGCATGGTCGGGATCTCCAGGCCCGCGGCGGTGCCCATCATGATGCCTGCCAGCTTCTCCGGCAGGTGTAGCTCATCAATAATAAACAGCGGCATGTTAATGATATACAGGCTGTTGGTGCCCCACATCAGCGTGCAGATAACAAACAGGAGCAGGGCATCGCGGCGGTTACGACGCGGCGCTTCCAGCACGCCCGTTGCCACTTTGGGCTCTTTGCGCATTGACGGCAGAAAAAACCATACCATTGCGCCGCACGCCACAAACGCGACCGCCGCGCTCAGGTACATCACCGTAAAGCCAAACCCCATCGCCAGCGCGTAGGCCAGCGGCGGGCCAATTACCCATGCCAGCGACACCTGAGCGCGCAATATCGAGCTGAACATCACCGCTTCCCGCCCGGTATGGTCGGCATGTTCGCGGGCAAGGGCAAACAGCTGCGGGTTGGCGGTTGAGCCAAAGCTGCTCAGAAAAACGCCGATGAACAGCAGAATGAAATAGTTACGGTTCCAGGCAAACAGGACGCAGGCCAGCACCCCCAGCAGACAGCAGAAAACGATCAGGCTTTTACGATCGCCTTTGCGGTCGGAACGACCGGCGAGAAACTGGCTGACGAGAATGCCGATGATGGCGCTTCCGGTAAAAAAGAAGCCAACCATCGCCGGACGAGCGTGAACTTCGTTAGTCAGGAACAGGCTCAGCGTCGGGGTTTGCAACGCACCGGCGATGCCCGTGAAGAAGGCAACAATCAGGAACGCCGTTGACGTCAAATCAAAGGGCTTCGGCGCGGTGGCCGCAGGGGTGTTATGCATGTTTTATAATTAGCGAGTAACAGAGAGGGGCGGAGTTTACGCCGTCAGTTAAAAAATAAACAGTGGGTGAAGTCAATTACCCCACGAAAAATCAAAATGGCATTTCAACTTACTCCCCACCAGGCTGAACTTAGCTGAAACTGGTTTGCTGAAGTTCAGCAAAATTCAGCTGAACGCAGAAGAAATGTGCAGTATCTCTAAATTCTGATATCGGAAATACGACATTTCTTGCAAGCCATTGCAGAAAGCGCAAGACTTTTTGAAACGTTTCAGCGCTATCTTGTTTTAACAAACGGAGCAGGCTAGCGCATTTTTTCTCATGTAAGCTGAAACGATTCACTTTCAGCAGGAGAGGAGAACCATGTTCCAGTTATCTGTTCAGGATATTCACCCGGGCGCTCAGGCCGGGGATAAAGAAGAGGCTATTCGTCAGGTTGCCGCTGCCCTTGTGCAGGCGGGTAACGTCGCGGACGGCTACGTAAACGGTATGCTGGCGCGCGAGCAGCAGACCTCCACCTTCCTCGGCAATGGCATTGCCATTCCGCACGGCACAACCGACACCCGCGACCAGGTGCTGAAAACCGGCGTTAAGGTCTATCAGTTCCCGCAGGGCGTGCTCTGGGGCGACGGCCAGGTGGCTTATGTTGCTATCGGTATCGCGGCGAGCAGCGACGAACACTTAGGCCTGCTGCGTCAGCTGACGCATGTCCTGAGCGATGACTCCGTGGCGGAACAGCTGAAGTCAGCAACAACCGCTGAAGAGCTGCGGGCGTTGCTGATGGGCGAAAAACAGAGTGAAGCGCTGAAGCTGGATAACGACACGCTGACGCTGGATGTTGTGGCCTCCGATCTGGTCACGCTGCAGGCGCTGAACGCGGGTCGCCTGAAAGAAGCGGGTGCCGCTGATGCCACCTTTGTGACGCGCGTGATTAACGATAAACCGCTGAATCTCGGCCAGGGCATCTGGCTGAACGACAGCGCTGAAGGCAACCTGCGCAGCGCAATTGCAGTGAGCCGCGCCGCCACCGCGTTCGACGTTGAGGGCGAGACAGCAGCCATGCTGGTGACCGTGGCGATGAACGATGAGCAGCCGGTTTCGGTGCTGAAGCGTCTGGGCGATCTGCTGCTGAACAATAAAGCTGAAAAACTGCTGAACGCCGATGCGGCGACCGTGCTGGCGCTGCTGACCAGCGACGACGCGCTAACGGACGACGTGCTGAACGCCGAGTTCGTGGTGCGCAACGAACACGGCCTGCATGCCCGTCCGGGCACCATGCTGGTCAACACCATTAAACAATTTGAAAGCGAGATTACCGTGACCAACCTGGATGGTTCGGGCAAACCGGCCAACGGCCGTAGCCTGATGAAAGTCGTCGCGCTGGGCGTGAAGAAAGGTCATCGCCTGCGCTTCACCGCGCAGGGCGCAGATGCTGAACAGGCGCTGAAAGCAATTGGCGACGCCATCGCGGCAGGTCTGGGGGAGGGCGCATAATGAGCAGACGTGTTGCGACTATTACGCTGAACCCGGCTTATGACCTGGTGGGGTTTTGCCCGGAAATTGAGCGCGGCGAAGTTAATCTCGTGCGTACCACTGGCCTGCATGCTGCGGGCAAAGGGATTAACGTCGCGAAGGTGCTCAAGGATCTCGGTATCGACGTCACCGTAGGCGGATTCCTCGGTAAAGATAACCAGGATGGCTTCCAGCAGCTGTTCAGCGAGCTGGGCATTGCCAACCGTTTCCAGGTTGTGCAGGGCCGTACCCGCATCAACGTTAAGCTGACGGAAAAAGACGGCGAAGTGACCGATCTTAACTTCTCAGGTTTCGAAGTGACGCCAGCTGACTGGGAGCGCTTTGTTACCGACTCCCTGACCTGGCTGGGCCAGTTCGACATGGTGTGCGTCAGCGGCAGCCTGCCGTCCGGCGTCAGCCCGGAAGCGTTTACCGACTGGATGACGCGCCTGCGCAGCCAGTGCCCGTGCATTATCTTCGACAGCAGCCGCGATGCGCTGGTGGCGGGGCTGAAAGCGTCTCCATGGCTGGTGAAGCCAAACCGCCGCGAGCTGGAGATCTGGGCAGGCCGCAAGCTGCCGGAATTAAAAGATGTGATTGAGGCCGCCCATGCGCTGCGCGAGCAGGGTATTGCTCACGTGGTAATCTCGCTGGGTGCAGAAGGGGCGTTGTGGGTTAACGCTTCAGGTGAATGGATTGCCAAACCGCCGTCAATGGAAGTAGTGAGCACCGTTGGCGCAGGGGATTCTATGGTTGGCGGCCTGATTTACGGCCTGCTGATGCGTGAATCCAGTGAACATACGTTACGTCTTGCCACCGCCGTTGCAGCCCTGGCCGTGAGCCAGAGCAATGTCGGTATTACCGATCGTACCCAGTTAGCCGCGATGATGGCGCGCGTTGACTTAAAACCTTTTAACTAACAGCAGGAGAGGAATAATGAAAACGCTGCTGATCATTGACTCCGGTCTCGGACAGGCTCGCGCCTACATGGCGAAGACCCTGCTGGGCGCGGCGGCACAAAAAGCACACCTGGACATCATTGATAACCCAGGCGATGCCGAACTGGCGATTGTCCTGGGCGATAAAATTCCCGCTGACAGCGCGCTGAACGGCAAAAAAGTGTGGCTGGGCGATATTAATCGCGCGGTGGCACACCCGGAACTGTTCCTGAGCGAAGCGAAAGGTCACGCGACCGTCTACAGCGCGCCTGTCGCGGCGGCTCCTGCTGCGGCCTCGGGTCCGAAACGCGTTGTCGCGGTCACGGCCTGCCCGACGGGCGTGGCGCACACCTTTATGGCGGCTGAAGCCATTGAAACCGAAGCGAAAAAACGCGGCTGGTGGGTGAAGGTTGAAACCCGTGGCTCCGTGGGGGCGGGCAATGCCATTACGCCGGAAGAGGTCGCTGAGGCCGATCTGGTGATTGTGGCGGCAGATATCGAAGTGGATCTGGCGAAATTTGCCGGCAAACCGATGTACCGCACCTCTACCGGCCTGGCGCTGAAAAAGACCGCGCAGGAGTTTGATAAGGCCCTGGCAGAAGCCAAACCGTATCAGGCCACCGGCGCAGTAAAAACGCCGACCGAAGGTAAAAAAGAGTCTGCGGGCGCATACCGTCACCTGCTGACAGGCGTGTCCTACATGCTGCCGATGGTGGTTGCGGGCGGCCTGTGTATCGCACTGTCGTTCGCGTTTGGTATTACGGCATTTAAAGAAGAAGGGACGCTTGCGGCTGCGCTGATGCAGATCGGCGGCGGTTCAGCGTTCGCGCTGATGGTGCCGGTGCTGGCGGGCTTTATCGCTTTCTCCATCGCTGACCGTCCGGGTCTGACCCCGGGTCTTATCGGCGGTATGCTGGCAGTGAGCACCGGCTCCGGCTTTATTGGCGGTATCATCGCCGGTTTCCTCGCGGGTTACGTCGCGAAGCTGATTAGCTCGAAGCTGAAGCTGCCGCAGAGTATGGAGGCGCTGAAGCCAATCCTGATCATTCCGCTCATCTCCAGCCTGGTGGTCGGTCTGGCGATGATCTACCTGATTGGTAAGCCGGTTGCGGGTATCCTGGCGGGCCTGACCCACTGGCTGCAAACCATGGGCACGGCGAACGCGGTGCTGCTGGGCGCAATCCTCGGCGGCATGATGTGTACCGACATGGGTGGCCCGGTGAACAAAGCGGCATACGCCTTTGGCGTTGGCCTGCTGAGTACCCAGACTTACGCGCCGATGGCGGCGATCATGGCGGCCGGTATGGTGCCACCGCTGGCGCTTGGCCTGGCGACGATTATTGCCCGTCGTAAGTTCGACAAAGCGCAACAGGAAGGCGGTAAAGCGGCGCTGGTGCTGGGCCTGTGCTTCATCACCGAAGGTGCGATTCCGTTCGCGGCGCGTGACCCAATGCGTGTTCTGCCGTGCTGTATCGTCGGCGGCGCGGTAACGGGTGCCATCTCCATGGCGATTGGCGCGAAGCTGATGGCACCGCACGGCGGTCTGTTCGTCCTGCTGATCCCTGGCGCCATCACCCCGGTACTGGGTTATCTGCTGGCGATTGTTGCCGGTACGCTGGTGGCAGGCCTGTCTTACGCGGTGCTGAAACGTCCGGAAGCGGAAGTTGTGGCAAAAGCAGCGTAAGCACTAAGAAATAAAAAAGCCGGGTGCTAATGCAACCCGGCTTTTTTTATGCCGCCTGTTCTGCGGTTTGCTGAGCCTTCAGCCAGGCAATCTCCTCCGCCCAGATATCCGGATTGATGGTTTCCAGCACCATCGGAATACCGTCGAAGCGGGCGTCCTGCATAATAAAGCGGAAGGCATCGTGACCGATATTGCCTTCGCCCAGGCTGTGGTGGCGGTCAACGCGGCTGCCGAACGCGCTTTTCGCATCGTTCAGGTGCATACCGCGAAGATATTTAAAGCCAACAACGCGCTCGAACTCCTCGAAAGTATTTTTCGTGGCCTCGGTGGTGCGCAGGTCATACCCGGCGGCAAACGCGTGGCAGGTATCAATGCATACGCCCACGCGAGACTTATCTTCCACGCCGTCAATGATTGCCGCCAGATGTTCAAACCTAAAGCCGAGGTTGCTGCCCTGACCAGCCGTGTTTTCAATCACTGCGGTGACGCCTTTGGTCTTATCCAGCGTCATGTTGATGGATTCGGCAATGCGCGCCAGACAGGCATCTTCATCAATCTGCATCAGATGACTACCCGGATGGAAGTTCAGCAGCGTCAGCCCGAGCTGTTCGCAGCGCTGCACTTCATCAAGGAACGCCTCGCGGGACTTATCCAGCGCTTCCTGCACCGGATGCCCGAGGTTAATCAGATAGCTGTCGTGGGGAAGGATCTGGCCCGGCCCGTAATGGTATTTTTCACAGGCGGCTTTGAAATCGTCAATGACCTCAGCGGTGAGCGGCGCGGCGCGCCACTGGCGCTGGTTTTTGGTGAACAGGGCGAAAGCGGTCGCCTCGATTTCGGCGGCGCGAATGGCGGCATTCGCCAGGCCACCTGCAGCGCTGACGTGCGCTCCAACGTATTTCATAAAAAAACTCCTGTTAACCCGAAACGCTTATGATAGCGGGTTAACAGGAGAAGGACGAGATGGTTTATGCCATCAGGCTGTGCACGGCGAGGTTAATCGCACCGCCGCCGACAATCAGCCAGATGAAGAGCACCAACGCCATCAGCAGCGGCTTCGCACCGGCTTTTTTCAGCGCGCTGACGTGCGTGGTCACCCCCAGCGCCGCCATCGCCATCGCCAGCAGCACCGTATCCAGCGTCACCAGCATCTCCACTACCGCTTTTGGCAGCAGGTGGAAGGAGTTAAAGATAGCGACCACGATGAACAGGATCGCAAACCACGGAATGGTGATTTTGCTCTTCTCGCTGCCGCCAGCCGGTGCCAGCTGTTTAACACGGGCCGCGAGGAAAATCAGGAACGGGGCCAGCATCATCACGCGCAGCATTTTGGCAATGACCGCCGCGTTTTCCGCTTCCGGGTTAATGGCGTGACCTGCCGCCACCACCTGCGCCACTTCGTGCATGGTTGAGCCAATATAGATGCCGTAGGTTTCCGGGCTAAACCAGTGCGCCACCAGCGGGTACATGGCCGGATACAGGAAGATCGCCAGTGTACCGAAGATAACCACCGTCGCGACCGCCACCGTCACTTTACTGGCTTCGGCTTTAACGACGGGTTCTGTTGCCAGCACTGCCGCCGCGCCGCAGATGCTGCTGCCTGCGCCGATTAACCAGCTGGTTTGCTTATCCAGGCCAAACACTTTCTGACCGATAAAGCACGCCAGTAAAAAGGTGCTGGTCAGCGTCAGGACGTCAATGGCAATCCCGCTGACGCCCACGTCCGCAATCTGCGAAAAGGTGAGACGGAAGCCGTAAAGGATAATCCCGAGACGTAATAAATGCTGCTTGGCGAAAATCACGCCGCCGTCGCAGGATTTCCAGATGTGGGGGTAAACGGTGTTCCCGACTACCATGCCGAGCAAAATGGCCAGCGTTAACGCGCTGAACCCTGCACCGGCCACTGCCGGAATACTGCCGCCCCATAAGGCCACGCCGGTGACGACGGCGCTGAGCGCAAGGCCGGGCACGAAGTGCCACACTGTACGATGATGTTGTAAGGTGATTTCTGACATAACCTTCTCCTTTGTCTGGCTAAAGGTTACGGCGCGCTGGCTTAAAAATAAAATTGATTATATATTTATAATCAATCTTTATAAGTGGTAAGCAACCATGCACATTACATTGCGTCAGCTGGAAGTGTTTGCCGAGGTGCTGAAAAGCGGCTCGACGACCCAGGCGTCACAAATGCTGGCGCTCTCGCAGTCTGCCGTCAGCGCGGCGTTGACCGATCTCGAAGGCCAGCTGGGCGTCCAGCTGTTTGACAGGGTAGGGAAGCGACTGGTGGTCAACGAACATGGCCGCCTGCTTTACCCGCGCGCGCTGGCGCTGCTGGAGCAGGCTATTGAAATCGAGCAGCTGTTCCGCGAGGACAACGGCGCGATCCGCGTATTTGCCAGCAGCACCATCGGCAACTACATCCTGCCGGAAGTGATTGCCCGCTACCGCCGGGATTTCCCGACCCTGCCGCTGGAGTTGAGCGTGGGTAACAGCCAGGACGTGATCAACGCGGTGATTGATTTCCGCGTGGATATCGGACTTATCGAAGGTCCTTGCCACAACGTCGATATCATTGCCGAGCCCTGGCTGGAGGATGAGCTGGTGGTGTTTGCGTCTCCGGCCTCGTCGTTATTGCAGGGCGAGGTGACGCTGGAGCGGCTGGCGCAGGCGCAGTGGATCCTCCGCGAGCAGGGTTCCGGCACGCGCGAGATTGTCGACTACCTGCTGCTGTCGCATCTGCCGCATTTCCAGCTGGGAATGGAGCTGGGAAACTCAGAGGCGATTAAGCACGCGGTGCGTCATGGCCTGGGCATCAGCTGTCTTTCCCGGCGGGTGATTGCCGAACAGCTGGAGACCGGATCGCTGGTGGAAATCCCCGTTCCGCTGCCAAAACTGGTGCGCACGCTGTGGTGCATCCACCATCGTCAGAAACACCTGTCCAGTTCGCTGCAGCGTTTTCTGCGCTACTGCGAGATGTAAAAGCGCCCCTCACCCCAAAGGGGAGAGGGAAAAATAATGCGTTACTTATAATCCTGGACGCGTCATGAAGCTCTCTTATAACAGGGTATTTCTGCCGGAAGGAACGCAGATCGTCTGCTACAATCGCGCCTCATTTATTAAATGGACAGCATTTTCACATGGTTTCAGAAACTAAAACCACAGAAGCGCCCACGCTACGTCGTGAACTCAAGGCGCGTCACCTGACGATGATCGCCATTGGCGGCTCTATCGGTACAGGTCTTTTCGTTGCCTCTGGCGCAACGATTTCGGCAGCCGGCCCGGGTGGGGCATTATTCTCTTATATCCTGATTGGCCTGATGGTTTATTTCCTGATGACCAGCCTGGGCGAACTGGCGGCATACATGCCGGTGTCAGGTTCGTTTTCGACCTACGGACAAAAATACGTTGAGGAAGGCTTCGGCTTCGCGCTGGGCTGGAACTACTGGTACAACTGGGCCGTCACCATCGCCGTGGACCTCGTCGCCGCGCAGCTGGTGATGACCTGGTGGTTCCCGGACACGCCGGGCTGGATCTGGAGCGCCCTGTTCCTCGCCGTCATCTTCCTGCTGAACTACATCTCCGTGCGCGGCTTTGGCGAAGCGGAATACTGGTTCTCATTGATCAAAGTGGCAACCGTCATCATCTTTATCGTCGTCGGAGTGGCGATGATCGTGGGTATTTTCAAAGGGGCTGAACCTGCGGGCTGGAGTAACTGGACCATCGGCGACGCGCCGTTTGCCGGGGGCTTCTCGGCGATGATTGGCGTGGCGATGATTGTCGGCTTCTCCTTCCAGGGCACGGAGCTGATTGGTATCGCGGCCGGTGAATCCGAAAACCCGGAGAAGAACATTCCGCGCGCGGTGCGTCAGGTGTTCTGGCGTATCCTGCTGTTCTACGTGTTCGCTATTTTGATTATCAGCCTGATCATTCCGTATACCGATCCAAGCCTGCTGCGTAACGACGTGAAAGACATCAGCGTCAGCCCGTTCACCCTGGTCTTCCAGCACGCGGGCCTGCTCTCAGCGGCGGCGGTAATGAATGCGGTGATCCTGACGGCGGTGCTGTCGGCGGGTAACTCCGGCATGTACGCCTCCACCCGTATGCTTTATACCCTGGCCTGCGACGGCAAAGCGCCGCGCATTTTCTCGAAACTGTCCCGCGGCGGCGTACCGCGCAACGCGCTGTATGCCACCACGGTGATTGCCGGCCTGTGCTTCCTGACCTCCATGTTCGGCAACCAGACGGTGTACCTGTGGCTGCTTAACACCTCCGGGATGACGGGCTTTATCGCCTGGCTGGGCATTGCCATCAGCCACTACCGTTTCCGTCGCGGCTACGTCATGCAGGGTCATGACCTGAATAACCTGCCGTACCGTTCAGGGTTCTTCCCGCTGGGGCCGATTTTCGCCTTCGTTCTGTGCCTGATCATTACTCTGGGTCAGAACTATGAGGCCTTCCTTGCGGACACCATTGACTGGGGTGCCGTCACGGCGACCTATATTGGTATTCCGCTGTTCCTGATCATCTGGTTTGGCTACAAACTGACGAAAGGAACCCGCTTCGTTCGCTACAGTGAAATGGATTTCCCGGAACGATTTAAACAATAACCGCGCTTCCTCTCTTTCAGCCCGCTCAACCGAGCGGGCTTTTTTATGGGCAGATCAGAAGCTGTAGGTCATGCCAACCGTATAGCGACGCCCGTCCAGCACGGTGTCATACGTGTCGTAGTCAATCTGCTTATCCAGCACGTTATACACACCGGCGGTAACCAGCAGGTTTTTGTTCGCGTTGTAGCGCAGACCGACATCAACCTGAGTGTAGGACGGTGTGCCCTGGGACATTGACGTGCGGCTCAGGTACTCAGACGTTTTACCGCGAAGGTTAAGACGGCTCCAGAAACCTACGTCGGGCGTCGCCTGCCAGTCCAGGGTGGTGTTGAACATGTGCTTCGGCATCTTGTTCAGCGGCTTGCCTGAGAACTGACCGCTCTTCTGCTCAGATTCGGTATAGGTATAGTTTGCGGTCCAGTTTACATCGCGCGAGATTTTCCAGCCGAAGGAGGACTCCACGCCGCGCATGTTGGCTTTGTCCACGTTAACGCGGTCGCTCACGAAATCATAGCTGTGATCGCCAATCGTACAGGCGGGATCGGCGCTGCTGTTACAGCGGCGAACTTCCGTAATCTTGTCCTTGAAGTCGGTATTAAACAGCGTCACGCCGGCATTCAGGTTATCGTTGTTATCCCAGAGCAGGGCGAGCTCTTCGCTCAGGCTCTTCTCTGGTTTCAGATCCGGGTTGCCAACGATGATACCGTCAAGACGGCCGCCACCCGTTACCTGGCCCCAACTGGCAGACGACTGCCGCAGATCCGGCGCACGATAGCCAGCCGAAACCCCGCCTTTCAACGTCCAGTGATCGGCCAGGTGCCATACGCCGTAACCGCGCGGCGTCCAGTTCGTCCCGTAGTTTTGGTCTTTGTCCATACGCAGGCCGCCGGTCAATGTAAAGCTTTCCGTCATTGACCATTCATCTTCGGCAAACAGGGCCCAGCTCCAGCGCGTCAGTTTGTTCAGGCCGTCCGCAGCTTCCAGCTGATTGCCCTCGTCGCGCAGTTTCTCATACCGATACTGCCCGCCGAGGGTCAACGTATGATCGCCGAGGAAAATCTGGTTCTGGTTGTTGAAGGTGGTGTTATACGAGCGCATTTTGCGACCTGGATTATTGGTCTCTTCCTGCTGGATATAGCTGGTGGTATTGAAGTCGTCGTAATACCCGCTGTGGGTTAAGGAGTAAGTTGTGTGCTCATAGCGTGAGTCGCTTTTAGTATTTGGCTTACAGGTCGTTCCCCGGCAGGTTTCAGCCGCTTTCGACATCCCTGGCGTGCTGTTTCTGTCCTGAAGCTCGCGAGCAAAATCAAGATCGAAATCGTTCTTCTCATCCGGGGTGAAGTTCAGGGTAATGCCACCGTTACGCATTTTCTGCTCGTTATACCCGTTCACGATTTTATCTTCGGCGCGGCGTGACAACAGCCCCGTCACTTTTGCGCCAAGCAGACCGTCAATCAGGGGACCAGAAGCGTAGGCGTTGGTCTGGAAGATATCGCCGGAATCATGGTTTTCCTGGAAGGTTGCATCGCCGTGCAACGAACCGGTCCAGGCTTTAGTGTTTGAGACTTTTTTGGTAATGACGTTGATGACGCCACCCATCGCATCGGAGCCGTAAAGTGAGGACATCGGGCCGCGTATAACCTCAATGCGCTCAATGGACTCCAGCGGCGGCAGCCAGCCTTGTTCAATACCCGAGTTGTCGCTGTTTGGGCGGGTGCTTCGCGTACTGACGCGTTTGCCGTTCACGAGGAACAAGGTGTACTGAGATGCCATGCCGCGAATGCTGATATCACTGCTACTCCCGCCGCCGGTGACGACCACACCCGGGACGTCTCTCAGGGCATCGGTAACATCACGGTAGGCTTTATCTTCAATCTGCTGTTTCGAAATAACAGAGATGGAGGCGGGGGCATTCTGGATCTTTTGTTCAAAACCCGTCGCGGTGACGACAACGGTGTCCTGATCGGCTGCGTGAACGAGAGGGGTGAATGTGGCAGCGCCAACGGCGACGGCCAGGAGCTTAATGCGGGGTATTGTCATTTGTACATTCCGTATAAAAATGAATAAAACTCCATCGGGATAACCCTGAGAACTGTATGTTTTTGTCTTTTAAGAACTCTTTAAGATGGAGAAGAGCCTGGAATTGTACAAAAGAATGAAGAATTGTAAACACAAATGATAATTGAAATCATTTGTGTTTGAAGGGAGTGAAAGGAAACCAGCCTGGATTCAAGCGGATAGAACTATGTAAATGAGGGGGAGGGGAAAGGCCCGGTATGCAGGAGGCTACCGGGCAAAAAGGCTGAACTTACCTGAACAGATGTTCCGCATGGAAGCGGAGATGATCTTCAATAAAGGACGCCATAAAGTAATAGCTGTGGTCATACCCGGGCTGAATGCGCAGCGTCAGCGGCCAGTCCTTCTGGCGCGCCGCTTCAGCCAGAACCGCAGGCTGTAACTGTCCGGCGAGGAACTGATCCGCATCACCCTGGTCGATAAGCATCGGAATCGCATCTTCCGTCCGGCTTGCCAGCATCAGCGCGCAGCTGTCCCATTCCTGCCATTTCTCTTCATCTTTACCCAGATAGTTTGTGAAAGCTTTTTGTCCCCACGGCACCTGCGTTGGGTTCACAATCGGCGCAAACGCAGAGACGCTGGTGTATTTCCCCGGGTTTTTCAGCGCCATGATTAACGCCCCGTGCCCGCCCATGGAGTGCCCGCTGATGGCGCAGCGGTCGCTCACCGTAAATTCGGCCTTAATCAGCGCTGGCAGCTCGTCGCGAATGTAGTCATACATGCGGTAATGGCTCGCCCACGGCTGCTCGGTGGCGTTGAGATAAAATCCGGCACCTTTGCCCAGATCGTACCCGGCATCGTCCGCCACATCATCGCCGCGTGGGCTGGTGTCGGGCATCACCAGCGCAATGCCCAGCTCGGCCGCAATACGCTGCGCGCCCGCTTTGGTAGTGAAGTTTTCGTCATTACACGTCAGTCCTGAAAGCCAGAACAGAACCGGCGGGTTTTCCGTCGGGGGCAGGAAAATGCTGAACGTCATGGCACAGTTCAGCGTGGTGGAGTCGTGCCGCCAGCGCTGCTGTCGACCTTCAAAACAACGGTGCTCTTCGAGCAGTTCCATGCAGGGCTCCTTAATGAGAATAGCTATTCATTAGAGCCATAATACAGCGTTTTCATTTACCTGTGAGCAACTTTCACTTTCGCGGAGCGGCGAGATGCTGCATCATAAATTTACTTTTCTTTAACAATTGGAGCGGTCATGGCGCTGCGTATTGCGCTTAGTGGGTTTGTCGTTCTGGTGGTGGCGATGGGGATAGGGCGCTTCGCCTTTACGCCTCAGGTGCCGCTGATGATTGCCGCCGGGCAACTCACGCTCACCAGCGCAGGTCTGGTGGCGGCGATGAATTATCTGGGCTATCTGGTGGGCGCAT
Organism: Enterobacter cloacae complex sp. P6RS; assembly: GCF_014982245.1. Lineage (NCBI taxonomy): Bacteria > Pseudomonadati > Pseudomonadota > Gammaproteobacteria > Enterobacterales > Enterobacteriaceae > Enterobacter > Enterobacter cloacae complex sp. P6RS. The sequence goes on from NZ_JADCLB010000018.1 coordinate 385,145, forward strand.
GGGATGCCATGCGGGCGCACCGCTTTGTTGAAACGCGACTCTGGCTTGGCATCACCGGTGCGGTTGCGCTGACCTTGCTCTCCGCCGCCGCGGATAACGCCGTTGTGCACGGCCTGCTGCGCTTTGTGATTGGCTGCATGAGCGGCTGGTCAATGGTGCTGATTGCCGCCTGGAGCAACGAGCGGCTGGGGCAGTTGGGTAAACCGGGGCTCAGTGCCGCCGTGTTTGCCGGTCCTGGCGCGGGCATCGCCCTGAGCGGCCTGCTCGCGGTCTATATTCAGGCTAAATCCCTTTCGGCCGGTGCGGCGTGGCAAATCTACGGCGTGCTGGCGCTGGTATTGGTCGCGCTGGTGGCGCGCTATCTGCCGCGTTCCGGACAGCTTCATCGACCCGGCAGCGCGCCAGAGCCGCTGTTGCTGACGACGGATCTCAAGCGCCTGGTCTGGAGCTACAGCCTGGCGGGATTTGGCTATATCCTTCCGGCGACCTTCCTTTCGCAAATGGCGGCGGTGCGTTTTCCCGGCAGCCTGTTTGCCCAGTTTGTCTGGCCGATTTTTGGTGCCGCGGCCGTGGTGGGGATTGCGCTCAGCATTCTTTTGCGCCACACCTCAACGGCTAACCGCAGGCTGGCGATAGTGCTGTGGTTACAGGGGGCGGGCGTGCTGGCGGCCTGGCTGCTGCCGGGCATTGGCGGCTTGCTGACGGGCGGGCTGCTGGTCGGCGGCGGGTTCCTCTGCGCGGTGCAGCTCTCTCTTTTATACGGCCGCGAACTGGCACCGAACCACACGCGCTATATGGCGGGGCTGCTCACCACCGGGTATGCCATCGGGCAATTGGTGGGGCCGGTGACCTCGGCGTTATCAACCTGGCTAACCCACCGGCTGGAGCCTGCGCTGGGGCTGGCTGGCGTTGCGCTGTTTGTCGCGGGTGCCCTGGTCTGGAATCGCCACGCTGAAAGGCAACAGCAATTGCAATAATTATCGTCGTGAATACTGGATTATGTGCGTCGCCTCACGCACAATGAGCGCATACTTTTGCCACAACGAGGGCGAAAGACGCCACACCTGCAGGAGAACAAAATGTCATCACTCAGTAAAGAAGCTGCCCTGGTCCACGAAGCCCTGCTCGCGCGCGGTCTTGAAACGCCACTGCGTCCGCCCGTTCAGGATATGGACAATGAAACCCGTAAAAGATTGATTTCCGGGCATATGACCGAGATCATGCAACTGCTGAATCTCGATCTGAGCGATGACAGCCTGATGGAGACGCCCAAGCGTATCGCGAAAATGTACGTTGACGAAATTTTCTCCGGACTGGATTACGCCAACTTCCCGAAAATTACCGTCATCGAAAACAAGATGAAGGTGGATGAGATGGTGACGGTTCGAGATATTACGCTGACCAGCACCTGCGAGCACCATTTCGTGACCATCGACGGTAAAGCGACCGTGGCGTATATCCCGAAAGACACGGTGATTGGCCTGTCGAAGATCAACCGTATCGTGCAGTTCTTCGCGCAGCGCCCCCAGGTGCAGGAGCGTCTGACGCAGCAGATCCTGATCGCGCTGCAAACGCTGCTGGGTACCAATAACGTGGCGGTCTCTATTGATGCGGTGCACTACTGCGTGAAAGCGCGCGGCGTGCGTGATGCGACCAGTGCGACCACCACCACCTCGCTGGGCGGCCTGTTTAAATCGAGCCAGAACACCCGTCAGGAGTTCCTGCGCGCCGTGCGTCACCACAACTAATCAGACAGGGCAGGGACCATGGAGCGAAACGTCACGCTCGATTTTGTTCGCGGCGTCGCCATTCTGGGTATCCTGCTGCTGAATATCAGCGCCTTCGGTCTGCCGAAGGCCGCTTACCTCAATCCCGCCTGGTACGGCGACATCACCCGCAGTGATGCCTGGACGTGGGCGATCCTCGACCTGTTTGCCCAGGTTAAATTCCTCACGCTGTTTGCGCTGCTGTTCGGCGCGGGCCTGCAGCTTCTGCTCAAACGCGGCACGCGCTGGATCCAGTCGCGCTTAACGCTGCTGGCAATTCTCGGCTTTATCCACGGCCTGTTCTTCTGGGATGGTGATATTCTTCTCGCTTATGGGTTAGTCGGGCTAATCTGCTGGCGGCTGATTCGCGACGCGCACAGCGTGAAAAGCCTGTTTAACACCGGCGTGATGCTCTATCTCATGGGGCTCGGCGTCCTGCTTTTGCTGGGGCTGATCTCCGGTGACGCGACAAACCGTTCCTGGATCCCGGACGCCGCTAACCTCCAGTACGAGCAGTACTGGAAGCTGAAGGGCGGTACGGAAGCGATAAGCAACCGTGCGGATATGATGGGCGACAATCTGCTTGCCCTGGGGGCGCAATACGGCTGGCAGCTGGCGGGCATGATGCTGATGGGCGCGTCACTGATGCGCACCGGCTGGCTGAAAGGGGAATTCAGCCTGCGTCACTACCGCCGCACCGGCGCGGGGCTGGTCCTGCTGGGCGTGCTGATTAACCTTCCGGCGGTGATGGCGCAGTGGCACCTTCACTGGGATTACCGCTGGTGCGCGTTCCTGCTGCAGGCGCCGCGTGAATTGAGCTCGCCGTTCCAGACCATCGGCTATGCGGCGCTGATCTATGGTTTCTGGCCGCAGCTTTCTCGCCTGTGGATCGTCAGCGCCGTAGCCTGCGTTGGGCGGATGGCGTTAAGCAATTACCTCCTGCAGACGCTGATCTGCACCACGATTTTCTATCGCTTTGGCCTGTTTATGAAATTCGACCGCCTCGGACTACTGGCGTTTGTTATTCCGGTCTGGATAGTAAACCTGGCGTTTTCTGTCATCTGGCTGCGTTATTTCCGCCAGGGACCGCTGGAGTGGGTGTGGCGTCAGTTAACCGCACATGCTTCGGGGGTATCATTGAGTAATACATCCAGATAACGATCTGGATCACAATCATTAACAAAACGGATGTAAGCGTTTTCATGAGTGTGACCTTCTTCACGTAGTCCCCTTTCTCTCGCTGCCAAAATAGCCACCTTGCTAAACACAGGGGGTGTCTGTGAGTTGCTGCAATTCTTTGAAGGATGGTGAATATGATCACCATTCGTGACGTCGCCCGTCTGGCGGGCGTTTCTGTGGCTACCGTCTCCCGCGTGCTGAACAACAGCGCGCTGGTCAGCCCTGAAACCCGTGAAACCGTAATGAAAGCCGTGACCCAGCTCGGGTACCGGCCAAATGCCAACGCGCAGGCGCTGGCAACACAGGTCAGCGATACCATCGGCGTGGTGGTAATGGATGTCTCGGACGCCTTTTTCGGTGCGCTGGTGAAAGCGGTCGATGTGGTCGCCCAGCAGCATCAGAAATACGTGCTGATTGGCAACAGCTATCACGAGGCGGAAAAGGAGCGTTATGCCATTGAAGTGCTGATCCGCCAGCGCTGCAACGCCCTGATTGTTCACTCAAAAGCCTTAAGCGATGAAGAGCTGGTCGGGTTTATGGAGCAGATCCCGGGCATGGTGTTGATCAACCGCATCGTCCCGGGCTATGCCCACCGCTGTGTCGGGCTGGATAACGTCAGCGGCGCCATGATGGCCACCAAAATGCTCATCAATAACGGCCATCAGCGGATCGGCTATCTGGCCTCCAGCCATCACATTGAAGATGACGAGCTGCGGCGTGAGGGGTGGCAAAACGCCCTGAAAGAGCACGGTATTACGCCATCAGAAAGCTGGATTGGCACCGGCACGCCGGATATGCAGGGCGGTGAGGCGGCAATGGTGGAACTGCTGGGCCGCAATCTGCAGCTTTCTGCGGTGTTTGCCTACAACGACAGCATGGCGGCAGGCGCGCTGACTGCGCTAAAGGATAACGGCATTGCGGTGCCACAGCATTTGTCATTGATTGGTTTCGATGATATTCCGATTGCCCGTTACACCGACCCGCAGCTGACTACGGTGCGCTATCCCATTGCTTCTATGGCAAAACTGGCGACCGAGCTGGCGCTACAGGGAGCGGCAGGGCTGCTGGATCCGGGGGCATCTCACTGCTTCATGCCGACGCTGGTGCGTCGTCATTCCGTCGCCGCCCGGCAAATTGTGGTTCCGATCACTAACTGATTACACCAGGTGATGTAACCGTTTTCAATCTGTGAGTAAATTCACAGTATCTTAACAAGGCGCTGACTATGATGTCAGCGTTTTAGGGGCTGAAACGCTATGTAACGGTGATTATTCGCTTTCACCATAGCCAATGTGCCGCAAACAACGAATAAAACGCATTTCTGGAGCGTTACCGACCACGGAAGATAGAAATTTTATAAGTGAACGTCGGCTGTCAGTAACGTTTTATTAACACCTGCCTGCCGATCGTTATTCACAAGAACTACCCTGCATAAAAAACCGGAGATACCATGAATAAGAAGGTGTTGACCCTGTCTGCTGTAATGGCAAGCATGCTTTTTGGTGCAGCAGCGCACGCTGCGGATACCCGTATTGGTGTGACCATCTATAAATACGACGACAACTTCATGTCTGTTGTGCGTAAAGCAATTGAGAAAGATGCGAAAGCAGCGCCAGACGTACAGCTGCTGATGAATGACTCCCAGAACGACCAGTCCAAACAGAACGATCAGATCGACGTTCTGCTGGCTAAAGGCGTTAAGGCCCTGGCGATCAACCTGGTTGACCCGGCTGCAGCAGGCACGGTTATTGAGAAAGCGCGCGGCCAGAACGTGCCAATCGTCTTCTTCAACAAAGAACCTTCCCGTAAAGCGCTGGACAGCTATGACAAAGCGTATTACGTCGGTACTGACTCTAAAGAGTCCGGCATTATTCAGGGCGATCTGATCGCGAAGCACTGGGCGGCGAACCCGAACTGGGACCTGAACAAAGACGGTCAGATTCAGTTCGTGCTGCTGAAAGGCGAGCCTGGCCACCCGGATGCTGAAGCGCGTACCACCTATGTTATCAAAGAGCTGAACGACAAGGGCCTGAAAACCCAGCAGCTGGCGTTAGATACCGCGATGTGGGACACCGCTCAGGCGAAAGATAAGATGGACGCGTGGCTGTCTGGCCCGAACGCGAACAAAATCGAAGTGGTCATTGCCAACAACGATGCGATGGCAATGGGTGCGGTTGAAGCGCTGAAAGCTCACAATAAATCGTCCATCCCGGTATTTGGCGTGGATGCCCTGCCGGAAGCGCTGGCGCTGGTTAAATCTGGCGCGATGGCCGGTACCGTTCTGAACGATGCCAACAACCAGGCGAAAGCGACCTTCGATCTGGCGAAAAACCTCGCCGACGGTAAAGGCGCGGCGGATGGCACCAGCTGGAAAATTGACAACAAAATCGTTCGCGTGCCTTACGTGGGCGTAGACCAGTCCAACCTGGCTGAGTTTATCGGTAAATAAGATCTTTGTTTTGTCTTCACTGGGCGCAATTCGTTGCGCCCTTTTATAACGCGATATGCGAGGCCAACAAGGTATAATTATGGTCAGCACAACTACTCAGTCGTCCGGTGAATACTTGTTGGAAATGACAGGCGTCAACAAGTCCTTCCCCGGTGTTAAGGCACTCGATAATGTTAATTTAAAAGTCCGTCCTCACTCTATTCATGCATTAATGGGGGAGAACGGTGCGGGTAAATCAACGTTATTAAAATGTCTTTTTGGGATCTATCAAAAAGATTCTGGCAGCATTCTTTTTCAGGGGAAAGAGATCGATTTCCATTCAGCGAAAGAAGCGCTGGAAAACGGTATCTCGATGGTTCACCAGGAATTAAACCTGGTACTGCAACGCTCGGTAATGGATAACATGTGGTTGGGACGTTACCCAACCAAAGGTGTGTTTGTCGATCAGGATAAAATGTATCGCGACACCAAAGCGATTTTCGATGAGCTGGATATTGATATCGATCCGCGCGCCCGCGTGGGGACATTATCCGTTTCCCAGATGCAGATGATCGAAATTGCCAAAGCGTTCTCCTATGATGCGAAAATCGTCATCATGGATGAACCCACCTCGTCATTAACGGAAAAAGAGGTTAATCACCTTTTTACCATTATTCGTAAGCTGAAAGAACGCGGCTGCGGCATTGTGTACATCTCGCACAAAATGGAAGAGATCTTCCAGCTGTGCGATGAAATTACCATCCTGCGCGACGGCCAGTGGATTGCCACGCAGCCGCTGGAAGGGCTGGACATGGACAAGATCATCGCCATGATGGTCGGCCGTTCCCTGAACCAGCGCTTCCCGGACAAAGAGAACAAGCCAGGAGAAGTAATCCTGGAAGTGCGCAATCTGACCTCGCTGCGCCAGCCGTCCATCCGCGATGTTTCTTTCGATCTTCACAAAGGCGAAATTCTTGGCATTGCTGGCCTGGTAGGGGCAAAGCGTACCGACATCGTGGAAACCCTGTTTGGCATACGCGAGAAGGCCGACGGCACCATCACGCTGCACGGTAAGAAAATTAACAACCATAATGCCAACGAAGCCATTAATAACGGTTTTGCGTTGGTGACGGAAGAACGCCGTTCGACCGGTATTTATGCTTATCTGGATATTAACTTTAACTCGTTAATCTCTAATATTCGCAATTACAAAAACAAAGTCGGGCTGCTGGATAACTCCCGCATGAAGAGCGATACCCAGTGGGTAATTGACTCCATGCGCGTGAAAACGCCTGGCCACCGTACCCAAATCGGTTCGCTTTCCGGTGGTAACCAGCAAAAAGTGATTATTGGCCGTTGGTTATTAACCCAGCCAGAAATTCTGATGCTGGATGAACCGACGCGCGGTATTGACGTCGGCGCGAAGTTTGAAATTTATCAGCTGATTGCCGAGCTGGCGAAAAAGAATAAAGGGATCATTATTATTTCTTCCGAAATGCCGGAACTGTTAGGGATCACGGACCGTATTCTGGTTATGAGCAATGGTCTCGTTGCCGGTATTGTTGACACCAAAACGACAACGCAAAATGAAATTTTGCGTCTTGCGTCTTTGCACCTTTAAGATCAGGGGCTCCTCATGAGTGCGTTAAATAAAAAAAGTTTTCTCACTTACCTGAAAGAAGGCGGTATTTACGTTGTTCTTTTAGTCCTGCTGGCCATTATTATTTTCCAGGACCCTACGTTCTTAAGCCTGCTGAACCTGAGTAATATTCTGACCCAGTCCTCCGTGCGTATCATCATTGCGCTGGGCGTGGCGGGTCTTATCGTCACCCAGGGGACGGACCTTTCTGCCGGTCGTCAGGTCGGCCTGGCGGCGGTTATTGCGGCAACCCTGCTGCAGTCGATGGAAAACGCCAACAAGGTGTTCCCGGAGATGGCGACCATGCCGATTTTCGTGGTGATCCTGATTGTCTGCGCCATCGGGGCGGTGATTGGTCTGATCAACGGTATTATCATCGCTTACCTGAACGTGACGCCATTTATCACCACTCTGGGTACGATGATCATCGTTTACGGTATCAACTCCCTGTACTACGACTTTGTGGGCGCGTCGCCGATCTCGGGCTTTGACAGCGGCTTCTCCACCTTCACGCAGGGGTTTATCGCGCTGGGCAGCTTCCGCCTGTCGTACATTACCTTCTATGCGCTGATTGCGGTGGCGTTCGTCTGGATCCTGTGGAACAAAACGCGCTTCGGTAAAAACATCTTCGCTATCGGCGGTAACCCGGAAGCGGCGAAAGTGTCCGGGGTAAACGTTGCCCTGAACCTGCTGATGATTTACGCGCTGTCCGGTGTGTTCTACGCCTTCGGCGGGATGCTGGAAGCAGGCCGTATCGGCTCCGCAACGAACAACCTTGGCTTCATGTACGAGCTGGATGCGATTGCGGCCTGCGTGGTCGGCGGCGTCTCCTTCAGCGGCGGGGTGGGTACCGTGCTCGGCGTGGTCACCGGTGTGATCATCTTCACCGTCATCAACTACGGGTTGACCTACATCGGCGTGAACCCGTACTGGCAGTACATCATCAAGGGCGCCATCATTATCTTCGCGGTGGCGCTGGATTCACTGAAGTACGCCCGTAAGAAGTAATCGTCACTCGCCATACCCGGCCCGCTCACCGAGCGGGCTTTTTTATGCCCTATGCCAGATGGGACTCTTCTTGCGTCACAATGCGCTCAAACCACTCAAGTTCAGAAAGCTTGCAGGCGACCCACTGTTCGGAAAAGGCATCGCCCAGGCTGTCGGTGAGATACTGACAGCGGGCGAAGGCCTCAATTGCCTCCTGCTGGAACAGCGGGAGTTCCGGTTGGTCCTGCTGCGGTTCCGGGAGTTCCCCCTCGTCGATATGTTCCAGCCCGTACAGCATGCCGGTCAGGATTGTGGCCGCCACCAGATACGGATTCGCATCGGCTCCGGCCAGCCGGTACTCGATACGACGGTTGCTCTCTTCCGAGCAGGGAATGCGCAGGGCAGCGGAGCGGGTGTTATAGCCCCACGAGTTAAAGACGGGTTCCGTCAGGTTTTTTCGCAGGCGACGAAACGCGTTGACCCCCGGCGCAAGAATGGCGACGGAGGCGGGCATCAGCGCCAGCTGGCCCGCGATGCACAAGCGCATCATGCTGCTCAGCGCGTTCACCGGCGAGGCAAAAACGTTCTCGCCACGGCTGTTGTTCAGGCTGAAATGGATGTGCAAACCGCTGCCGGAGAGCTGGCTGAAGGGCTTAGCCATAAAGTTAGCCTGAAGACCGTGCTTTTCAGCGACATAGCGGGTCAGGCGGCGCAGGGCCAGCACGTTATCACAGACCTCTACGACGCGCTGGCTGTGCTTCAGGTTTAATTCGTACTGTCCGGACTCGGCTTCCGCTACCACCCCTGACAGCGGGATGCGCTGAAGGTGCGCCAGCTGTTCCAGTTCGTCAAAAAGCGCCGCATGCGCCGACGAGGTGTCCATGTGAAAACAGCCCTGATTTTGCGGATCGCGCTCGCCCTGTCCCGTCAGGTAAAACTCGATTTCCGGGGCAATGACCGGGAAAAGGCCGTGCTGGTGGAAGCGGGCCACGACGTTCTGCAGTATCGCGCGTGGCTCAAGCGGGCAGGGGTTACCGTCGCTGTCCTTCATCGTCAGCAGGATCTGCGCGGTATGCTCCGGATCCTGCGGACAGGGACGCAGAGAACCGGCGACCGGGACGCACAGCCGGTCGGGTTCATCATAAAGCGGGGCGGCGATTTTTCCCTTCTGATCCATGGAGTAAACGGAAAGCGGAAAATAACAGCCTTTTTCCAGACTCAGCATGCTCTCCACCGTGAGGCGCTTGCCGCGCATCGTGCCGTTGATATCGTTCAGGTAAACGTCAACGTGTTTCGTCTGCGGGTAGCGTTCCAGATAGTCGGCCACTTCCACGGCAATATTGTGCTGCAGGGCGTCAATTTTTTCATCCAGCCAGAGACCAGAATTAAGTGCGCCGGGGAGTGATAAACCGGGGAAGTTAAAATACGGGCGAAGACTTTTGAGGAAAAACGCATTCATTATCGAGTTCATAGTCATTCTTCAATGAAGCCGTAGCGGCAGTGAACTCAGGTTAAAAGAGCTGGCGTAAAGGGGGGATAAAAAGCGTCAGTACCGGCGTAAAGAAAGTATAAAGGCAGGCCTATTTTTTCTCTTTTTTCTGCATATCCAGCAGCTGCTCTGGCGTCACCGCCGGGTAACCCTGCGCGTCTTCCGGCACTTCATGCATTGCCGGGATCGGCACCAGCGGGCCTAAAAAGCGCGGTTCGCGTTTGAAGATATAGAGATCGGCCAGGGCACCAAAGCGGGCACCAAACTCGCGGACGCGCACGCTCAGCATATCTTTTGGCGACGGCACCGCGTAGCACTGGGCCTGAATGCCCATGTGCAGGGCGATAAACAGCGCGCGCTCGCAGTGGAAGCGCTGGGTGATGATGATGAAGTCGTTGGTATCAAAGACTTTGCGCGTGCGCACGATGGAGTCGAGGGTGCGGAACCCGGCGTAATCGAGCACGATATCGGCAGGGTCCACGCCCGCGGCAATCAAATCCTTCCGCATCGTCACCGGCTCGTTATAGCTTTGCAGCGCGTTATCGCCGCTCAGCAGCAGGTAGTTTACCTTGCCGCTGTTGTAGGCGTTCAGCGCGCCCTGAATGCGGTAGCGATAATACTGGTTGATCACCCCTGTGCGGTAATACTTGGCGGTGCCGAGCACCACGCCCACCTGACGGTAGGGGAGATCCTGCAGGTCATCAAAGATGTAGGGGGCCGTTTTCCAGCTCATCCAACGGTCGAGACCCAGCACGATAAACAGCAGTATGCCGACCAGGACAGACAGGCTGTAAAAAACGCGCTTTAACATGAAGATGGCTCGTTCGTGGATGAAATTTAACTCAGGCTACTTTACCCGCCTGGTTAGCGCAAGAAACAGCGACTCAACTGAGGGGTTTTTCAGCAACGTGGCGGACATTTCTGTCCGCCGGAAGGTTTACGCCAGCAGGACGCGGTCGATCGTCGTGCAGCCTAACGCCTTGAGCGTTGCGGCGGTGGCATCCCACTGAATCAGCGGCGCATCGGCCTTTTCGGCCAGAACGGCACGCTGAATGTCCGGATAATCGTAGCCGTTCAGGCTCAGCAGGTTGAGTGCGCCCTGCAGCGGCGGCAGCGTTGGGTTAAACGCGGCGTTTTCCGCATAGCTGCCGGTGAAGATACGGCCATCGCGGCACTGCAGTGCCACGCCGCTCGGGGAGTTGCTGTACGGAGTGTGGCTCTTGTTCGCCGCGCGTATGGCCGCCTGGTTCAGGTCATCGCCGGACAGGGCGAAACCGTGATCCTGCTCGTCCATCAGCAGGGTTTTGATCTCCAGATCTTTCGGGCCGAAGGCGTCAGGCAGGTAGTCCCCCAGCGTGTGCGGCGCGCGGCCCGGCAGGTTAATGCGCAGCTGCAGCCCGCTGTTCAGCTCGTTCATAAACTGGCGGCAGTGGCCGCATGGGGTGTAGTTTACGGTGATGGCGCTCAGGGCTTTCTCACCGTGCAGCCAGGCGTGGCTGATGGCGCTCTGCTCGGCGTGAACGGTCTGCTGCATGGTTGCGCCGAGGAACTCCATGTTCCCGCCGAAGTACCAGGTTCCGCTGACGCCGCGCGCGATAGCACCGACGTTGAAGTGGGAAAGATCGGCCCGGGCGCAGGCGGCAGCCAGGGGCAGCAGTGCGAAAGCCAGCGCGTCTTCATCCAGCCCGGTTGCCTGTTTAAGCACCGTGACCTGCTCCGCCGTCAGCAGGGCGGGGAAATGTGCATCTGCCAGAACGGGAGCGAGGGCTGACTGCAAATTCTCTGCAAGCTGAGCGAAGGCAGCTTGAAAACGTGGGTGCATGGCGTTTGCCTCATAAAGGTTAATGGATCGGTAGTTTACGGAGCCGTAAGGCCTTTATATGTGATCCACTTCTCATTATGTATGCAACTTATGAAATCAAAATGAAATTTGCGCGACGCATCGCAAATTTTAGCCCATCACCGCCAGAATCAGCGGGAAAATGAACGGGGCGAGCAGGGAGGTGATAATCCCGCAGATCACCAGCGCAAGAGAGCTAAACGCCCCTTCCTGATAGTCCAGCTCCGCGCAGCGTGCGGTACCCAGCGCGTGCGAGGCGGTGCCCATCGACAGCCCGCGCGCCGCTTTGGTGTGAATACGCATCCCGTTCAGCAGAGTGTGGCCAAACACCGCGCCGAGAATACCGACGAAAATCACGCACATCGCGCTGATGGCCGGAATACCGCCGAGGCTGCCGCCTACCGCCATCGCGATAGGCGTGGTCACTGATTTAGGCAGGATAGAGGCGGCAATTTGCGGGGAGGCCCCCATCAACAGCGCCACCGACGTGCCGGTAATCATCGCCACCAGGCTTCCCACAAAACAGATAGTAATGATGGACTTCCACCGTGCGCGGATCTGGTGCAGCTGCTCATATAAAGGAAAGGCAAGCGCGACAACGGCGGGCTGCAGGAGGTCGTTTAAAATTTTGCTGCCCGCAAAGTAACGCTCATAAGGAATGCCGGTGAGCAGCAGGAAGGGAATAATCACCACCATCGCCACCAGCAGGGGGTTCAGCAAGGGCATTTTAAATCGTGCGGCAAGCTTGCGCGCGGCGAAGAATACCAGCAGGGTTAACGGCAGTGACCACCAGATATTAGCCATCATTTTTTTGTTTTCTCCCCGACCACGTTGCGTTCGCCATGTACCAGATGAGAGCTCCAGCTCACCACCAGGAAAACCACCAGCGTGCTGACCGCGCAGGAAACTACAATCGGGCCGAACTGCGCTTTGAGCAAATCAAAATACTGCATGACCCCGACGCCGATAGGCACGAAAAGCAGCGCCATATAGCGAATGAGGACGAGGCAGCCTGGATTGACCCACTTTGCAGGCAGAATTTGCAGCGCCAGTAAAACGAAGAGGATCAGCATACCGATAATGCTGCCGGGAATGGTGATGGGCAGCAGCGACGCGATGAAAATCCCGGCATACAGGCAGGCGTAAATCAGGACGAATGCGCGCAGATATTGCCAGATAATGTTCAATGGTTTGCTCATGGTGATAGTCCTTGCTGAAACGCATTCATCATACAATTAAACCTAAAAATGTGCCACGGATCACATCATGAATTTTGAGCATACCAGACATTCCGGAATGGAACGTCCGGTATCACCTTACTGGTGCAGGCTACAGTTTAGAGGAAAGGGATTGCGCTGGCGAAGTCACGCGCCAGAGAAGGCATCAGCGTCAGGCGGTCAGTTTATCGAGAAAAGAAAACAGCACCTGGTTCATTTCGCGATAATCATGCGAGCGGAGTTTTTCCGCCGTTTCGACAAAACGGAACTCACCCGCACGGCGGAGGTCATTCTGCGAATGCTCAATCAGCAACTCTACCACCTCCGGCGTCAGCTCCATATGGCACTGGAAACCGTAAACCCGTTCGCTGTATTGCACGATCTGACGGGGACAGCCCTCGCTGTAAGCCAGAACCTTAGCCTGCGGCGTCAACCCAGGCATATCGTTATGCCAGTGACCGACGTTCAGCACGCTGCCAAAGCCCTCAAACAGCGGGTTCGCCTTGCCTGCATCTGTGAGCCTGACGGGAAATTTGCCGATCTCTTTTTCCGGGCTGTGGCAAAACGCTGCGCCCAGCGCTTCGCCGATAAGCTGTGAGCCCAGACAAACGCCTATCACCGTTTTACCTGCCTCTATCGCGCGGCTGATGAGTGCCTTTTCCGCCTGCGCATCAAACCAGGGGCATTCCTCAAGCGTGGTGGCGGGGGATTGCGGGCCTCCCATGATGATAAGCAGGTCTGTGCCCCCCAGTTCCTCAGGTAAAGGTTCGCCCTGATACACTCTGGTGTAGCTCAGACTGCAGCCGCGACTTTTCCCCCAGATTTCATAGGCGCCTGGCGCCTCGAAATGTTCATGAATAATAAAATGGATGTGCATTGCGTCTCTCTCTGGTTACGTGTACAAGCAGCATCATAAGAGGAAGGGGGGAATGTGAAATGCCAACCGTTATCGATAAAACGCCAATTCACGACGATGCTATCGGATGGTCAAGAGGGGCAATTAGCTATACGCGCGGCGAAGTCGATCCGCCTCACCAGCATTCGCAGGGACAACTTTTGTTTGCCATTAAGGGGGTTATGCTGGTTGAAACCGGCAGCAAACGCTGGGTCATACCGCCGCAGCGCGCGCTGTGGATCCCTCCCTTTCAGGAGCATACCTACAGCGTGTTATCCGCAACGGAGCTTCGCGCGGTCTGGTTTAGCCCGGCACTGATTTCGCAATGCGAACCTTTTAAGCGGAAAGACGAGGTTCACGTAATTATGGCCACAGCGTTGTTCAAAGAGCTGATTGCCGGGCTGTTCAGCGCGGAATACCGGCCGGCAAGCCAGCGCAGCATGGCCGTTTTGCTGCTCGACATCCTCAGCGAGACGCAGCAGATTTTTGCCGAACTGCCGATGCCCGTGGATGAGCGCTTACATCGCGTGGCCTGTGACATCATTGCCAACAATCTCTGGGATCTCTCTCTGGAAAGGCTGGCGGAACGGGCCGCGATGTCTGAACGCACATTTTCACGTGCGTTTATCAACGATACCGGCTTTAGCTTTCGGGCCTGGCGACAGCGCGCAAGGATTTGTGCCTCGCTGGATCTCCTCGCCAACGGATACCCGGTTAAGCAGGTGGCCTGGATGCTGGGGTTTTCCGGCCCGGCGGCATTTGCGGCGGCGTTTCGCGCTATTGTTGGGGCAACGCCGGGTGACTTTCTGCCTGAACAGAAGCGCTTCCCAGCGATATAGAGAGCGGCTACTATACCGCGTCTTTTTTCACAGGTACTGTTATGCGTGTTTTACTGGCCCCAATGGAAGGCGTGCTCGACTCTCTCGTGCGCGAGCTTCTGACCGAGGTGAACGACTACGATCTCTGCGTGACGGAGTTTTTGCGCGTGGTCGATATGCTGTTGCCGGTAAAATCCTTCTTCCGGCTCTGCCCCGAGCTGCACAACCAGAGCCGAACCTCTTCCGGCACGCTGGTGCGTATTCAGCTGCTCGGCCAGTATCCTGAATGGCTGGCGGAAAACGCCGCCCGCGCGGTAGCGCTTGGCTCTTACGGGGTGGATCTGAACTGCGGCTGTCCGTCGAAGCTGGTGAACGGCAGCGGCGGCGGAGCGACGTTGCTGAAAGATCCTGAGCTGATTTACCGCGGCGCGAAAGCCATGCGTGAGGCCGTGCCCTCGCATTTGCCGGTGACGGTTAAGGTGCGCCTGGGGTGGGACAGCGACGCCCGACAGTTTGAAATTGCCGATGCGGTGCAGCAGGCCGGGGCCACCGAGCTGGTGGTGCATGGCCGCACTAAAGAAGACGGCTACAAAGCCGAGCGCATTAACTGGCAGGCGATTGGTGAAATCCGCAAACGACTTACTATTCCGGTGATCGCCAACGGCGAAATCTGGGATTACGAGAGCGCGCAGGCGTGCCTGAAAGCCACCGGCTGCGATGCGGTGATGATTGGCCGCGGCGCGCTGAACGTGCCGAACCTCAGCCGGGTGGTGAAATATAACGAACCGCGTATGCCGTGGGCAGATGTCGTCACGCTGCTGCAAAAATACAGCCGTCTGGAAAAGCAGGGCGATACCGGTTTGTATCACGTCGCGCGTATTAAGCAGTGGCTGAGTTATTTACGCAAAGAGTACAGCGAAGCGCTGGGATTATTTCAGGAGATCCGCACGCTGCAAACGTCGGCTGATATTGCGCGGGTTATACAGTCAAAATAACAGGCAGTTATATTTAAAAATAAATAATTCACTCGGTGAATATTTTGCCGAGTATGTAAGTGTATGACAATTTGCGGATTGCCACGCGTTACTAAAAAATAGCGCGTCATCAAGCGTAAGTTGCGCCTTTATTTTTTTGAGTGCATGGCGTAATGAAACGTTTTCTTATTTTATCTCTGAGTGCTCCCCTTGTTTTTATGCTGGCTGCCTGCGCACCGGAACATTCCACGGTGTCGCCAATTCAAACGCAAACGACAGCCGCGTCCGTTAATACCCAACTTCGTCATGCGGACTGGCCGAAAAATGAATGGTGGAAAGAATATAACGATCCGCAGTTAAATTCGCTTATTGCCAAAGCCATAGCGGATGCGCCCGATATGCAAATTGCCCGGCAGCGCATTACGCTTGCCGAAGCGCAGGCCAGAGCCGCTATCGCAGCCGATGGCCCACAAATGGATTTTTCAGCGGATGTTGAACGGCAAAAAATGTCGGCAGAGGGGCTGATGGGGCCGTTTGCCCTTACCGACCCGGCGGCGGGCACCACCGGCCCATGGTATACCAACGGCACCTTTGGCCTGACGGCGGGCTGGGATCTCGATCTATGGGGAAAAAACCGCGCCCGGATTGCAGCGCGTATCGGTAAAGTGAATGCGCAAAAAGCGGAGCTGGAGCAGACCCGCCAGCTGCTTTCAACCAGCGTTGCGCGCCTTTACTGGGCGTGGCAGACCCAGGCCGAAGCAGGGGAAGTTCTTACCCGGATTAAACAGGAGCAGGAAAATATTATCGACGCCGATCGCGAACTGTATCAGCACGGTATTACCTCCTCGGTGGAGGGCGTCGAAACCGATATACACGCCAGTAAGACTAATGAACAGCTGGCCGACGTAAAGGGCAAAATGAAGGCCATTGAAGCGCGTCTGGATGCGCTGACCGGCACCCCGGCGACACACCTTACGCGCCACCCGTTGCCTGCAGCCGAAGCCTCGCTACCGTCAACGCTGGGATATGAACTGCTGGCACGCCGTCCGGATCTGCAGGAGGCGCATTGGTATATCGAAGCCTCCATGAGCGAGGTGGAAGCCGCCAGAGCGGCGTTCTATCCTGACGTGAACCTGATGGCGTTCTTACAGCAGGATGCCCTGCACCTGAGCGATCTGTTCCGCTCTTCAGCCCAGCAGATGGGCGTGACTGCCGGACTGACGCTGCCGATCTTCGACAGCGGCAGGCTGAACGCTAATCTGGATATCGCCCAGGCGCAGAATAACCTCTCGGTCGCGAACTACAACAAAGCGGTGGTGGAGGCGGTCAATCAGGTGGCGCGTACGGCAAGTGAAGTTGAAACCCTGACGGCAAAAAATCGTCACCAGCAGCAGATAGAAAAAGACGCGGCGCGCGTGGTGGCGCTGGCGCAGGCGCGTTTTAGTGCAGGTATTATTGCCGGTTCGCGGGTCAGCGAAGCCAGAATCCCGGCACTAAAAGAGCATCTTGAAGGCGTCATGTTGAAAGGCCAGTATCTCGACGCCACGCTGCAGCTGACGTCAGCGCTGGGCGGCGGCTATCATCATGGCTAAAAAAGGTCATTATCTATACTTACCTCTTTGCAGTTTTTCAGGAGGTGAGTATGAACAGAGTAGCGATTGTAACCGCATCGGATTCCGGGATCGGTAAAACCACGGCGCTGATGCTGGCAGAGCGCGGGTTTGATATTGGCGTCACCTGGCATTCGGATGAAAAAGGGGCGCTGGAAACCTGCCGTGAAGTTGAAGCGCGTGGGCAGCGTGCAGAGGCTATCCATCTTGATTTAAGCACGCTCCCGGACGGCACTGAAGCCATTGAAACGCTGATTGCACGTTTCGGCCGGCTGGACGTGCTGGTTAACAATGCCGGAGCGATGACCAAAGCGCCATTTCTTGAGATGGCGTTTGACGACTGGCGGAACATTTTTACCGTCGACGTGGACGGCGCGTTTCTCTGCTCGCAGATTGCGGCACGGCAGATGGTGAAGCAGGGGGAAGGGGGGCGGATTGTGAACATCACCTCGGTGCATGAGCACACGCCGCTGCCTGATGCCAGCGCTTACACGGCTGCGAAACACGCGCTCGGCGGCTTAACCAAGTCGATGGCGATGGAGCTGGTGAAGCACAAGATTCTGGTGAACGCCGTCGCGCCTGGGGCCATTGCCACGCCGATGAACGATATGGATGACAGCGAAGTGAAGGAAGGGTCAATGCCGGAAATCCCGCTGGCAAGGCCGGGCCACACCAAAGAAATCGCCAGCCTGGTGGCGTGGCTGTGTGACAGCGACGCCAGCTATACCACAGGGCAATCGTTTATCGTCGACGGGGGCTTTATGCTGGCGAACCCGCAGTTTAAGCCGGAAGGGTGACAGTTTTCCCCTCTCCCCAAAGGGGTGAGGGGCACCAGGCTGACTCACTCCTCATCCCGCTTCTTGTCTCTGTGCCGCATCCACAGCCTGACCCCAATCACCGCCACAACCACCAGAATCAACCACGCCCAGTGCTTCAGGTGTTGGTCAAGGTTATGCAGCCACGGGCCAATCACCTCGCCACCCACGTAACCAAGCGTCGTGAAGATCAGCGCCCAGGCTATCGCGCCGACAATATTCAGCGGCAGGAAAATTTTTGGCGGCAGGCGGCTGGCACCAATCAGTATCGGCCCGATGATCCTGAAGCCGTACATAAAGCGGGTGCCTATGACGAACAGATAAGGGTGACGCTGGATCAGGCGCTGCGCGCGGTTGATTTTCTTTTTGTGTTTAACGAAACGCTTGAGCAGCGTCGGGCCAAAGCGCAGCCCCAGGAAGTAGAGCAGCTGATCGCCAATCATGCCGCCCAGCGCGACCGCAGCGACGACCAGCGGAAACTTCAGTAAGCCCTGATGCGCGGCGACGCCGCCCAGCAGCGTGATGGTTTCACCTTCCGCCACGCTGCCGATGACCAGCGCGGCATATCCATATTGTTCAATGAGTGCGTTAATATCCATTACGTAACGGTTATCTCCCTCTGCGTACCTCGTTTAATCATATACCTCATGAATCAACCGCGCGGCAATCAACGGAAATTTCCCACTGTACATAAAATAATCTAAAGCCTGCATTATACTTAAGGTATCGCTGACGGGCCGACAACAAGGGGGCGCTATGAACCATGTCTGGGGACTTTTCTCCCATCCCGATCGTGAAATGCATGTCATCAAAAGTGAGAACGAAACGGTCTCGCATCATTACACCCACCATGTGCTGCTGATGGCCGCGGTGCCGGTAATATGCGCGTTTATTGGCACAACACAAATCGGCTGGAACTTCGGTGACGGTACCGTGGTTCAGCTCTCCTGGTTTACCGGGCTTTATCTGGCCATTCTCTTTTATGGCCTGATGCTGGCAGGGGTGGCGGTCATGGGGCGCGTCATTCACTGGATGGCGCGTAACTACCCACAGCGCCCATCGCTGGCACACTGTATGGTCTTCGCCGGATACGTCGCGACCCCGCTGTTCTTAAGCGGTATTGTTGCGCTCTATCCACTGGTCTGGCTGTGCGCGCTGATCGGTACTGTTGCGCTCTTTTACACCGGTTATCTGCTGTATCTGGGCGTTCCAACCTTCCTGAATATCAATAAAGAAGAGGGCCTGAGCTTCTCCGGTTCCACGCTTGCCATCGGGGTGCTGGTACTGGAGGTGTTACTGGCACTGACGGTTATTCTCTGGGGTTATGGATACCGTCTCTTCTAAGCTCACTGCATTGCTGGCGTAAATGCCAGCAATGCAGCATCTGTTCACGATTATCCGCTGGCGACAAAGCACGGTGACCGCTATGATGCCGAAGCCAGCCTGTGTTTATCCGTCGACGCAGGCGGTGTACGTCATTACGTGCGTGAATAATTATCAGAAGTCTCACCATGCTGAAATTTCGTGTCTCCTTACTTAGCCTGGCGCTGCTGCTGGGCGCGTCCGCTGCCGTGCCAGCCATCGCCAAAACGCCCGCGGTGACCACCGCTGCTGCCCAGCCGCAAATTGCGTCCGGCAGCGCGATGATTGTTGATCTCAACACCAATAAGGTGATTTACGCCAGCCACCCGGACCTGGTGCGCCCGATCGCTTCAATAACCAAATTAATGACCGCGATGGTGGTGCTTGATGCTCGCCTGCCGCTGGACGAAAAGCTGAAAGTGGATATCAGCCACACGCCGGAGATGAAAGGGATCTACTCTCGCGTGCGCCTGAACAGTGAAATCAGCCGTAAAAATATGCTGCTGCTGGCGCTGATGTCGTCTGAAAACCGTGCGGCGGCAAGTCTGGCGCACCACTATCCTGGCGGTTACGATGCCTTTATCCGCGCGATGAACGCCAAAGCCAAAGCGCTGGGGATGAGCAATACTCATTTTGTTGAACCGACGGGTCTGTCGATTAACAACGTCTCCACGGCCCGCGATCTGACGAAACTGCTGATTGCCAGCAAGCAGTACCCGCTGCTCGGCCAGCTCAGCACCACGCGTGAGGACATGGCGACATTCTCGAATCCGTCTTACACGCTGCCGTTTCGCAACACGAACCATCTGGTGTACCGCGAGAACTGGAATATTCAGTTAACCAAAACCGGGTTTACCAATGCGGCAGGCCACTGCCTGGTGATGCGCACCGTGTTTAACGGTAAGCCGGTGGCGCTGGTGGTGATGGATGCCTTCGGGAAATATACCCACTTCGCGGATGCGAGCCGCCTGCGGACCTGGATTGAGACCGGGAAAGTGCAGCCCGTTCCGGCTGCGGCATTGACCTATAAAAAGCAGAAAGCGGAGCAGATGGCGACGGCGCAAAACGATTAGGTAAAAGCAAAACGGTAACATGCGTTACCGTTTTTTATGTTTTCTCCCTCTCCCTGTGGGAGAGGGCCGGGGTGAGGGCACCAGACCGCACTGCGTTTATTCCGGCAGCGTCCAGTCACCGTCGTTGAGCGGGCGCTGCATTATCACCGTATCCCGCCAGTCGCCTTTCTTATACCCCACGCTGCGAAGCTGACCGACAATCTCAAAGCCGTGTTTTTTATGCAGCCGTAACGAGCCGGAATTATTATTACCATCTCCCACAACGGCAATCATCTGCCGCCACGGGCCCTGCTCGCAGCGCGCGATCAGCGCGTTCATTAATGCGGTGCCAAAACCGCGTCCGGTGATGCTGGCATCCACGTAAATCGACTCTTCCAGAGTATAGCGATAGGCCTGACGCGGTCGGTAAGGGGTGGCGTAACAATAGCCCACCACGATGCCGCGATAGAGCGCGATGAGCCACGGTAAACCGTTCTCGGCCACGCTTTTCATGCGCTGACGCATTTCGTCGATGGTGGGGGGGACTTCCTCGAATGACGCGCGTCCGTGAAGCACATGCCAGGCATAGATGGCGGCGATGGCATGCACATCATCGGGAAGGGCGTCGCGCACTTCCAGTTCGGTTTCGGATAAAACATCAACAGCCGACATGATGCGCCTGCTCCTCGTTATAGAATGCCGGAGAAACATTTCTCCGGCGACAGACCGCTACTCTATTACGATTAAGGCGCGCGAAACAATCTCTCAAATTTGGCTGTAGGGTTTAATCAGACGCTTGCGTTATGCGCTGCTCCGCGTCTGCACTCTCTTTCCAGTATTTCTTCCGCGTTGTTTTCCCGATTCCGGGGTTCATGCTGTTTGTAGGGTCATTCTCGCGATAAAACTGCTTAAGGGCGTCAGGGGCTTTATAAAGATGCCCGACGTTGTGTTCCGCAGGATATTGTGCGCCACGCTCGCGCAGCAGGGCGAGCATCTGCTCCTTCAGTTCATGAGCATCTACCCCTTTTTTGACGATGTAGTCCTGATGGAAGACGTAGCACATAAAGTGGCCGTAATAGAGCTTATGCACCAGCTTGCTGTCGATTTCCGGCGGCAGATGTTCAAACCATTCGGTGTCGTTGCGTCGCAGGGCGATATCCAGCGCCAGAATATCTTCCACCTCTTCGGAATGTACCGCCTGGTAACGGATAGCGGCACCTGCCGCGGCGAAGCGGTGCAGGAAGGCTTTGCTGCCTTCTTCCGGCGTGCAGGCAAAGAAATCACCCTCAGCCGTCCTGAAGAACTCGGTCAGCCAGCTCTGCGCTTCGGCGATCCCGTCCCCGGCCATTTTCAGCAGCAGGTGATGTTCGTACTTATCACGCCAGGTTTTCATTCGCTCCGGCAGATGTGCAGGGAAAACGTTGCCCAGCTTCTGCATAAAGCGGTCGGTAAAGTGGGGCTTGAACAGCGGCACTTTCTCCAGCATCGCGTCGGTGCGGCCCTTCATGGTGAAGAAGAACGGCATTTTGTCGGTGCCAAGCTTATCGATCATCAGGAAAGTGTCTTTCCCGTAGCGCTCCGCGATGTCGTAAATATCCCGATGCATGTACTCGCCCGCCACCGGCAGGTGGGTGAATTCGCCCAGAATATGGCGACGAATTTCGGTCAGGACCTCAGGCTGATTGGTGCCGATGTAAAATACCTGCTGCTTTTTCTCTGCCGGGAAGGTGTCGAGACGCACCGCAAAAACGGCCAGCTTGCCCGCGCAGCCGGACGATTCAAACAGTCGATCCGGGTCGGCGTTGTAGCGCGCCGGGGTATCGGCCTCGATATCGCGCACGCGGGTAATGTAATCGTGGTCGTGCGCGTGGCGACCATCGTGCTGCACGTCTTCGTCCCTCACGCGGTCGTCGTCGAGCTTGCTGAGGATCTGTTCCGGCGTCACGCCCAGATCGATGCCCAGGTGGTTCACCAGCGTCAGCTTGCCGTTTTCATCGATGCGGGCAAAAAGTGACATTTCGGTGTAGGCCGGGCCGCGCTGGACCAGCGAACCGCCGGAGTTATTGCAGATCCCACCGACCACCGAGGCGCCAATGCAGGAGGAGCCGATCACCGAGTGCGGCTCGCGGCCCAGCGGCTTAAGCGCTTTTTCCAGCGAGTAGAGCGTGGTGCCCGGGAACGCGAGCACCTGCTCGCCTTTGTCCAGCAGGTGCAGCTTGTCGAGGCGCAGGGTGCTGATAATCACGATATCGCGATCGTAATCGTTGCCGTTCGGCGTGGAACCTTCGGTCAGGCCGGTGTTGGCCGCCTGCATTAAAATAATCTTGTCCGCCGCAACGCAGGCGCTCAGCACGCGCCACAGCTCCAGCAGCGTGCCGGGGAAGACCACCGCCAGCGCGTCGCCCTGGCCGGAGCGGAAACCCTTACGGTAGCGGGCGGTTTTGGCCGGGTCGGTAAGCAGGTGAGAGGAGCCAACCAGGCGCGACAGTTCGTTAATAAATGTTTTGTTATCGTCAGTTCGAACAGAAGTCATCTTCCACTCCTTGTGGTGGGGCAAATTTCTCGCTGTAAAGCATAGCGCGATTAACTGTTCAGCGGTCGAGTATTCACGAGAAAAATCAGAGAATAACCCTGCAACGTTCAGAGGGTTTATGGCACACTGCGCTTTTCGCACGGTCTGGCCGGGTGCTTCCCACGGTTATTGATGAGAGAGAATAACAACATGAAATGGCTATGTTCTGTAGGTGTCGCCGTCAGCCTGGCGCTGCAACCTGCGCTGGCAGAGGATTTGTTTGGTAATCACCCGCTCACGCCTGAAGCCCGCGACGCGTTTGTCACGGAGTTGCTTAAGAAGATGACGGTCGATGAAAAAATCGGCCAGCTGCGTCTGATCAGCGTTGGCCCGGATAACCCGAAAGAGGCCATCCGCGAGATGATCAAAGAGAACCAGGTGGGCGCGATTTTTAACACCGTCACCCGCCAGGATATTCGCGCCATGCAGGATCAGGTGATGCAGCTCAGCCGCCTGAAAATCCCGCTGTTCTTCGCCTATGACGTGGTGCACGGCCAGCGCACCGTCTTCCCGATCAGCCTCGGCTTAGCCTCCTCGTTTAACCTAGACGCGGTGAAAACCGTCGGGCGCGTGTCGGCCTATGAAGCGGCGGACGACGGCCTGAACATGACCTGGGCACCGATGGTGGACGTCTCGCGCGATCCGCGCTGGGGCCGCGCCTCGGAAGGCTTCGGTGAAGACACCTATTTAACGGCCACGATGGGCAAAACCATGGTGGAAGCGATGCAGGGCAAGAGCCCGGCGGACCGCTACTCGGTGATGACCAGCGTTAAACACTTTGCGGCCTACGGCGCCGTGGAAGGCGGTAAAGAGTACAACACCGTCGACATGAGCCCACAGCGCCTGTTTAACGACTACATGCCGCCGTACAAGGCAGGGCTGGATGCGGGCAGCGGCGCGGTGATGGTGGCGCTGAACTCGCTGAACGGCACGCCTGCGACCTCCGATTCCTGGCTGCTGAAAGACGTGCTGCGCGACCAGTGGGGCTTTAAGGGCATCACCGTTTCCGACCACGGCGCGATTAAAGAGCTGATCAAGCACGGCACGGCGTCCGATCCGGAAGACGCGGTGCGCGTGGCGCTCAAGTCCGGCATCAACATGAGCATGAGCGACGAGTACTACAGCAAATACCTGCCGGGGCTGGTGAAGAGCGGCAAGGTAACGATGGCGGAGCTGGACGATGCCGCGCGCCACGTGCTGAACGTGAAATATGACATGGGGCTGTTTAACGATCCGTACAGCCACCTGGGGCCGAAAGATTCTGACCCGGCGGATACCAACGCCGAAAGCCGCCTGCACCGCAAAGAAGCGCGTGAAGTGGCGCGCGAAAGCCTGGTGCTGCTGAAGAACCGCCTCGACACGCTGCCGCTTAAAAAATCCGGCACTATTGCTGTGGTCGGCCCGCTGGCTGACAGCAAGCGCGACGTGATGGGGAGCTGGTCTGCTGCGGGCGTGGCCGATCAGTCCGTTACCGTCCTGACCGGCATCAAGAGCGCCGTCGGTGAAAACGCCAAAGTGGTGTACGCCAAAGGGGCGAACGTCACCGACGATAAAGACATCGTCACCTTCCTCAACCAGTACGAGGAAGCGGTGAAGGTCGATCCGCGCACGCCGAAGGAGATGATCGACGAAGCGGTCAACGCGGCGAAGCAGTCTGACGTCGTTGTCGCGGTCGTGGGGGAAGCGCAGGGTATGGCGCACGAAGCCTCCAGCCGTACTGACATCACCATCCCGCAGAGCCAGCGCGATCTGATCGCCGCCCTGAAAGCGACCGGCAAGCCGCTGGTGCTGGTGCTGATGAACGGTCGTCCGCTGGCGCTGGTGAAAGAGGACCAGCAGGCTGACGCCATTCTGGAAACCTGGTTCGCCGGCACCGAAGGCGGTAACGCCATCGCCGACGTATTGTTTGGCGATTACAACCCGTCGGGCAAGCTGCCGATGTCCTTCCCGCGCTCCGTCGGGCAGATCCCGGTTTACTACAGCCACCTGAACACCGGTCGCCCGTACAACGCCGACAAGCCGAACAAATACACGTCTCGTTACTTTGACGAAGCTAACGGCCCGCTCTATCCGTTTGGTTATGGCCTGAGCTACACCACCTTCAAGGTTTCTGAGGTGAAAATGTCGGCGCCGAGCCTGAAGCGTGACGGCAATGTCACCGCTAGCGTCGAGGTGACCAACACCGGCAAGCGTGAAGGGGCAACGGTGATTCAGATGTACGTGCAGGATGTCACCGCCTCGATGAGCCGTCCTGTGAAGCAGCTGCGCGGCTTTGAGAAGGTCAATCTCAAACCTGGCGAAACCAAAACCATCAGCTTCCCGATTGACGTGGATGCGCTGAAGTTCTGGAACCAGCAGATGAAATATGATGCGGAACCGGGCAAGTTTAACGTCTTTATCGGGGGGGATTCCGCCCGCGTAAATAAAGGCGAGTTCGAGCTGCTGTAACCTTTCCCTCCTTTGCATCCCCCGTCCATCGGGGGATGCGTCTTACCTTATGCTAAAAAGGCATTTTGCCGGGTAAATCCGCCGTTTTAAGCTACGCTTTTCTCTCAAGCCTCTGAAAAAGGCGATAAAAAAATGAGGACAGCGGAATGACGATTAAATCGGGGATGGTAGTTTCTGCGGCGCTGCTCGCGGCGCTAAGCCTGCCGTTACAGGCGGCGGAGCCGGTAAAAGTGGGCTCAAAGATCGATACCGAGGGCGCGCTGCTCGGGAATATTATTCTCCAGGTGCTGGAAAGCCACGGCGTGAAAACCGTCAATAAAGTTCAGCTGGGCACCACGCCCGTCGTGCGCGGCGCGATTACCTCCGGCGAGCTGGATATCTATCCTGAATACACCGGCAACGGCGCGTTCTTCTTTAAAGAAGAGAACGATCCGGCATGGAAAAACGCCAAAGCTGGCTATGAAAAAGTCAAAAAACTCGACGCGGAACAGAACAAGCTGGTCTGGCTGACCCCGGCCCCGGCCAACAATACCTGGACTATCGCCGTGCGTAAGGACGTGGCGGAGAAAGGGAAGCTCACCTCGCTTGCGGATCTCAGCCGCTACCTGAAAGAGAAGGGCGACTTCAAGCTCGCGGCGTCCGCGGAGTTTATCGAGCGTCCCGACGCGCTCCCTGCATTCGAAAAAGCGTACGACTTCAAGCTCGACCAGGCGCAACTGCTCTCGCTGGCGGGCGGAGATACGGCGGTAACCATTAAGGCGGCGGCGCAGCAAACCTCCGGCGTTAACGCGGCGATGGCCTACGGCACCGACGGCCCGGTCGCGGCGCTGGGCCTGCAAACCCTGACCGATCCAAAAGGCGTTCAGCCGATCTACGCTCCAACCCCGGTTGTGCGTGAGGCGGTGCTGAAAGCCTACCCGGATATTGCGGAATGGCTCAAACCGGTCTTCGAAAGGCTGGATGAAAAAACGCTGCAACAGCTGAATGCCAGCATTGCCGTCGAGGGACTGGATGCCAAAAAAGTGGCCGCCGACTTCCTGAAACAACAAGGGCTTGTGAAGTAACGGGAAAGGGCTGTGCCAATAAAATGTCATAACCGCGTACTGCTGCTGTTGGCCTGCGTGGCCATCGCGGCGGTCGCGTTACCGTTTGTGAACGTCGCGCCTAACCGCCTGATGTCGGGGGAAGGGCGTGCTCTCTGGGACGTATGGTCGTTCACGCCGTGGTGGTTGGCGGCTGCGCTGGCCGCGTGGGTTGGACTGTCGCTCTGGCAAGGGCGAACGGCGCAGTGGCTGACGCTGCTGCTCTCGGAAGGTCTCTTTATCACGCTGTTCTGGAGCGCCGGGCTGGCGGCAACGCATATGGCCTCGGCGGAAAGTCCGCTGGCGAGAACCACGCCAGGCAGCGGCCTGTGGCTCTGGCTGGCTTTGTGTTTACTGGCCAGCAGCGATGCGATTCGTCGTCTCATCGCCAGTTCTGTCTGGCGCTGGGTGCTTAATGCGCAGATATGGTCTATTCCGCTGCTGTTATTGTTCAGCGGTGAACTGAACAACCTCTCGCTGTTAACAGAGTACGCCAACCGTCAGGAGGTGTTTGATGATGCCCTGGCGCAACATCTGACGATCCTTTTCGGCACGCTGATCCCGGCGCTGCTGATCGGGATACCGCTCGGTATGTGGTGTTATCGTCATCCCTCACGTCAGGGTAGCATCTTTGCCGTGCTCAACGTCATCCAGACCATTCCCTCCGTTGCGCTGTTTGGCCTGCTGATTGCCCCCCTGGCCGGGCTGGTGAAGTCGTTTCCCGCGCTGGGCGCGGTGGGTATCGCCGGAACGGGGCTAACGCCCGCGCTGATTGCGCTGGTGCTGTACGCGCTGCTCCCGCTGGTGCGCGGCGTAGTCGCGGGCTTAAGCCAGGTTGCGCCGGATGTGCTGGAAAGCGCCCATGCGATGGGGATGAGCGCGCGACAGTGTTTCTGGAAGATTCAGCTCCCGCTGGCGCTGCCCCTGCTGCTGCGCAGCCTGCGTGTGGTAGCGGTTCAGACCGTTGGCATGGCGGTGATTGCCGCGCTGATTGGAGCAGGCGGCTTTGGCGCGCTGGTGTTCCAGGGGCTGCTGAGCAGCGCCCTCGATCTGGTGTTGTTAGGCGTAGTCCCTACCATTGCGCTGGCGGTTGTCGTCGACGCCCTGTTTGCCTTATGGCTCGCGCTGCTCAGGAGAAGAGCCAATGATTGAATTTCATGATGTGAATAAAACCTTTGCCGGCCGCCCGGCGGCAAGCCATCTGAACCTGAACTTTGCCGAGGGGGCATTTTCCGTGCTGATTGGCACTTCGGGCTCGGGAAAATCCACCACGCTGAAGATGATCAACCGGCTGGTGGAGCATGACAGCGGGTTAATTCGCTTTGCCGGGGAAGAGATCCGCAGCCTGCCGGTGCTGGAGCTGCGCCGCCGAATGGGCTATGCCATTCAGTCTATCGGCCTGTTTCCGCACTGGACGGTGGCACAGAACATCGCCACCGTGCTGCAGCTGGAGAAATGGTCGCGGGCTAAAATCGCTGACCGCGTTGATGAATTGATGTCTCTGCTGGGGCTGGAGCCCGCGTTGCGCGACCGCTATCCTCACCAGCTCTCCGGTGGACAACAGCAGCGCGTGGGCGTGGCGCGCGCGCTGGCGGCTAACCCGCAGGTGCTGCTGATGGATGAACCCTTTGGCGCGCTGGATCCCGTTACGCGCGGGGCGCTGCAAACGGAGATGACCCGCATTCACCGCATTCTTGGTCGAACCATCGTCCTCGTGACGCACGATATAGATGAAGCCCTGCGCCTGGCCGACCATCTGGTGCTGATGGACCACGGCGAGGTGGTGCAGCAGGGCGCGCCGCTTGCGCTGCTGACCAGCCCGAAGAATGACTTTGTGCGCGAATTTTTTGGCCGCAGCGAGCTGGGCGTCAGGCTGCTCTCCCTGCGGACGGTCGGAGACTATATGCGCAGGGAGAATACACCGCCCGGCGGGGAACCGCTACAGGAGCAGATGAGCCTGCGGGATGCCCTCTCCGCGTTTGTCGCGCGCCGGTGCGAAGTCCTGCCCGTGGCGGATGTCCGGGGTGCGCCGTGCGGCAGCCTGCATTTTCGCGATCTGCTGGCCGGGGAGGTGACGCGTGAAGGCACTGCGTGATCCGCTCCTCTGGCTGGTAGCGCTCTTTGTCGCCTTACTGTTTCTGATGCCTCACAGCGCGGCGCTGTTTAACACTCTTTTTCCGGGGCTACCGCGGCCGGTGTATCAGCAGGAGAGCTTTATTAACCTTGCTCTGGCGCATCTCTGGCTGGTGGCGCTCTCAAGCGTCATCGCGGTGGTGCTGGGAGTAGGGGCGGGCATCGCGGTCACGCGACCTGCGGGCCGGGAGTTTCGTCCGCTGGTGGAGACGGTTGCGGCCATTGGACAGACGTTTCCGCCGGTGGCGGTGCTGGCGATAGCGGTGCCGGTGATGGGTTTTGGTCAGCAGCCCGCGATTATTGCGCTGATTCTGTACGGCGTGTTGCCCGTTCTGCAGGGTACTCTGGCGGGCGTTGCGGCGGTCCCGGCGTCTGTTTTAAGCGTGGCGGAAGGGATGGGGATGAGCCGCTGGCAGCGGCTGCGCAAGGTAGAACTGCCGCTTGCGGCACCGGTTATTATTGCCGGGATCCGCACGTCGGTGATCATTAACATCGGGACGGCGACCATTGCGTCTACGGTCGGTGCCAATACGCTGGGAACGCCGATCATCATCGGCTTAAGCGGGTTTAATACGGCTTATATTGTGCAGGGGGCGGTGCTGGTCGCGCTGGCGGCCATCGTTGTCGATCGCCTTTTTGAGCGGCTGGCGCTGTACCTCAGCCGACACCGCCACGAACGATAAACGAGTATCCTGCAAGCATCACCCCGCCGATACCGCTTACGGCCATCAGGACAAAAAGGGTAATAATGGCGAGTTTAGTTGCCTTCATCATGTGCTCCTGTTGTTAACGGAACAATTATACGGTGAAGCGCAGCTGTTAATGAACCATTAAATGCCGTTATGGCTCATCCGGGCCAAGGGAATAAACCGGATAACCATGCTCACGCCACTCCGTCAGCAGCTGTTGCTGCGTGGCGGACGGCACTTCGCCACACCAGACCAGCAGGGTCTGGCCGTCGAAAAACTCGGGTTTGAGCTGCCCCAGCGAGTGCGCAAGGACATCCACGCGCCAGCCCTTTTGGGTGGCGATCCACGCTTCCAGCCACAGACGGGTGGTATCGTGCACGTTCCAGCCGACCACCAGCGCATCTTTTCCTGCCTTGTTCTTCGCCGAGGCAAGACAGACGGCGATATAGTTGATCAGCACCCCGTCAAGCATGCTGAGCAGCGCCTGCAGGGTAGACTGTTGGCACTGCAGGCGCCGACGGAGCGGAATGAAAAGATGGGTGATAAGCGTTTTCGCCGGATAATCGCGACCCTGCTCTTTGATCCAGGCGCGCAGTCGCTGCAGGTTACCCGCCTGCAGGAGCCGCAGCAGCGTTTCCTGCTGCTCGCGCCAGAGGCGTTGCGTGTCCGGGTCGTCGTGGCTCAGCAGGGACTTCACTTTCCCGACCTGCACCCCGTTGTCGATCCAGCTTTTGATTTCGCGGATCCGGTCGATATCGGCATCGTTGAAAAGGCGATGACCACCGTCCGTCCTCTGTGGTTTGAGCAATCCATACCGTCGCTGCCACGCCCGTAGGGTAACGGGATTGATATCACAAAGGAGTGCCACTTCACCGATTGTGTAAAGCGCCATATTTGCCCCCTGGCTTACGCGTCCCCAGCTTAACTGTAGACCCACTTTTCCGAATCAGGAAGAATTGATTAATTTTTAAACAGATTATGCGAACCATGCACGATGTGCAGAAAAAGATGTGATAACGGACACGATTTTGCGCTTTTTTGGGGCGCTTCAAAGAAAGTTCAGCCGCATCCGTGTATGTTACGCGTTTTTTAGCGTGTGCGGTTTTGAGTATGTACGAGTTTAACCTGGTGCTGCTGTTGCTTCAGCAGATGTGCGTGTTTCTGGTCATTGCCTGGCTGATGAGCAAAACGCGTCTTTTCATTCCGCTGATGCAGGTCACCGTACGCCTGCCGCACAAGCTGCTCTGCTACGTCACCTTTTCTATTTTTTGCATCATGGGGACCTACTTCGGCCTCCACATCGAAGACTCTATTGCTAATACGCGCGCCATCGGCGCGGTGATGGGCGGGCTGCTGGGCGGACCGGTCGTCGGTGGTCTTGTCGGTTTAACCGGTGGGCTGCATCGCTATTCCATGGGCGGAATGACGGCGCTCAGCTGCATGATCTCGACGATCGTCGAAGGGCTGCTTGGTGGCCTGGTGCACAGCTATATGATTAAGCGCGGTCGCCCGGACAAGGTGTTTAGCCCGCTTACCGCCGGGGCCATTACCTTTGTGGCTGAAATGGCGCAGATGGCGATCATTCTGCTGATTGCCCGCCCGTTCGAGGATGCTCTGCACCTGGTCAGCAGTATTGCCGCCCCGATGATGGTGACCAACACCGTCGGCGCGGCGCTGTTTATGCGTATTCTGCTCGACAAGCGCGCCATGTTTGAGAAGTACACCTCGGCCTTTTCCGCCACGGCGCTGAAGGTTGCCGCCTCGACCGAAGGGATCCTGCGTCAGGGGTTTAACGAAGAGAACAGCATGAAGGTTGCGCAGGTGCTCTATAAAGAGCTGGATATCGGCGCGGTGGCCATTACCGATCGCGAAAAGCTGCTGGCGTTTACCGGCACCGGAGACGATCACCACCTGCCGGGCAAACCGATCTCGTCGACCTATACGCAGCGCGCCATTGAGACCGGCGAAGTAGTGTATGCCGACGGTAACGAAGTGCCTTACCGCTGCTCGCTGCATCCGCAGTGCAAGCTGGGCTCCACGCTCGTCATTCCGCTGCGCGGGGAAAATCAGCGGGTGATGGGCACCATCAAGCTGTATGAGGCGAAAAACCGTCTGTTCAGCTCCATCAACCGCACGCTGGGGGAGGGGATCGCCCAGCTTCTTTCCGCGCAAATTCTGGCCGGGCAGTATGAACGGCAGAAAGCCCTGCTGACGCAGTCTGAAATTAAGCTGCTGCATGCCCAGGTCAATCCGCATTTCCTGTTTAATGCCCTCAACACGCTCAAAGCGGTGATCCGCCGCGACAGCGATCAGGCCGCGCAGCTGGTGCAGTTTTTGTCGACCTTTTTCCGTAAAAACCTGAAGCGCCCGTCAGAGATCGTGACCCTCGCCGATGAAATTGAGCACGTGAATGCATATCTGCAAATTGAGCAGGCGCGGTTTCAGTCCCGCCTGCAGGTGTCGCTCTCCGTTCCGGACGAGCTGGCGTATCAGCATCTTCCGGCCTTTACCCTGCAGCCTATTGTGGAGAACGCCATCAAGCACGGTACCTCGCAGCTGCTGGGGAGAGGGGAGATAACCATTGCCGCCAGCCGTTTTAACCACCATCTGGTGCTGGATATTGAAGATAACGCCGGGCTGTACCAGCCTTCCGCTTCGGGCGGATTAGGGATGAGCCTGGTTGATAAACGTCTGCGCGCCCATTTTGGCGACGACTGTGGCATTACCGTCGCCTGCGAGCCTGACCGTTTTACCCGTATTACCGTTCGACTGCCGCTGGAGGAAAACGCATGTTAAGAGTGCTGATCGTGGATGACGAGCCGCTGGCACGGGAAAACCTGCGCGTTCTGCTGCAGGAGCAGCCAGACATTGAGATTGTGGGGGAGTGCGCCAACGCCATTGAGGCCATCGGTGCGGTGCACAAGCTGCGCCCGGACGTGCTGTTCCTCGACATTCAGATGCCGCGCATCAGCGGGCTGGAGATGGTCGGCATGCTTGACCCGGCGCATCGCCCCTACATCGTGTTTCTGACGGCGTTCGACGAATATGCCGTTAAGGCTTTTGAGGAGCACGCGTTCGATTATTTACTCAAGCCGATTGAAGAGAAGCGGCTGGAAAAAACGCTCACCCGCTTACGCCAGGAGCGAACCGTCCAGGACGTCACGCTGCTGCCGGATAACCAACAGCCGCTGAAATTTATCCCCTGCACTGGGCACAGCCGGATTTATCTGCTGCAAATGGATGATGTGGCGTTTGTCAGCAGCCGCCTGAGCGGGGTGTTTGTCACCAGCGCGGAAGGGAACGAAGGGTTTACCGAGCTGACCCTGCGCACGCTCGAGAGCCGCACGCCGCTGATTCGCTGTCACCGTCAGTATCTGGTGAACATGGCGCACCTGAAGGAGATCCGTCTGGAAGATAACGGTCAGGCCGAGCTGGTGCTGCGCGCCGGGCAGACCGTCCCCGTCAGCCGCCGCTATCTGAAAAGTTTGAAAGAGGCGATTGGCCTGTAAAACTGGTACACTGCGCGCCATTGCATCATCGACATTCGAAGGCTCTATGCTAAGTAACGATATTCTTCGTAGCCTGCGCTACACCTTGAAAGCAAACAATAACGACATGGTGCGCATTCTTGCGCTGTCCGACATGGAATCCACGTCTGCAAATTTTGATACCTGGATGACCAAAGAGGACGAAGAGGGCTTCGTCCGCTGCCCGGACATCATTCTGTCGGGTTTTCTGAACGGGCTGATTTACGATAAACGTGGAAAAGATGACTCCGCGCCCGAGCTGGCGCTGGAGCGTCGCGTGAACAACAACACGGTGCTGAAAAAGCTGCGTATCGCCTTCTCGCTGAAAACGGACGATATCCAGGCGATCATGACCGAGCAGAAATACCGCGTGTCGATGCCGGAAATCACTGCCATGATGCGCGCGCCGGACCACAAAAATTACCGCGAGTGCGGCGACCAGTTTCTGCGTAATTTCCTGCGCGGGCTGACCCATCGTGTGCATCACCCGAAACCATAAAAAAAGCCGGAGATTATCTCCGGCTTTTTTGTTATTTCACCTGCTGGCCCGGCTTCGCGCCTTCGTCTGGGCTTAACAGGAAGATATCCTTCCCGCCAGGGCCTGCTGCCATCACCATCCCCTCGGAAATGCCGAAGCGCATTTTGCGCGGCGCCAGGTTAGCGACCATCACGGTTTGACGGCCGATCAGCACCTGCGGGTCCGGGTAGGCAGAACGGATGCCGGAGAAGACGTTGCGCTTCTCGCCGCCGAGATCCAGCGTCAGGCGCAGCAGCTTGTCAGAGCCTTCCACGAATTCTGCGTTTTCAATCAGCGCCACGCGCAGGTCGACCTTAGCGAAGTCATCAAAGGTGATGGTTTCCTGAATCGGATCGTCCGCCAGCGGGCCGGTTACCGGTGCTGCAGCCGCTTTCACCTCTTCTTTAGAGGCTTCGACCAGCGCTTCAACCTGCTTCATCTCGATGCGGTTATACAGCGCCTTAAAGGTGTTCACCTTGTGGCCGAGCAGCGGCTGCGCCATTGCATCCCAGGTCAGTTCGGTGTTCAGGAACGCTTCAGCGCGGGCTGCCAGCTGCGGCAGAACCGGCTTCAGGTACGTCATCAGCACGCGGAACAGGTTGATGCCCATGGAGCAGATGGCCTGCAGATCGGCATCGCGGCCTTCCTGTTTAGCGACAACCCACGGCGCCTGCTCGTCCACATAGCGGTTAGCCAGGTCAGCCAGCGCCATGATTTCACGCACTGCTTTACCGAACTCGCGCGTTTCCCAGGCTTCGCCAATGGTGGCTGCCGCGTCGGTGAAGGTTTGGTACAGGGCAGGGTCCGCCAGCTCAGCGGCCATTACGCCGTCAAAGCGCTTGGCGATAAAGCCCGCGTTACGGGACGCCAGGTTCACCACCTTGTTGACGATGTCTGCGTTCACACGCTGCACGAAATCTTCCAGGTTCAGGTCGATATCGTCGATGCGGGAAGAGAGCTTCGCGGTGTAGTAGTAGCGCAGGCTGTCGGCGTCGAAGTGGTTCAGCCAGGTGCTGGCTTTGATGAACGTCCCGCGGGACTTGGACATCTTGGCGCCGTTCACCGTGACGTAGCCGTGTACGAACAGGTTGGTTGGCTTGCGGAAGTTGCTGCCTTCCAGCATGGCCGGCCAGAACAGGCTGTGGAAGTAAACGATGTCTTTGCCGATGAAGTGGTACAGCTCGGCGGTAGAGTCTTTCTTCCAGTATTCGTCGAAGCTGACGGTGTCGCCCCGCTTGTCGCACAGGTTCTTGAAGGAGCCCATGTAGCCGATTGGCGCATCCAGCCAGACGTAGAAATATTTGCCCGGCGCATTCGGGATTTCGAAGCCAAAGTACGGCGCATCGCGGGAGATATCCCACTGCTGCAGGCCGGATTCGAACCACTCCTGCATCTTGTTCGCCACCTGCTCCTGCAGCGCGCCACTGCGGGTCCACGCCTGCAGCATTTCGCTGAAGGACGGCAGGTCGAAGAAGAAGTGCTCGGAATCACGCATCACAGGTGTGGCGCCGGATACCACGGATTTGGGCTCAATCAGTTCGGTCGGGCTGTAGGTCGCGCCGCAGACTTCGCAGTTATCGCCGTACTGATCCGGGGATTTACATTTTGGACAGGTGCCTTTGACGAAACGGTCCGGCAGGAACATGCCTTTTTCCGGATCGTACAGCTGAGAGATAGTACGGTTTTTGATGAAACCGTTCTCTTTCAGACGGGTGTAGATCAGCTCCGACAGCTCGCGGTTTTCGTCGCTGTGCGTGGAGTGATAGTTGTCATAGCTGATGTCAAAGCCAGCAAAATCGGTCTGATGCTCCTGACTCATTTCGGCAATCATCTGCTCCGGGGAAATCCCCAGCTGCTGCGCTTTCAGCATGATCGGCGTGCCGTGGGCATCGTCCGCACAGATGAAGTTAACCTCGTGGCCGCGCATTCGCTGGTAACGGACCCAGACATCAGCCTGGATATGCTCCAGCATGTGGCCGAGGTGGATTGAGCCGTTGGCGTACGGCAGGGCGCACGTTACCAGAATTTTTTTCGCGACTTGAGTCATAGTAGGCATTACTTCTTTTAACTGTGAAAAGGGTTTTCGATATTACCAAAAGGGGCATTATTAAGTAAGCACAAACCACGGCCTTTCAGGTAAACTTGTTTGTCTAAGGTCTTATTCACAAGAACAAAGGAGTCGGGATGAGTTCTCAATCCCAGGCCAAATCACCGGAAGCCTTACGAGCAATGGTCGCCGGGACGCTGGCTAACTTTCAGCATCCAACCCTGAAGCATAACCTCACTACGCTGAAAGCGTTACACCACGTCGCGTGGCTGGACGATACGCTGCACGTTGAAGTGCAGATGCCGTTCGTCTGGACCAGCGCCTTTGACGCGCTGAAAGAGCAGACCAGCGCCGAGCTGCTGCGCATTACCGGTGCGAAAGCGATTGACTGGAAGCTGAGCCACAGCATTGCCACGCTGAAGCGTGTGAAAAATCAGCCGGGCGTCAACGGGGTGAAAAACATCATCGCCGTGAGTTCAGGTAAGGGTGGGGTGGGTAAATCCTCTACCGCCGTCAACCTCGCGCTCGCGCTGGCGGCGGAAGGGGCAAAGGTCGGTATTCTGGATGCCGATATCTACGGTCCGTCTATTCCAAACATGCTGGGTGCGGAAAATCAACGTCCAACCTCGCCGGACGGCACGCATATGGCGCCGATCGTGGCGCACGGTCTGGCGACCAATTCCATCGGTTACCTGGTGACCGACGATAACGCCATGGTCTGGCGCGGCCCGATGGCCAGCAAAGCGCTGCTGCAGATGCTGCAGGAAACGATGTGGCCGGATCTGGATTATCTGGTGCTGGACATGCCGCCGGGCACCGGTGACATTCAGCTGACGCTGGCGCAGAACATCCCGGTAACGGGGGCCGTTGTGGTCACCACGCCGCAGGATATCGCGCTGATCGACGCCAAAAAAGGCATCGTGATGTTCGAGAAAGTGGAAGTGCCGGTGCTCGGCATCGTCGAGAACATGAGCATGCACATCTGCAGCAACTGCGGACACCATGAGCCTATCTTTGGTACGGGTGGGGCGGAAAAACTGGCAGCGCAGTATCACACCCAGCTGCTGGGGCAGATGCCGCTGCATATTTCCTTGCGTGAAGATCTGGACAGCGGGAAGCCGACGGTCGTCAGCCGTCCGGACAGCGAGTTCGCTGAGATGTATCGCCAACTGGCGGGGCGCGTTGCGGCGCAGCTCTACTGGCAGGGTGAAGTGATCCCGGGTGAAATCGCCTTCCGCGCGGTGTAACCCCCAGCGCTGGATTGCCGGGTGGCGGCTTCGCCTTACCCGGCCTACGAAATACGATTTTGTAGGTCAGGTAAGCGAAGCGCCACCTGACTTTACCCAAGCCGGTAATGCATAAGATAGTACTCTCCCTCAGGAGAATTCCCCGTCGCCTCAATGTGCCAGCCGTGGCGCTGGTAAAACGTAATAGCCCGCGCATTCTTCACCAGACACTTGAGTGAGCCCGTGCTGGTAAACGTCTTCTGTACGTGCTCAAGCAACACATGTCCGACGCCCAGGCTCTGATACTGTGGGTCGACAAACAGGTTGTGCAGAAAATTATCGTTCGTCCAGACTGAGGCGAAGCCAAGTCGGTGTCCATCCTGCTCCGCCACCCAAATCTCTTCGTCCAGGGTTGCCGCGTCAAAATCTTCAAGCTGCCACGCAGAACTGTCCAGCCACGGCCAGGCTTCACGCCGGGCGTGGAGGTAGAGCGTACGCAGGAAAGGGCGGTCGCTCTCCTGCCACGGACGGATTACGATCGTATCAGCGATGATAGAAAATATCTCCATTGTAGGCTTTGTAGATTTTGCCATCTGCATCGCCAATCAGGACGTAGTTTTCGCCCATGTAGGTCCAGTGGGTACCGGCATCCGGTGCCGGAAGATTACGCAGCTGGTACTGTTTAATGGTGTACTCCGGCGTTTGATACTGCGCCGGTGCCGTATCGCCGATTTTAAACTTCGTGAAATCGGCGATGAACTCTTGTTCTTCATAGGCCTTGATGCCCGATGGCGCAGCGGCGGTTTGCGGGGCAGAGAACGCGGAGCCCGCCAGAGACAGTAATACACCCAGAAGCAGCAATTTACGCTTAGCCATTTTTTCTCCAGTGATATTGTTTCAGAGACTTTCGTCTGAAGGGCACACAGCACAAGACAGACGGTCTATTTTAAGTATCAAAGCATGATGCGTTTGATAAAAAATGTAACAAAAGTGGAGGGGTTTGGGTAGTCGATAACGGTGATGCTCATCATTGCGGTGAATGTTGATTGTGCGGAATATTTGTTATTTTTATTATTTTATTAATCTATTCTGAAAATAAGTTTATACGTCAAAATAGCACCGTTAAGCGAATGCTTTTGCAAGGGATAACATTTAATATCGCGGCGCATAAAGTATTATTGCTCTCCGTTTTCTTGCGCAATTGTGCGCTGTTTTTTAACTTTTTAAACAACAGCGAACGTGTGTTTTACAGTATCACGGGGAAATAATAAATAACTATATTTCAATGACTTGCTTGCTTTTTTTGCGAGTTAACTACCCAGCGCAACGATAAATCAACATTTTATATAAATGAAAAATACAACTGCTCTTTTACTGTCCTTTCTGACGCTCAGCCAGCTAACAGGATGTGTATTTTCACCAGGCCAGAACTTAAGTCTTTCCGGGAAAAAAGTCACTACCGGTGAGGAAATTAACGATCCGCTGGACAAACGCGTGGAAGTTTTTCCTTTAACCCCTGGATTGATTGAAAAACTGCGCCCACCCGTTTCTAAATCTCAGGCAAATCCTACTCTGGATGAGCAGCTCAAAAACTGGGAATACCGCATTGGCTCAGGGGACATTTTGACGGTCACCGTCTGGGATCACCCTGAACTCACGACGCCCGCAGGGCAGTACCGTAGCGCGAGCGACGCGGGTAACTGGGTTAACGCCGATGGTACGCTTTTCTACCCCTACGTCGGCAAGCTGAAAGTGGCGGGCAAAACGGTTTCGCAGGTACGTGAGGAGATCACCGCGCGGCTGGATGAGGTCATTGAGAGCCCTCAGGTGGACGTCAGCGTTGCCTCCTTCCGTTCTCAAAAAGCCTATATCACCGGAGAGGTTGAGAAATCGGGCCAGCAGCCAATAACCAATATTCCATTGACGGTAATGGATGCGGTGAACGCTGCGGGCGGTCTCTCTGCGGATGCCGACTGGCGTAACGTCGTGCTCACGCATGATGGCCAGGACTCGCGCCTTTCACTCTATGCTCTGATGCAACATGGCGATTTAACCCAAAATAAACTGCTTTATCCTGGCGATATCCTGTTTGTTCCCCGGAACGACGCGCTGAAAGTGTTTGTGATGGGCGAGGTGGTTAAACAGAGCACCCTTAAGATGGATCGTAGCGGCATGACGCTGGCTGAAGCCCTGGGGAATGCAGGCGGGCTGAACCAGAATATGGCCGATGCAACCGGGATTTTTGTTATTCGCCCGGTTTCACGGAAAGGCGAGAAAGACAAAATCGCCAACATCTATCAACTCAATGCGGAAGATGCCTCAGCCATGGTGCTGAGCACAGAATTCGAGCTGGAACCGTACGACATTGTCTATGTCACGACGGCACCGCTTTCACGCTGGAATCGTGTGATCGCCCAGCTGGTACCCACCATCAGTGGCGTACATGACCTGACCGAAACCGTCCGTTACATCAGGTCGTGGCCGCAATAATGTTCAATTCAATTCTCGTGGTTTGCACCGGCAATATTTGCCGTTCACCGATTGGTGAGCGGCTGTTGCGCCAGCAGCTACCCGACGCGCAGGTGACCTCGGCAGGCATTTTCGGGCTTGAAGGACGCCCGGCGGATGCGACTGCAAAGGCAGTCGCCTTACGTCATGGCGTTTCGCTGGAAGGTCACGTGGCGCGTAAGGTCACACGTTTTCTGTTACAAAAATCCGATTTGATTCTGGTGATGGAGCCAGAGCATCTCCGTTTTATTGCCTCAGTGGCGCCGGAGAATCGGGGGAAATCGCTGTTGTTTGGTCAGTGGCTGGAAACAAAGGACATTCCCGACCCGTATCGCAAAAGCCGGGAAGCCTTCGAATATGTTTTCGAGCAGTTAGGAAAAGCCAGTCAGGAATGGGCTCGTCGTTTGCGTCAACAAGGAATGAAGCAGTAATGTCGTCTCATAAATCAGACAAATTTGGTGCTGCGACACCGCATGATAATGAAATTGATCTCATTCAGCTGTTGGCTGAGATGTTTGATCATCGGGTAATGATAGCGTGCATCACGCTCCTGTTCACCGTATGCGCCGGGATCTATGCGTATAGCGTCACACCGATCTATCAGGCTGATGCCCTTGTGCAGATAGAAGCGAAGCAGGACAACTCGTTGCTCAAAAGCTTAAGCCAGTTTGGTACCGATCTTTCACCTGATGTTGCGCCCGAACTCTTGCTGCTCAAGTCGCGGATGATTCTGGGAGAGACCGTTGACAAGCTGGGGCTAACGTACAGCGTCAAACGGCGCATGCTGCCCGTCATTGGGCCGCTGCTGGAACGAGGGCGTAAAGCCGGTGAACTGACAATTGGTGCGCTTACCCTTCCTCTTCTGGAAGACAAGCCACAGGAACTTTTACTGACCGTGCAGGAGCAGGGCCGGTATCACCTCGAAGGAAAAACGCTTGAGGCTGATGGCGTTGTTGGGAAAACGCTGGTTAAAGGCGGAGTAACGCTGCTTGTCACCTCGCTCAGTGCGGCACCAGGCACCCGGTTTGCCCTCAAAACCGTCACAAAGCTTGAAGCAATAAACGCCCTTCAGCGCCGACTCATTGTTTCTGAGTCGGCGAAGCAGAGCGGAATTATCAGCTTAACGCTGACGGGCGAGGACCCTGACAAGATCGCCGTGGTGCTCAACACCATTGCTGAAAATTATCTCAGCCAGAATATTGCGCGCCAGGAAGCTAAAGATACCCGCAGCCTGACGTTTTTACAGGACCAATTACCTAAAATCAGGCGCGAACTGGATGAAGCCGAAGCACGACTGAACGCCTACAGAGAGCAGCGCGATTCTGTCGATCTATCCCTTGAGGCGAAGACGGTTCTCGATCAGGTTGTTAATGTGGAAAATCAGCTTAACGAGCTGACGTTCCGCGAAGCAGAAGTTTCTCAGCTTTTCAAAAAGGATCACCCAACCTACCGCGCCTTACGTGATAAAAAACAGACCCTAAAGCAGGAACGTACGCGCCTGAATAACCGCGTCTCATCCATGCCTTCTACCCAGCAGGAAATTTTGCGTTTAAGCCGTGACGTTGAGTCCGGGCGCACCATCTACCTGCAGCTGCTGACGCGTCAGCAGGAGCTGAATATCTCGCGCTCCAGCACCATCGGAAACGTGCGGATCATTGACCCTGCAGTAACGCAGCCTGGACCCGTCAAACCGCACAAAGTGATTATCATTGTGCTCGGTATGCTGGTGGGATTGATGCTCTCTGCAGGGACGGTGTTGGTGCGCTCTGCGTTTAAACGGGGCATCACCTCGTCTGAACAGCTGGAAGCGCAGGGAATGCCTCTTCTGGCTACGCTCCCGCGTTCAGTGTGGCTATGGAAAAAAACGCATTTGCGCAAGAGGACGCTGTTTGCTTCCCACTGGAAGCACAGGACGTCAAACGTACCTTTCCTGCCCGTTGACCGACCGGCGGATATATTTGTCGAGGCGGTGCGCGGGTTACGCACCAGTCTGCATTTTACCATGATGAATGCCGTTAATCGGATAGTGGTGATTTCTGGTCCTTCGCAGGACTGCGGAAAGACTTTGGTGAGCACCTCGCTGGCGTCGATTGCCGCTCAGGCAGGTCAACGGGTACTGTTTATTGATGCGGATATGCGCAAGGGATATGTTCACAATATTTTCAAACTGAACAACCAGCATGGGTTGTCCAGCGTGCTGGGGGGAAGCATAGAGTGGCAGGATGCGATTCAACGCTTCGAGAAAGGTGGCTTTGATGTCTTGACCTGTGGATCTCAGCCTTCACATCCTGTCGAGCTACTTATGAATGAGCGCTTCCAGACGGTAATGTCGCGAATAGACAAAGAGTACGACATCGTGATTGTCGACACGCCACCGGTGCTGGCCGTAACGGATGCGCTACTCGTCGCCAGAGCCGCGGCAACCACGTTGCTGGTTGCCCGTTTCGGTAAAACCAGCGTCAAAGAGATCGAAAACTGTCGGAAGCGTCTGCAGCAGATGGGCGTCCAGGTTGAAGGCGCGATTCTCAATGATATTGTGAAATCCGCTGCGTTCTATTACCACTCGGGTTATAGCCATTACAACTACGGCTATACCCCGGAATAAAGTGACGCGACACTTCTTTACAGCATGACGCCGAATAGCCCGCTAAGATGACCTCCGTTAAATCGAGAGGTCATAATGGATAACCGTAAATTGAGTCGCCTGCGCCGCTGGGCGCGGGAAGGGATCATACTCATTCTGCTTACGCTGGCGGTTATGTGGGGCGTGGATCAATACCGAAAGCCATCATTACCCGCCAGCTTTAGCGCAACGCCTATGCAGAGCATCGACGGTAACATTCACGATATCGCGGCGCTCAGCAAGGAGCGCCCCCTGCTGATTTACGTCTGGGCAACCTGGTGTAGCATCTGTCGTTATACGACACCTGCGGTCGATAAGCTGGCAAAAGAGGGCGGTAACGTCGTAAGCATTGCCATGCGCTCCGGTGACGATGCAAAGCTCGCTCGCTGGGTTGAAAAGAAAAACCTGAATATGCCGGTGATTAACGATGCAAACGGTGCCGTGTCGCAGCAGTGGCAGGTGAGCGTAACGCCGACGCTGGTGATTGTGTCAAAGGGGAAGGTAGTCAGTACCACAACGGGCTGGACGAGCTACTGGGGATTGAAAATGAGAATGTGGTGGGCAGGCGTATAAAGATAACCCCTCTTCCGACGGAAGAGGGGTTTTGTATTACTTCGCGAGAACTTCCTGCGCGGTGCGCTCAACCAGCGACAGCAGGATTTTGATATCCTCCAGCGTCACGGTTGGGTTCAGCAGAGTCAGCTTCAGGCAGGTGATGCCGTTATGCTCGGTCACACCGACGTTTGCACGGCCGGATTCCAGCAGCGCATCACCAATTTTCTGGTTCAGCAGGGCGATGCCCGCGTCGTCCATCTGCACCTGGCCACGGAAGCGGAACAGCACGCTTGCCAGCTGTGGCTGCATAACCAGTTCCAGAGCAGGCTGCTCTTTCACGTAGGACGCAACCTGCTGCGCCAGCGTTACGCCGTGATCGATGATCGCCGCGTATTGCTCCTGACCCAGCGCTTCCAGGCTCATCCACAGCTTCAGCGCGTCGAAACGACGGGTGGTCTGCAGAGATTTGGACACCAGGTTAGGCACGCCCGCTTCTTCGTCGAACTCAGAGTTCAGGTAGGCCGCCTGATAGCGCATAAGCTCATAGTGACGCGCTTCTTTCAGCAGGAACGCGCCGCAGCTGATGGTCTGGAAGAACTGCTTGTGGAAGTCCAG
Organism: Enterobacter cloacae complex sp. P6RS; assembly: GCF_014982245.1. Lineage (NCBI taxonomy): Bacteria > Pseudomonadati > Pseudomonadota > Gammaproteobacteria > Enterobacterales > Enterobacteriaceae > Enterobacter > Enterobacter cloacae complex sp. P6RS. The sequence goes on from NZ_JADCLB010000018.1 coordinate 427,758, forward strand.
AGTGACGGAATCCACCAGCTCGATGCCGTCCAGGTAGTGACGATACTGATCGGACATCAGCAGCGCGCCGCCCCAGGCCGCGTCAACGTGTACCCAGATGTTCTGCTTCGCCGCCAGTTCAGCAATGGCACGCAGCGGATCGATAGCACCGGCATCGGTAGTACCTGCCGTCGCGACGATGGCCAGAATCTGCTCCCCGTTCGCGTTGCACTGCTCGATTTTCGCCGCCAGATCGGTCAGATCCATGCGGGAGAACTCGTCGGTTTTCACCTGCACTACGGACTGATAGCCCAGGCCCATCAGCGCCATGTTTTTCTGCACGGAGAAGTGCGCGTTTTCGGAGCACAGCACGCGAATTTTGCGCAGATCGCCCACCAGACCGTCCTGCTGAACGGAGTGGCCCTGACGCGCGAAGAATGCGTCACGCGCCAGCATCAGACCCATCAGGTTGCTCTGGGTACCGCCGCTGGTGAACACACCCGCGTCGCCAGCCTGATAACCCACGCGGGTACGCAGCCACTCGATCAGTTTGATCTCAATAATGGTTGCGGACGGGCTTTGATCCCAGGAGTCCATACTCTGGTTAGTGGCGTTGATCAGCACTTCCGCCGCCTGGCTTACCACCAGGCTTGGGCAGTGCAGGTGCGCCACACACTGCGGGTGATGAACGGACAAGCTGTCTTTCAGGAAGAACTCCACGGCGCGTTCAATCGCCGCTTCGTTGCCCAGCCCTTTCGGGTTGAAATCCAGCTTAATACGGTCGCGCAGCTCCGCGACCGTTTTGCCCTGGTACATCTCAGGCTGCTTCAGCCACTGCATCACAGCCTGAGTGCTTTGTTCAATCGCCTGCTGGTAAGCTTCAATGCTCTGCGCAGAGGAGAACAAAATTGGGTTTGAATCAGACATCGTATTCAACTACTCCGGTTACGCCGGGCGAACGCCCGCAGCAAGCAGTGCCTGCTCGAATTTATCCAGGAAGATTTTCAGCTCTTCGTCGCTGATCAGCAGGGAAGGCAGCAGGCGCAGAACGATACCGTTACGACCACCACGTTCCAGAATCAGACCGGCTTCAAAGCACTTCTTCTGAATCAGCGCAGACAGCTCGCCGTCGCCAGGGAAGCAGCCCATATGGTCAGCAGCTTCGTGTGGCTTAACGATCTCGATACCGATCATCATGCCCAGACCGCGCACGTGACCGATGACCGGATAACGTTTTGCCATCTCTTTAAGCTGGCCTTTCAGCCATTCGCCCTGTGCAGCCACTTTGCCCGCGATGTTCTGGTCTTTCAGGATTTTCAGCGTCGTCAGGCCGGTTGCCATTGCCAGCTGGTTGCCGCGGAAAGTACCGGTGTGGTGGCCAGGCGCCCATGCGTCGAACTGCTTTTTGATACCGAGCACGGCCAGCGGCAGACCGCCACCAACCGCTTTAGACATCACGATGATGTCTGGCTCGATGCCCGCGTGTTCGAAGGCGAAGAATTTACCGGTACGGGCAAAGCCAGCCTGAACTTCGTCGAGGATCAGCAGAATGCCGTGTTCCTGAGTCACTTTACGAATGCGCTGCAACCACTCAGCCGGAGCCGGGTTCACGCCGCCTTCGCCCTGTACGGCTTCCAGGATCACCGCGGCAGGTTTACGCACGCCGCTTTCAACGTCGTTGATCAGGTTGTCGAAGTAGTAAGTCAGCGCTTTCACGCCCGCTTCACCACCGATACCCAGCGGGCAGCGGTACTCGTGCGGGTAAGGCATGAACTGCACTTCTGGCATCATACCGTCAACCGCTTCTTTCGGAGACAGGTTGCCGGTCACGGACAGTGCGCCGTGGGTCATGCCGTGGTAACCACCAGAGAAGCTGATGATACCGCTACGGCCGGTCACTTTTTTCGCCAGCTTCAGCGCCGCTTCAACGGCGTCGGCACCGGATGGACCGGTGAACTGCAGGCAGTACTCTTTGCCCTGACCAGGCAGCAGAGAGAGCAGATATTCAGAAAACGCGTCTTTCAGAGGCGTAGTCAGATCCAGAGTGTGTAACGGCAAGCCGCTGGTAATGACATTTTGGATGCTTTTCAGCACATCAGGATGGTTATGGCCAAGCGCAAGGGTCCCTGCGCCTGCTAAACAGTCAAGGTATTCTTTATTATCTGCATCGGTGATCCACACGCCTTCTGCTTTAGTAATCGCTAAAGGCAGTTTGCGCGGATAACTCCTGACGTTAGATTCAAACTCGGCCTGACGGGCCAGATAGGTTTCGTTGCTTTTGTGGGCATCTACGGTGTCAATACGGACTTTATCCGTCATCATATCACTCCTACAACCGCCGCTTCGCTATGAGCCACGATTGAATAAAAAGTTAAAAAACAGATGGGGCCTGAAAAAAACGCCGCCAATATAGAGCCTTTTGTCACGGGGCTCAATGGTTAATTTGTTTACTGTTTTGTGACATGGAGCACAGGAGAGGCAATATCACCATTTTTAAAAAGAAAATTGCACTTTATTGGCAATAAAAACAATTGATTATGTGGTCTTCGTTCGGGTTGTTAAATGACAGAAAAGAGTGTGACAAATCGTGCCATTGGCTGACAAAATAAGGGGGTATGCTGCCTTCATACCCCCTTATTTTTCCATCAACGACAAAAAGCGGTAGTCACATGGCGCGCGCAATGGAATCACGCATTAAAAATGGACTTTCAACGCGCGTCGTTTCCCGGTGTTGTGCACCGTTAATAATGTGCAGGGCGCTCAGGCGGCCAATTTCGTAGTGGGGCAACTGAACCGTTGAAAGAGGCGGCAAAAACAGCTCGCCAATGCCCACCATATTGTCATAGCCGATAACCGCGACATCTTCAGGGATGCGAAGCCCTTGCGCCAGCAGCGTCTGGTACACCATAAACGCGATACGATCGTTACCGCAAATTACGGAATCAAACCGCGGGATGCCCTTCCGTATGCGCGCCAGCAATGCGGTCGGAATATCACGATAATGCTCATCCCCGTGCGCCATATACGCATGTTCCAGGCTGTCCGGGTCGATTCCAGCTTCACGGCAGGCGCGTTCAAGCCCCTCACGGCGCCGGGTTGTGGCCAGATGGCCCACAGGTAAATGCAGACACAGGGGCTGCCGATAGCCTTCCGCGAGTAATGCCCTGGCGGCGGCGTACTGCCCCTGTTCATCATCCGGGATATAGCTGGCGACCTTTTCACCGACACTCTCGCAGTTGGCCAGCACGCAGGGGAGGGTGAGCAGCTTGGCAGGAAGAGGAACCTGACGTAACCCCATCGTGGTGTAGATAATCCCGTCTGGCCGGTGGGAGAGCAGAAGATCGACAATGGCATCCGGATTGTCGTCAGCAAACATATTCATGACGAAGCTATTCCAGCCGTGCATCCTGGCCGTCTCTTCAATGGACAGCGTAATCTCCACCGAAAAAGGTGTCGTGACCGTATCGAGCGCCAGCACGCCTATGGTTTTAGGCGAAGCATTCGCGCCGCGTATTTTCTTGGCGGACAGATCGGGAACGTAGTTGGTCTGCTCGATAGCCCACTGTACGCGCGCCAGCGTTTCGGGTTTAAGGCGCTCCGGGCTGTTAAGCGCGCGGGAAACCGTCATCAGCGATACGTTAGCTAGCTTTGCGACGTCCTTCAGGGAAGCCATTTTCTTACTCCGTTAATGCTCTGTGAGAGGGTATACAACTAAGTCGCTGATGTAAAAGGAAGGCTGATGACCAGGTTAAGTCATGCTTACCTCAGTTATGAATTTATGATCGCGATCTCACTTCCTAAATGTTAACGTTAACTTTCGTGATTAACATCTTAAATTTTCATCAAGCAGCATGAGAAAGCATGGATGTTAACGTTACCATTTGGTCATTACTCCAACACGAGAATGCCATGATGAAAACGCATCACTCTCACAGCTATCCCATACTGAGCGCATTACTGTTTTTCTTTTTTGTCACCTGGTCATCTTCCGGTTCGTTGCTCTCTATCTGGCTCCACCAGGAAGTGGGGTTAAAGGCAGGGGATACGGGCGTTATCTATGCCGTGCTTTCCGTCTCCGCGCTGTTTGCTCAAATCTGTTATGGATTTATTCAGGACAAACTCGGCCTGCGCAAAAACCTGCTCTGGTTTCTGACCAGTCTGCTTATCCTTTCCGGTCCGGCCTTTTTGCTGTTTGGCTATCTGCTGCAAATTAACGTGTTGCTGGGCAGTATTTTCGGCGGGATTTTTATTGGCCTGACGTTTAACGGTGGGATTGGGGTGCTGGAATCCTATACCGAACGCGTGGCCCGTCAGAGCCAGTTTGAGTTTGGCAAGGCGAGAATGTGGGGATCGCTTGGCTGGGCGGCGGCAACCTTTTTTGCGGGGCTCCTGTTTAACATCAATCCGAAGCTGAATTTCGCTGTCGCGAGCTGCGCCGGGCTGGTGTTTTTTGTTTTGCTCGCGCGCCTGCGGGTCTCTTCCGCACCGCACGCCATGCAGGAAGCGGTGTCCGGTGGCAAGGTGACTCTGGAAGACGCATTGCGCCTGCTGACGCTGCCGCGTTTCTGGGCGCTGGTGTTTTTCGTTATCGGCACCTGCATTTACGGCGTTTACGATCAGCAGTTCCCGGTCTATTTCTCATCACAGTTCCCGACGTTGCAGGAAGGGAACGCCATGTACGGCTATCTCAACTCCTTCCAGGTTTTCCTTGAGGCGGCGGGCATGTTTTGCGCCCCGTGGCTGGTGAACCGCCTCGGCGCGAAAAACGGCCTGATTTTCGCCGGAATGGTGATGGCAATGCGTATGGTGGCATCGGGTCTGGTTGAGGGGCCGGTGCTCATCTCCATTACCAAGCTGCTGCACGCAGTGGAGCTGCCCGTATTGCTGGTCTCGATATTTAAATACAACAGCTTACATTTTGATAAGCGGCTCTCTTCCACGCTCTATCTGGTGGGCTTTGCCTGTACAAGCTCGGTGATTGCGTCTGTGCTGTCGCCGCTGGCGGGTTACAGCTATGAGAAATACGGCTTTGCCCAATCCTATCTCATTATGGGGCTGTTAGTGTTCAGCACCACGCTCATCTCCATCTTCCTGTTGCGCTCGGGTAAGTCTTCTTCTGACCCGCTCATGCCGCAACCCTCCACTATCTGACTGAAAAGAGTAAACAAATGATGTATTCCATTGCCAAAGCTGAACAATCATTACAGGCCAAACGCGGCGATCTTAACCTGCGCTGGTATCCGCGTTACCACCTCGCCGCGCGTGCCGGCTGGATGAACGACCCGAATGGTCTGGTGTGGTTTGACGGCTGGTATCACGCGTTTTACCAGCATCATCCGTACTCGACCCAGTGGGGGCCGATGCACTGGGGTCATGCGCGCAGCAAGGATTTAGTTCGCTGGGAACACCTCCCGGTGGCGCTGGCACCGGAAGGGCCAGAGGATAAGGACGGCTGTTTTTCCGGCTCGGCGGTGGTGGATGGCGATACGCTGGCGCTGATTTATACCGGCCACAAATTCCACGGCGATCCGGATGACGAGGCTAACCTTTACCAGGTGCAGTGCCTGGCAACCAGCCGTGATGGCGTCCATTTTACGCGGCAAGGAACGATCGTTGACACGCCGCCTGGGCTGCATCACTTTCGCGATCCAAAAGTGTGGCGGGAAGGGGAGCGCTGGTACATGGTTGTCGGCGCGCGGGATGGCGAGACGGGCCAGGTGCGTGTTTACCGTTCTGACGACCTGCGCGAATGGCAGGATATGGGCGTGCTTGCGGTGGCTGAAAAAGAGATGGGTTACATGTGGGAATGCCCGGACTTTTTCACCCTCAACGGCAAACGCGTGCTGATGTTTTCACCTCAGGGGCTGGCTGCGGAGGGATTCAAAAATCGCAATCTTTTCCAGAGCGGTTATCTGCTGGGGGAGTGGCAGCCCGGCCAACCTTTCGTGCGTGAAGGTGAGTTTGTGGAGATGGATAGCGGGCATGATTTCTATGCGCCACAAAGCTTCCTGACGCCTGACGGCCGCCGCATCGTTATCGGCTGGCTGGACATGTGGGAATCTCCCCTTCCGGAACAGCAGGACGGGTGGGCTGGCATGCTCTCTTTACCGCGCGAGCTGATGCTAAGCGCGGATAACCGCCTGCAGATGCGGCCAGCCAGAGAAGTGGAAATCCTGCGGGGAGCGTGGTTCCCCTGGCCGGTGAGCACGCTCAACAATCAGCAGATCGTTCAGGTGGAAAGCTGCGATGCGATGGAGGTCATTCTGCAGTGGGACTGTGCTAACAGCAGCGCGGAGCAGTACGGCATTCGTCTTGGCGACGGATTCCGTCTCTACGTTGATGCGCAGATGCAGCGCCTGGTGCTGGAGCGTTATTATCCGCAGTATGGCCTGTGCGGTACCCGAAGCGTCGCGCTGAATCTGAACGACACGCTAAGCCTGCGCCTGTTCGTTGACAGCTCGTCAGTGGAAGTGTTTGTCAATGAAGGGGAGGCGTGCCTGAGCAGCCGCATTTATCCTGATGAAGGGGCGCGCGAACTGGCAATGTTTGCCTGGACGGGGAGTGCGTCGCTTATTGCTGGCGGGGCGTGGCAGCTGGAATAAAATTATTTATTAATGGGCCAGAACAAAGCCCCATACAAATGGGGCTACGTTAATCTTAGATTGTTATAAAAAATGGATAGCGTAGGAGAAGGGGACTCTTATGCCCCCATTCACAGACTATGCGACAGTATCTAGGATCTCTCTTAAGAAATCAGTGAAGTTATCAAATGAACCATATATCGACTCTGAAGAGGCATTGTCACGAATTTCAAATAAATTCATTTTTGTATCATAAGTAAACAAT
>NZ_JADCLB010000019.1:0-84924 GCF_014982245.1 Enterobacter cloacae complex sp. P6RS
CGGGTCGGGCTGAGGGAGACACAGGATGACGGCTGCTATGAAGTGTGGTGGTACAGCACGAAAGTGGGGGTGATCGACCTGAAGAAAAAGTCGATCACCATGGGTAAAGGATGTTAAAAAGTGTTCACCATGGGTAAAGGATGTTAAAAAGTGTTCACCATGTCCCCGAACACCTGTCTACCATGTCCCCGGACTGTACAGGGGAGAGGGTTAGGGTGAGGGGAACATACGGCTGTGGTGGTCATTCCGTTCACTTTATGTTCCCTGCTACTCTGTAACGACATGACCGGTGAACGTGCCAGGGTGGCTCAGTCGCCACCACCCTGGCGACCCGGGCTCCCGGCGGTAAATCGCCGCTTCGCGGTGCCCTCGGCTTATTCCTTCCGGCTTATCGGGTACGGGCGGAGGTAACGTCCCTGTAAAGCCCGCCCTCTCGGCGCATCCCTGCGCCTCGCCCCGGCCTGCAGGAAACGCCTCAGCGATTTACAGCCGGACCAGAGCATCGCTGAAAGCCTTAAATCGTTCTGAAACAACGTTAATGCTTCTGCTTAAAAATTACTGGGGAACCCTCAGCCCTGTGGGAGAGGGTCGGGGTGAGGGCACCAGCGCGCACTAAGCGTTAAGCCCTTTCACATACGCCACCAGCTGATCCACCACAATCCCCCACCCTTCATGGAAGCCCATCTGTTCATGCTGCTCGCGGATTTCCTTCGTCGGATGGCGCGCTATCGCCGTATAGCGGGTTTTCCCCTCCCCGACGTCTTCCAGCAACAAAATTGCCGTCATAAACGGCTTCTCGGCCGGTTTCCAGCCTTCGGTATAGCCGTCGGTAAACACCAGTTTTTTCCCCGGGTCGATTTCCAGGAAGACACCCCGGTTATCCATCCGCTGTCCGTCCACCTCAAACACGGTGTTGAACCGCCCGCCCACGCGCAGGTCGAGGTCGCATTCGGTCACCTTGTGCGGAGCAGGAATGAAGAAGTTTTTGATGTGCTCCGGCGTGGTCCAGCAGAACCAGAGCAGGTCGCGCGGTGCGTCCACCACGCGCTCCAGTTTTAAGTCTGTTTCAGGATCGAGCGTCACGATGTTGTCCTCTCAGGGAACCCCCTTAAAGGATAGCCGGACTCAGGCAAATTTCCCTTCCGCCACCTCATCCGGCGTGACCACACCCGTATCCAGCACCCAGCCACTAATCAGCGAGGCAGGCGTGACGTCAAATGCAGGGTTATACACCACCGCGTCTTCCGGCGCCCACTGCACCGCGCCAAAGCTTCCGGCAACGCCCGTCACCTCGCTGGCGGCGCGCTGCTCGATGGGGATCGCATCCCCGTTCGGGCAGGCCGGGTCGAGCGTCGTTTGCGGGGCGGCGACGTAAAACGGAATACCGTGAAATTTCGCCAGCACCGCCAGCGAATAAGTGCCGATCTTGTTCGCCACGTCACCGTTAGCCGCAATGCGGTCTGCGCCCACCCACACGGCGTGCACCTGCCCTTTCGCCATCAGGCTGGCGGCCATGGAGTCGGTAATCAGCTGATACGGCACCCCCAGCTCGCCCAGCTCCCATGCGGTCAGCCTGCCGCCCTGCAACAGCGGACGGGTTTCATCCACCCAGACGCTGCTGACGTTGCCTTCCTGATGCGCCCGGGCAATCACGCCCAGCGCCGTACCGACGCCCGCGGTTGCCAGCCCGCCGGTGTTGCAGTGGGTCAGCAGACGGCTGCCGGGCTTCACCAGCGCGCTGCCCGCTTTTGCAATCGCGTCGCAAAGCCGTTTGTCTTCGTCAATCAGGCGCAGCGCCTCAGCCACCAGCGCCGGAACGAAATCCTCTTCCCACAGCGCAAGCTTCATGCGGTCGAGGTTGTTCATCAGGTTTACCGCCGTCGGGCGGGATGCGCGAAGCGTTTCCAGCGCCACCGCCAGCTCATCGCGGCTTTTACCGTTTTCCGCCAGCAGCGCCAGCAGCAGGCTTGCAGAGAGACCAATCAACGGCGCGCCACGCACGCGCAGAGCATGGATATGCCCAACCAGCGCCTCCACCGTTGAGGCATCCAGCCAGCGTTTCTCCTGCGGAAGCGCCTGCTGGTCGAGAATAAAGAGCTGATTATCCGCCACCCGCAGGCTGGTCGTCTGTAATGTCTGCATGTCGTTAATTCCCTGTTGCGTTGTTGTAGCACATTGTGTCAGGATGAAATCCAGATGTATAGACGTCTACATGTCTTAATTAGTTAACTCATGAGGAACAGGCCATGTCGCAATACCGTACCTTTACCGCTCAGGACGCCGTGGAGTATGCCAGGCAGTTTGGTGGGCTTGACGATCCGTCATCGCTGGTAGAGGCGCAGGAAGTGGGCGACGGCAACCTCAATCTGGTTTTTAAAATTTACGACAGCGCGGGCGTCAGCCGCATTATCGTCAAACAGGCACTGCCCTACGTGCGCTGCGTCGGCGAGTCATGGCCGCTGACGCTGGATCGCGCCCGCCTCGAGGCGCAAACCCTGGTCGAGCATTACCAGCACAGCCCGCAGCACACCGTGAAAATCCACCACTTTGATCCGGAACTGGCGGTGATGGTGATGGAAGATCTCTCCAGCCATCGCATCTGGCGCGGCGAGCTGATCAACAACATTTACTACCCGCAGGCGGCGCACCAGCTGGGCGAATACCTCGCGCACGCGCTGTTTCACACCAGCGATTTCTACCTGCACCCGCACGCGAAAAAAGCGCAGGTGGCGAAATTCATCAACCCGGAGATGTGTGAGATCACCGAAGATCTGTTCTTCAACGATCCGTACCAGGTTCATGAGCGCAATAACTACCCTGCCGAGCTGGAAAATGACGTCGCCGCCCTGCGCGACGACGCCCCGCTAAAAATTGCCGTGGCCTCCCTGAAGCACCGCTTCTTCTCGCATGCCGAAGCGCTGCTGCACGGGGATATTCACAGCGGCTCGATATTTGTGGCCGACGGCAGCCTGAAGGCCATCGACGCCGAGTTCGGCTATTTCGGGCCGATTGGCTTTGACGTCGGCACCGCCATCGGCAACCTGCTGCTCAACTTCTGCGGCCTGCCGGGCCATCTGGGCATTCGCGATGCCGCCGCCGCGCGCGAGCAGCGCCTGACCGATATTCAGGAGCTGTGGAACACCTTCGCGGAACGCTTCCAGGCGCTGGCACACGAGAAAACGCGCGACACCGCGCTCAGCGCGCCAGGCTATGCCTCCGCGTTCCTGAAAAAAGTCTGGCATGATGCCATCGGGTTCTGCGGCACCGAACTCATTCGCCGAAGCGTCGGGCTTTCCCACGTCGCGGATATCGACACCATTCAGGACGAGGCCATGCGCCACGAGTGCCTGCGCCACGCGATAACGCTCGGCAAGGCGCTCATTGTGATTGCCGACCGTATCGACAGCGCGGAAGATCTGGTGGCGCGGGTGCGGCAATACAGTTGATTTTCTCCCTCTCCCTGTGGGAGAGGGCATCAAACCGCACTTACCCCAGATACTCAATCACCGACAGCCCGGCGTTATAGTCCGTGCTGTAGATAATTCCCTGCGCATCCACAAACACGTCACAGGACTGGATCACCTGCGGGCGATTCGGCCGCGTGTCCATCATCCTCTCCGGTGCCGCGGGCACCAGCGCACCGGTTTCCACTGGGCGATACGGATTGGAGATGTCATACGCGCGCACGCCCGCATTCTGATAGGTAGCAAAAATCAGCGTTGAGCTGACAAAGCTCCCCGGCCGGTTCTCGTGCAGGTTGTGCGGCCCAAAATGCGCCCCTTTTGCCACGTAGTCGATTTCATCCGGCTGCGGGAAAGTAGAAATGCTGACCGGATTCGACGGCTCGCGAATATCAAACAGCCAGATCAGCTTCTCGCCGTCCTGCTGGTTATCCAGCACCGCTTCGTCCAGCACCACCAGCAGATCCCGGTCCGGCAGCGGCAGCGCGGTGTGCGTCCCGCCGCCAAACGGCGGGCTCCAGTTGCGGTGGCTAATAAGCTTAGGCTGACTGCGGTCCTTCACGTCCAGCAGCGTTAAGCCGCCGTCGCGCCAGCTGCCGTACGCCGTATCGCCGGCAATAATCGCGTGGTGGAGCGCGTAGCGTTTCCCTTCCGGCCAGTTCGGCTGTTCGCCTTCGGCCTGGTTCATGCCCGGCAGCCACCAGCGCCCTGCCACCTCAGGCTTACGCGGGTCCGCCAGGTCGATCGTCAGAAAGATGTAGTCGGTAAAACCGTCGATCAGCGCCGACACGTACGCCCAGCGGCCACCGACGTACCAGATGCGGTGAATGCCAATCCCGCTCAGCGACAGAAAGCCGATTTCGCACGGCGCGTCCGGGGTGGAGATATCAAAAACGCGAAGCCCGGCGCTCCAGCCCCTGTCCTGCACGTCGCTGACGGTCTCTCCTACCTGACGGGTGTAGTAGACCTTCTCGTCGGCGAAGCGGGCATCGGCAAACAGATCCCGGGCGTTAATCACCAGCAGCAGGTCGTCATGCGCCTGGAGGTGCACGTTCCAGGTGCCCGGCGGCGCAGGCACATAGCCCGCGGGTTTCGGGTTTTTCGGGTCGCGCACGTCGACTATCGAAAAGCCCTGCGACACCATATGGCCGATCCAGGCGAAACCGCGGTGCACCATCAGCTGCACGCCGTCCGGGCGACCGCCCTGGTCGCTATGGCCGATCAGCCGCATATTGCGGCTGTATTCTGGCGTGGGGAGGATGCTCATTTATTTTTCGCTTCCAGCGTCGCAAACCACGGCGCAATAAAATCTTCCGTCTGGCCCCAGCCCGGAATGATTTTGCCCAGCGACGCTACGTTCACCGCCCCCGGCTGCGCGGTCAGCAGCGCCTGCGGGATCGCAGCGGCTTTGAAGTCGTAGGTGGCAGGCGTGGCTTCCCCGGCAATCTTGTTGGCGATCAGGCGCACGTTAGTCGCACCAATCAGCTTCGGATCCACCGCCACGCTCACTGCCCACGGGCTACCCGGCTCGCGCATCAGCTGTAAATCCTGGTTGGAGATATCAATGCTATAGAGCTTGATCTCGGTGCGTCCATTCTCCTTCAGCGCTTTATACGCCCCCTGGCTGAAGGCGTCCCAGGTGCCCCAGATGGCGTCGATTTTGCCTTTCGGGTATTTCGCCAGGATCGCGCCCACCTTGTTGGCGGTGTCGCCCTGCACGTCAGAAGAGACCGCGCCGATGGATTCCAGCTCTTTAATCTCCGGGTACTGCTTTTGCAATTCTTTATAGGCTGCCTGACGGCGCTCCATCGGCGGGAAGCCCGCCACCCACAGCTTGACGATGTTGGCCTTGCCGTTGAAATCTTTCGCCAGCTGGCCGAAGGAGAGATTCGTCAGGGAGGCGTCGTCCTGCTGGGTGACGGTCACGCCCGGGATCTCGCCGTTTACGGCGGTATCAAATACGGAGACCTTGATCCCGGCATCCACCGCCTTCTTCACCAGCGCGGTGGAGTACGGATCGCGGCCCTGCGACAGGATGATCCCGTCATATTTCTGGCTGATGGCCTGGTTAACGAAGTCCTGGAATTTGGCGTCATCCCCGTTGCTCAAAAAGGTGCTGACCTTAAAGCCGAGCTTTTTCCCTTCCTGAATGGCCCCGGCAACAAACTGCGTGGTGTTGTCGTCCGAGCCGAGGTTACGGATCACCGCGATGCGGATCGGTCCGTCGTGGTTCGCAATGGCGGCCGGAACCGGCGCGGGCGTGGCCGCGAATCCCGGCAGAGAAGTGAGTAACCCCAGTGCCACCAAAGAGAGCGCAATCTTTTTCATTTTTTATCCCGTTGTGTTGTCAGCGTTTTTGTATGTAGGTAATCGCCAGCGCTACCGCGAGCACCAGCCCTTTTATTATGTCCATGGCGTAATACGGCACGGAGAGCATCACCAGCCCGTTCGACAGCACGCCGAGGATCACCGCCCCCACCAGCGTGCCAAGCGCGTTCGGCTTGCCGGACCCGGCCAGCGAGAAGCCAATCCACGCCGCTGCCACCGCATCCATCAGATAGCCGCCGCCCGCGTTCACCTGCGATGAGCCAATGCGGGAGGCCAGCAGAATGCCGCCCAGCCCCGCCAGCAGAGAGGCAATCACGTAGGCCGCCACCTTGTAGCGCGTGGTGCGAATGCCCGAGAGGCGCGCCGCTTCCGGGTTACCGCCAATGGCGTACATCCGGCGTCCGTGAGTGGTCAGCGACAGCCCCAGCTGCGCCAGAAGGGTCACCGCCAGCATGATGATGACGATGGTCGGCACCTGCCCCAGCAGGCTGAACGCCGCCGGAATGGTCCCTTCCGCCATGTCGCCGCTCGGCAGCACCATGTTCTCGGTAATCGACCCGCCGTAGCTGTAGGTCATCGCCACGCCCTGGATGACAAACAGGCTGGCGAGCGTCGCGAGCATGTCCGGAATACGCAGGATGACGATCAGGAAAGCGTTAAACAGGCCGACCAGCGTACAGAGCGCGAGGGTGATTACAATCGACTCGGTGGTGCCGAAGCCGTGCCAGACGAAGAGCGAAATGACCAGCGCGTTCGCCAGCGACGCCGTGGAGCCCACGGAAAGATCGAACCCGCCGACGGTCAATGAAATCGACACGCCTATGGCAATCACCGTCACGATGGCAATCGAGCGCAGAATATTGATGATGTTGTTCGGGTCGAGGAAGCTGTCCGACGCCAGGCCAAAGACGGCCACCAGCGCGACGACGGTGAGCAGCATGCCCCATTTATAGAGAAAATCAAAAAGTTGCTGACGGCCAGACACCGCCGCGGTCACTGAAAGGGCCTTGCTCACGACGCCGTTCCTCCGGTTGAATAATAAAGTAGTGTCTCTTCACGGGCCTCTTCCCCGGCGATTTCCGCCACGATGCGCCCGTCCCACAGGACGCAGATGCGGTCGCACAGTCCCACCAGCTCGGCGAACTCGCCGGAGGCGTAAATCACCCCTTTGCCCTCGCGAGCCAGGCCGTCAATCAGCTGGAACAGATCGGTTTTGGCCTTCACGTCAACGCCTTTGGTCGGCTCGTCGAAAATCAGCACGCTCGCATCGTTACGCAGCCACTTGCCGATGGCCACCTTCTGCTGGTTGCCGCCGGAGAGACGTCGCAAAACCTGTCCGGGACCGCGGGCGCGAACGCCGACGCGGGCAATGACCTCTTCCGCCCAGCGCCACGCCTGACGATGACCAAACAGGCTCCAGCGCGAGAAGCTGTTATCGGCGCACACGGCAAGGTTCATGCTCACCGGCTCGTCGATAAAAATGCCCTCCTTGCGCCGCTCCTCCGGCACCAGCGCCAGGCCGCGCAGCACCGAGTCTGCCGGATCGCGCGGCTGCCAGGATTGATGATTCAGCTCACCGCGCGCCACGCGGCTTTTGCTGGCGCCAAACAGCGCCTTGCAGAGTTCGGTTTTCCCCGCCCCCGCCAGCCCGGCAATGCCGAGAATTTCGCCTTTGCGCAGGTGCAGGGAGATATCCTTCAGCAGCGCGTCGTCGTGCAGGCCTTCCACTCGCAGCAGCGTTTCGTCGCCGTGCGGCGGTCGCGCGGGCGGGTAGATATCGCTCAGCACGTGGCCGAGCATCTTCTCAACAATCTCTTCACCGCTGAGATCGGCCATCGGGCCGGACTCAATCAGCTTGCCGTCGCGCAGCACCGTCAGGGTGTCGCAGATAGCTTTTAGCTCGTGAATGCGGTGGGAGATAAACACCACGCCGATGCCCTGCTGTTGCAGACGTCTTACCACCGCAAACAGACGCTCGCTCTCGTGCGCGTCCAGCGGCGCGGTGGGCTCGTCAAGAATCAAAAAACGGCAGTGGTGGGACAAAGCGCGTGCCAGCAAAATCTGCTGCTTTTCGGCAAGCGTGCAGCTGTCGATGGAGCGGCGAACGTCCAGCGTAACGTCGAGCTGCGCCAGCGCCTGTCTCGCCTGCTGACGAACGGTGCGCCAGCGGTAGCGGTGCCCCGGCTGCGCCAGCTGGTCGAGCATGATGTTTTCAGCAATGCTTAACCCCGGGATTAGCGCCACGTCCACCTCCTGCTGCACGAGGTGGATGCCCAGCCGTTTGGCGTCCAGCGGCTCGCGGATGCTTACCGGCTGGTTGTTAATGCTGATTTCGCCTTCATAGTGGTCGTGCGTCCCGCACAGCACCGCCATCAGCGTTGATTTCCCCGCACCGTTGGCGCCAGTCAGCGCATGCACCGACCCGCCGTTCAGCGTGAAGTCCACGCGCGTCAGCGCCTGAAAGCCGGAAAAGGCCAGGCTGATACCGCGCATTTCAAGGCGACTGGAAACCATCCGCGTAAATCCTTCATAACTCTTCTGATTTATCGAATTTTTCACAGCTCCGGTTGACTGACAACGACGGAAAAGGCATAAGATAAAGCGAAATATTATTAGCCATCCGGATGTCCAGACATAACATCGGGTTAGCGCTTGCGAAAAAAGGACAACACCATGAGCAACACCGACATCCGCGTCGTGCCCGGCCCGGCGAACTACTTCTCCCATTCCGGAAGCCTTGCGCATCTGAATGACTTCTTTACCCCGGAACAGCTTTCCCGCGCAGTGTGGATTTACGGCGAGCGCGCAATAGAGGGCGCGCGCCCGTTCCTGCCGGAGAGCTTTAACGCGCCGGGGGCGAAGCACCTGCTGTTTAAAGGCCACTGCAGCGAGCGCGACGTCACCCGTCTGGTGAACGAATCCGGCAGCGATGCCAGCGTGGTGATTGGCGTGGGCGGCGGCGCGGTGATGGACACCGTCAAGGCCGTGGCGCGCCGCTTAGGCGTTCCGTTCGTGGGCATTCCCACCATCGCCGCCACCTGCGCAGCGTGGACGCCGCTCTCCGTCTGGTACAACGATGCCGGTCAGGCGCTGCAGTTTGAGATTTTTGACGACGCTAACTTTCTGGTGCTGGTGGAGCCGCGGATCGTTCTGAACGCCCCGGCGGAATATTTGCTGGCGGGCATCGGCGATACGCTGGCGAAGTGGTACGAAGCGGTGGTTCTCGCCCCACAGCCGGAAATCCTGCCGCTGACCGTGCGCCTTGGCCTTAACGGCGCGCTGGCGATCCGCGACGTGCTGCTGGAACACAGTGAGCAAGCGCTTGCCGACCAGCAGCGCGGCGAGCTAACGCAGGCGTTTCGGGACGTGGTGGACGCCATTATTGCCGGCGGCGGGATGGTCGGCGGCCTGGGCGAACGCTACACCCGCGTGGCGGCGGCACACGCGGTGCACAACGGCTTGACCGTGCTGCCGCAGACGGAAAAATACCTGCACGGCACCAAGGTGGCCTACGGCATTCTGGTGCAGAGTGCCCTGCTCGGCCAGGACGACGTGCTGGCGCAGCTGGTGGCGGCATACCGGCGCTTTAACCTGCCGACCACGCTTCGCGAGCTGGACGTCGACATCAATAACCGCGACGATCTCGACAAGGTCATCGCCCACACGCTGCGCCCGGTGGAGTCGATTCACTATCTGCCGGTGACGTTAACGCCTGAGGCTCTGCGCGCCGCGTTTGAGAAAGTAGAATCCTTCCGCCGTTAATTGCGCCGACGGGCTATACCTAATGATGGTTCTCACCACTCTCGTAACGAGGTCATCATGCAGATCGATTTAACAGGTAAAAAGGCGCTGGTTACCGGCGCCAGCCGCGGGCTGGGTCGTGCGATTGCCCTGTCGCTGGCGCGCGCCGGTGCCGATGTGGTCATCACCTATGAAAAATCCGCCGATAAAGCCCAGGTGGTCGCCGATGAAATTAAGGCGCTGGGGCGGCACGGCGAGGCCATTCAGGCGGACAGCGCCAGCGCGCAGGCGATTCAGGATGCCGTCACCCATGCGGCACGCTCTCTCGGCGGACTGGACATCCTGGTCAATAACGCCGGTATCGCGCGAGGCGGCCCGCTGGAGTCCATGACGCTGGCGGACATCGACGCACTGATCAACGTCAACATTCGCGGCGTGGTGATCGCCATTCAGGAAGCGCTGGTGCACATGTCCGACGGCGGACGCATCATCAACATCGGCAGCTGTCTGGCGAACCGCGTGGCACAGCCGGGGATTGCCGTCTACTCAATGACCAAATCTGCACTGAACTCCCTCACCCGCGGTCTGGCCCGCGATCTTGGCCCGCGCGGTATTACCGTTAACCTGGTGCACCCCGGCCCGACCAACAGCGATATGAACCCGGAGGACGGTGAACAGGCTGACTCACAGCGTCAGCTTATTGCCCTGGGCCATTACGGCCAGCCGGAAGACGTCGCGGCGGCGGTCACCTTCCTCGCCAGCCCGGCAGCCGGGCAGATCTCAGGCACCGGTCTGGACGTGGACGGCGGTTTGAACGCCTGATCGCAATATTCCTGCAAGCCTCTGTCGCCCGGCAGAGGCCTTGTCGAGCCGCCTCGACGGTTTGCGTTTTGCCTCTTACCTGCGCTTTTTTTCCGCTCTACAGTACCCCATAAGAAATTCGGAATTTATCTAATAGTCTTATTATTTCCTTATAATTTGTGTGGGCGTACAGTGGAGGTACGGATGAAGATCGTGTGGTCAAAAACAGCAGAGAAGCAATTTTCTAAAATCGATACGCGATATCAGAACCGCATTAAATTCAGGCTGGAGAAGATGGATGATAAAACATCACCTTTCGCGGATATCAAGAAATTATCTTCTCCCGAAAACCACTACAGGTTGCGATTAGGTGATTACAGGGTCATTTACACCTTCGGAGACCCGCCGGGTGATACCTGTTACGTAGTGGCGGTAAAACGCCGGACAACCACCACCTACCTTCATGAGGAGCATACGGAATATGACTGTTCAGTTCATCAAGGATGAAGAAGGAAAAAAACAGTATGTAGTCATTCCCTACGATGAATATTTTCGCATGCGTTTAGCCATGCTTGAGTATGATGACGATGATGAAAACGACTGGGAAGACATCCCTTACGAATCAGATATCTACGATAACGTAGGTTTACCGGGGGAAGTGTGCGACGTCATGCATAACGAGAACGTCAGCCTGCAGGCCGCATGGCGCATTCTGCGCGGCATGTCGCAGCAGGAGGTGGCGGAAAAACTCGGCATCAGCCAGTCCGCCGTATCACAGCTGGAAGCGCTGGACTCCCGTCCGCAAAAGCGCACCCGCGAAAAGCTGGCGGCAATTTATGGCTGCAAGCAGGAGCAAATCAGCCTCTATCTCCCGAAAGAGGGTTAACAGCACTTCGCCCCGCCCTTGCCGCCGTAACGGGCGTCCTGGCGGTCGCGGAAAAACTCTTCGTAGGTCATCGGCGTCTGGTCCGGGTGGTTGACGCGCATATGCTCGACGTAGTTGTCGTAGTCCGGCACGCCAATCATCATTTTGGCGGCCTGGCCCAGGTACTTACCTGCTTTGGAAAGGGTGTCGAACATAGTTTTGATCTCACAGGTAATGTAGGCCGGGTAAGGCGAAGCCGCCACCCGGCACAAAGGTTAGTGCGCCCCTTTCGCCTGGGTCACAATCTCGTCCAGGTTTTCAGGCATGGGCTCGTACGGCATCTCTTTCGCCGTCGGCGTGTCGACCTTCAGCGCCGCCAGCGCGGTTTTCAGAGAATACAACGCCAGCACCACAACCACCACCATAAAGAAGATGGTCAGCCCGGCATCCAGACGGTTGTTGAACACCAGCTGCGACAGCTGTGACTCGGTGTACTGCGCCGGGATCTTACCGCTGTCGATCATCGCCTGAAACTTGTTGGCGATGGCCAGGAAGCCCACCTTGTTGTCCGGGCTGAAGGCTTTTTGCCAGCCCGCCGTCAGGGTACAGATCAGCAGCCACGCGGTTGGTACCAGCGCCACCCACGCGTAGCGCTGGCGCTTCATCTTGAACAGCACCACCGCACAGAGCATCAGCGCCATGCCCGCCAGCATCTGGTTGGCGATACCGAACAGCGGCCACAGGGTGTTGATCCCGCCCAGCGGATCGACCACGCCCTGATGCAGGAAGTAGCCCCACGCCAGCACGCACAGCGCCGTCGCCAGCAGGTTAGCCGGGAGCGAATCGGTCCGCTTCAGGTTCGGGGAGATCACCCCCAGCAGATCCTGGAGCATAAAGCGCGCCGCACGGGTTCCCGCATCAACCGCCGTCAAAATAAACAGCGCCTCGAACAGGATGGCGAAGTGATACCAGAACGACACGTCCATCAGCCCGCCCAGCGCGCCGTGGAGAATGTAGGCCATGCCCACCGCCAGCGTCGGTGCCCCACCCGCGCGGGAGATAATTGACTGCTCGCCAACCTCATTAGCGATATGCGTCAGCGTTTCCGGGGTAATGGCAAAGCCCCAGCCGCTCACCACCTGCGCGGCGGACGCTACTACGTCAACGGTGCCGGCCGGGGCCAGTACCGCCATCGGGCTGTTCATCGCAAAGTAAACGCCCGGGTCGATAATGCAGGCGGAGACCAGCGCCATAATCGCCACGAAGGACTCCATCAGCATGCCGCCGTAGCCAATCAGGCAGGCCTGATTCTCGTTGGCCAGCATCTTCGGCGTGGTCCCGGAGGCAATCAGCGCGTGGAAGCCCGACACCGCACCGCAGGCGATGGTAATAAACAGGAACGGGAACAGGTTACCAGTCCAGACCGGGCCGGTACCGTCGATGAATTTGGTCAGCGCAGGCATGGTCAGGGTCGGGCGCATAATCAGAATGCCGATGGCCAGCCCGACGATGGTGCCGATTTTCAGGAAGGTTGAGAGGTAATCGCGCGGGGCCAGCAGCAGCCACACCGGCAGCACCGCCGCCACAAAGCCGTAGCCCACCAGCATCCAGGTCAGCTGCACGCCGGTAAAGTCGAAGAATGGTGCCCAGGTCGGGCTTTCCGCCACCCAGCCGCCGGAGATAATGGCGAACACCAGAAACACCAGGCCAATCACCGACACTTCACCGATGCGCCCCGGGCGCAGGTAGCGAATGTAAATCCCCATAAACAGCGCCAGCGGAATGGTAAAGGCGACCGTGTAGGTTCCCCACGGGCTGTGGGTCAGCGCTTTCACCACGATCATCGCCAGCACCGCGAGGATGATCACCATGATCATAAAGGTCGCCACCAGCGCAATCACCCCGGCGGTTGCCCCCATCTCCTCTTTCACCAGCTCACCCAGAGAACGGCCGTCGCGACGGGTGGAGACGAACAGCACCATAAAGTCCTGCACCGCGCCCGCCAGCACCACGCCCGCGAGGATCCAGATCATCCCCGGCAGGTAGCCCATCTGCGCCGCCAGCACCGGCCCCACCAGCGGGCCTGCACCGGCAATCGCCGCGAAATGGTGACCGAACAGCACTTTTTTATCGGTCGGCACGTAGTCCAGCCCGTCGTTGTGGCGCACGGCAGGCGTCATGCGTGTGCCGTCTACGCCCAGTACCGTCTTTGCGATATAGCGGCCATAAAAACGGTACGCAATGAGATAAATGCAGACGGAGGCAACGACGATCCAGAGCGCATTGATCTGCTCCCCCCGGTTGAGGGCGATATAGCCCAGGGCAAAGGCTCCCACAACGGAGAGCACCGCCCACGTAAGGTATTTCCCTGAGTTGTTCATAGTTGTTGTCCGTTGTTGTGAAACAGTGAGATGTTACATTTTGTTTCTAGAACAACGGATAAAATTTAACAACTTTGAAACGCAATAATGCGTGGTCAAACCAGAGATTTACACCACAGTGTTAAGCCGATCACTTTCAGCTGAATGACTTACCCCAGCACCATCGTACTCAACCGACAGGTACAGCACCGCCGCCCCTGCTCGTCAAATACCACGATCTCCCAGCTCTGGCTCGAACGCCCCAGATGCAGCGGCTGACACATGCCGCGCACCTTACCGTGAGAGACCGCACGATGGTGCGTGGCGTTCAGCTCTGTGCCGACCACGCTCTGCCCGTCGCGGGTCATCAGAAAACCGGCCATTGAGCCCAGCGTTTCCGCCAGCGCCGCCGACGCCCCGCCGTGCAGCAGGCCAAACGGCTGATGGGTACGGGCATCCACCGGCATCTCCGCTTCCAGCGTGTCGTCCCCGAGGCGGGTATAGACGATGCCCAGGTGCGCCACCAGGGTGTTCACGCTGGTGGCGTTCAGTTCTTCAAGCGATAAATGACGTTTCCAGATCATTACGCCCCCAGCGTGGAGCCGCCGTCCACCACGATATCCTGCAGGGTAATATGGCTGGCGGCATCGGACGCAAGGAACAGCACGGTGGCGGCAATTTCCTGCGGACGGGCGATTTTGCCCAGCGGAATGCCGAGCTTAAACTGCTCGCCAAAGCCGCGAATACGCTGCTGTTCCGCGTCGTCGCTTTTCCACAGGGTGCGCTGCATGTCGGTATCCGTTGAGCCGGGCGACACCAGGTTACAGCGCACGCCGCTCCCCGCCAGCTCCAGCCCGACGGTCAGCGCCAGGCTTTTCAGCGCCGCCTTCGACGCGCCGTAGGCGCTCATCCCGATGCGCGGGGTGTGCGCCGCGTCGGAGGCCACGGTCACTATCGCTCCGCCCTGCTGACGGCGGAACTGGCCCATCGTCTGCTGAAACAGGTTAAACGCACCGCCGACGTTAACTGCAAAGGTCTGCTGCCAGTCTTCCTGCGAAAGCTCGTCCGTCGCGCCCATGCGCAGAATGCCCGCCGCGTTAACCAGCACGTCGAGGCGCTCAAGGGTGCCGAGTAAACGCCCGCAGACGTCGCCCACCTGCGCCGCGTCCGCCACGTCCAGCGTTTCGGTGGCAAACGGATAATCGTCCTGCGGGAAGGCCAGATCGAACCCGGTCACCCGCGCGCCCGACTCCACAAAGGCCAGCGCGGTCGCATAGCCAATACCTTTACCCGCGCCCGTTACCCAAACCGTTTTACCGGTAAAATCGAACCCCGCCATCACTTCACCTCACGGGAGAGCAGCGCCCACCATGCGTCGAGGGTCGGATTTTTCGCCAGCATCACGAAGTCGATGTCGCCGTGCACCTTCCGCCAGCGGGCGGCCAGCGCCATCATGCGCACCGAGTCCAGACCGTAGTCGATCAGGTTTTCGTCATCCATCGGCTCGTCGGACTCGTCCAGCAGCGGCAGGATCAGCGCGCGCAGCGCGGCTTTCGTTGCCGGAACGGACGGCAGCAGCTCGTCGGTCATCACCACGCGGCCAGAACGTCCTGCCACGTATTTCAGCGACATCAGGTGCTCGTCGCGGGTGAAATCCGCCAGCGCGTCGGCGATAAAGAACGGCTTGATGTCGCGCATAAAGGCGTCGGTGGCGGTGGTCATGCAGCCGATGTGGGCATAAACGCCGGTAATCAGCAGCTGGTTGCGGCCGGTCTCTTTCAGCATCTGCTCCAGCGGTGAGCGGTGAAACGCGCTGTAGCGCCACTTCACCAGCACGGTGTCCGCTTCGTCCGGCGTCAGTTCAGCCACGATACGCTGCTGCTCCGGCGAGCGGGTCAGGCCCGGCCCCCACATGTCGTTCAGCAGGGCACGGTCTTCATCGCTCTGCTCTTTCGGCTGCGCGGTGTAGTACACCGGGATATTGTGTTCTTTGCAGTAAGCGCGAAGTTTAACGATGTTCGCCACCACCTGCTGCATCATGTCGCTATTTTCGCCCCAGAAGTTCAAGAAATACTCCTGCATATCGTGGATCAGCAGCGCGGCGCGCTCCGGCTCAAACGCCCAGTTGACCTTGTTGGTCGGCAGCTCTACGGCGGTTGGCAGCGCGTAAGCGGTTAATTTTGGAATGGCCATTCTCTGTTCCTCAGCCCCGGGCGTGTTCAGCAAGCCACAGGCGCAACTGTTTCTTATCAACTTTGCCGACCGGCGTGAGCGGAAGCGCATCCACGCTCTCCACGCGGTCCGGCAGCTTAAATTCGGCAACGCCCTGCTCACGCAGGAAGCGGCGCACCTCAACCGCACGCAGGGGCTGTTTCACCACCAGATACGCACAGCTTTTTTCGCCCAGCAGGCTGTCCTCCATGCTCACCAGCGCGGCGTGGATCACCGCTTCGTGGCGCAGCAGCAGGTTTTCGATCTCTTCGGCGGCAATCTTTTCGCCACCGCGGTTGATCTGATCTTTCTCGCGCCCCTGCACGGTGATGTAGCCCTGCTCATCAATGGCGATCAGATCGCCGGAGCAGTAGAAACCGTTGGCATCAAAGGCGCTGGCGTTGTGCTCCGGGCTGTTGAAATAGCCGCGGAAGGTGTACGGGCCGCGCGTCATCAGGCGCCCGACTTCCCCGCGCGGCAGCGGGTTGCCGTCCTCGTCCGCCACCCACACCTCGTCGTCCGGACACATTGGGCGGCCCTGGGTGTTGATGATGCGTTCCGGTGCGTCGTCGAGGGCGGTGTAGTTCACCAGCCCTTCCGCCATGCCAAACACCTGCTGCAGCTGGCAGCCGATTTCCGCCGGAATACGCGCCGCGAGCGTGGCGGAGAGGCGTGCGCCGCCCACCTGGAGCAGCTTGAGGGATTTCAGCTGCGCGTTCCCCGCGCCGTCGGCAATCGCCTGCAGCCAGAGGCTCACCGCCGGAGGGACCAGCGACGTCACGTTGATCTGATGCTGCTCAATCAGCGGGAAGCAGAGCGTGGCGCTCGGATCGTTCGCCAGCACCACGCAGCCGCCCGCCGTGAACACGCCTAACGATCCCGGCGAGCTCATGGCGTAGTTATGCGCCGCGGGAAGCGCGTTCAGATAGCGGGTGTGCGCAGTGATGCCGCAGATTTCATTGCTGCGGCGGATGCTGTAGTCGTAGTCGTTGTGCGTACGCGGGATCAGCTTCGGCGTGCCTGTGCTGCCGCCGGAGAGCTGGAAGAACGCCACCTCGTCTGCGGGCGTCGGGTTCGGGATGAAGTTGTCCGCCGGGCGCGCAATCGCCGCTTCCAGCGCATGTTCACCCTTATCGCCGCGCAGCAGCACGGCGCGAACCGAGCGGTGTTCATCCACAAAGGTATTGAGAAAATCATCCCCCGCGAACAGGGCATGTTCGCGATCGGCAATCAGCACGGCGGGTTTGATCTGGGCGGCGTAGGCGTTCAGCTCGCTGCGCTGATGGCTAAAGAGCGCGTTAACCGGCGCGACGCCGATCTGCAGCAGCGCGAAAAAGGTGATGTAAAACTCGGCCACGTTGCCGAGCTGCACCAGCGCGGTCTCGCCGCGGTGCAGCCCCTGCGCCTGAAGGGCAGACGCGAGGTTATTCACCGCCTCATTAAACGCGCGGTAGGTGATGTGCCGTTCGCCGTCGATAATCGCCACCGCATCGCTTTGCGCATGGTCCGTCAGGATGTGGGTCAGCGGCAGATCCTGCCAGTAGCCTTTTTCACGGTAGCGGCGGGCAAAATCCTCAGGCCAGCGGGTAAAGGGAATAGTCATAAACGTTCCTTAGTGCAGGCCAAACACGTTAAGCATGGTGGAGAGCTTCACGCCCGTCTCGCGCCACTCGCCCACCGGGGAGGAGGCAGGCACAATGCCCGCGCCGGCAAACAGGCGAACGGTATTTTCGTGAAGACGCGCGCAGCGGATGGTCACCACCCACTCGCCGTTGCCTTCGCTGTCGCACCAGCCGACGATGCCGCCGAACAGCTCGCGGTCAAACGGCTCCAGCTCGGCAATCAGTTCTTTAGCCGCCTGATGCGGGAAGCCGCTCAGGGCCGGGGTCGGGTGCAGCAGGCAGGCCAGCGTCAGGGCGTTTTCGTTCTCGCGCGCGTCACCTTCAACCGGCGTCGCCAGATGCCACAGCGTCGGCGTGGTGATGAGCTGCGGGGAAGACGGCATGCTCAGGTGATGGCTGCGCGGCGCCAGAATGGCCTTCATCGCCTGGGTCACCAGGTCGTGTTCGTGGCGGTCCTTTTCGGAGGCCAGCAGCTTATTGCCCGCCTCGCGATCCAGCACGTCGTCCGGCTGGCGGCGCGCGGAGCCTGCCAGCGGCAGCGAGCTAAAGTGCCTGCCCTCTTTGCGCAGCAGCAGTTCCGGGCTGGCGCCGAGCAGCACGCCGCCGTCTTCCAGCGGCACGTGGAAGTTGAAGCTCGCCGGGTTCTGAGCGATCAGACGCTCCATCAGCGCGCCGCTGTCCATTTTTTTGTCGGTGGCGATATCAATCAGGCGCGACAGCACTACCTTATTCACCTGCGGCGTGGCGGTGAGCGAAGCGGCGCGCGCGACCATCTCTTCAAAAACGGGCTGAGCGGGGATCTCGGTGCGCTGTTCCACCTTCAGCGCCTGCGCGCCGGAGAAATAGCGTGCGGACTGCTGACGCGCGGGACGGGAAAACGTCTCCCAGCGTTGCGGAATAAACAGCGAAGACGGCTTGCGGGTATCGAACGGGATGGCCCCTACCATGACGGGATGAGCGATGCCGCTGGCTTTCGCATCCCGGAAAGCCTGGGCTAATCTCTGCTGGAACTGCCCCGCCGGATCGTCGCCGCCGACGGCAGGTTCAGAGAATCGGGCAAAACAGCCTGAGGTGGTAAAACTGCGGTAAGGCGACATAAAGAAAAAGCTGTCTGATTGCAGCGTGGTCGCGGTGTGCTGAACTTCCTCAGCCAGGGACGTGTCCATATCATCCTCCTCAAAATGATAAAAGAAGCAATAATGATTATCATTTATATTTTCGTCGGCTAACCTAATCCCACAGCGCGCCGCTGTCAACCGTCGGGCCATTAACTTCTGCGACAAACACTTGCATCCCTTCCCGGCAACCATGAAAATGAGAAGCATTATCTTCAATAAAAACAGGATGCCGCTCTGTGAAAATCGCTGCCGTTTGCCGCAATGCCCTTCTTCTGACAGGACTTTTTGTTTTAGGACTAACCTCAGCCACCGCCGCAGACTGGCCGCGCCAGGTCAACGACAGCCGCGGCATGCATACACTTGAGAGCAAACCGACGCGCATTGTCTCCACCAGCGTGACCTTAACCGGATCTCTGCTGGCGATTGACGCGCCGGTCATTGCCAGCGGCGCAACCACGCCGAACAACCGCGTGGCGGACGCGCAGGGTTTCCTGCGCCAGTGGGGGGATATTGCAAAACAGCGTAAGGTTGCACGGCTGTACATCGGCGAGCCAAGCGCCGAAGCGGTGGCCGCCCAGATGCCGGACCTGATTCTAATCAGCGCCACCGGCGGGGATTCCGCGCTGGCGCTGTACGATCAGCTCTCCGCCATCGCCCCGACGCTTATCATCAATTACGACGACAAAAGCTGGCAGGAACTGCTGACCCAGCTGGGCACGATGACCGGGCACGAGAAACAGGCCGCTGAACGCATCGCCGCGTTCGATAAACAGCTTGCGCAGATGAAACAGCAGATGAAACTGCCGCCGCAGCCGGTGAATGCCATCGTCTACACCGCCGCCGCGCACACGGCGAACCTGTGGACGACAGAATCGGCGCAGGGCAAGCTGTTACACCAGTTGGGCTTTACGCTGGCGGCGTTACCCGATGGGCTGCACACCTCAAAAAGCCAGGGCAAGCGTCACGACATTATTCAGCTGGGTGGAGAAAATCTGGCGACGGGGCTGAACGGCGAAGGGCTGTTCGTGTTTGCCGGCGACGAGAAAGACGTGAATGCGATTTACGCCAACCCGCTGCTGGCGCATTTACCGTCGGTGAAAAACAAGCGCGTCTGGGCGCTGGGAACGGAGACGTTCCGCCTGGATTATTACAGCGCGATGCTGGTGTTAGACAGATTGAATGCGTTGTTTAAGTAGGCATTTTCCCTCCCTCTCCCCGTGGGCTGAGGGATCCCCAGTAATTTTTAAGCAGAAGCATTAACGTTGTTTCAGAACGAGTTAAGGCTTTCAGCGATGCTATGGTCCGGCTGTAAATCGCTGAGGCGTTTCCTGCAGGCCGGGGCGAGGCGCAGGGATGCGCCGAGAGGGCGGGCTTTACAGGGATGTTACCTCCGCCCGTCCCCGATAAGCCGAAAGGAATTAGCCGAAGGTACCGCGTAGCGGCGATTTACCGCCGGGAGCCCGGGTCGCCAGGGCGGCGGCGATTGAGCCGCCCTGGCACGTTCACCGAAACAGCATTTACAGAGTAGCAAGGAACATAAAGTGAACGGAATGACCACCACTGCCGTATGTTCCCCTCACCCTAACCCTCTCCCCAAAAGGGGCGAGGGGATTGTTCAGTGCTCGCACTAATTTATGGGGATTCCTCAGCCCCGTGGGAGAGGGCCGGGATGAGGGCATCAGGCCGCACCGTCGTTCAACACGACCTCCTGCCTGAACCGCCGCAATTCCACCAGCGCCACCAGTAAGATCGCGCCAACCATCGCTAACACAAACCCGCTGCTGCTCGCCGACGCCACCGGGGTCATTATCGCCCCCAGCCCGCCGAGGATCGCCGCGCCAATTGCATCGCCCGTCACGTTCTGCGCGGTCCACAGGCCGTTGATACGCCCCAGCATCCCTTCCGGCGTCTGGGTCTGGATCAGGGTGTACTGTAAAAGTGAGCTGACCGCACTCAGCCAGCCGAAAATCACCAGACACATCACCCCCAGCGCCCAGACCGGCATCAGGCTGAAGAAGCCGATGGCGATAAACGAGGCCAGCGTCGCCACCAGCATAATCAAGCCCGGACGCGCGCTTTGGGCCAGGTTACCGCTGGTCAGCGCCCCGCAGGCCGCACCGAGCGGAATGGCGGCGTACAGCACGCCAATCTCTGAGGCGCTCATCTGCCACTCGCCCGCCAGCGCCGGGTAAAGCACGCGCACGGCGCTCGCCATCGTCAGCAGGCCGCCGAGCAGCGCAATGCCGCCAATCAGCGGGTTGCTGAACAGAAAACGAATCGCGGCCATCAGGGACTTCAGCGGGTGCTCGCGCGGCTGCGGCGGCGGGGGCAGGAGCGGCAGACGCAGTAACGTCAGGGTGGTGATAAAGGTGCCCGCCGCGGCAAGGCCGTAGTTCCACGCCACGTTGCCGGTGGCCAGCAGCAGGCCACCGACCATCGGCGAAATCACCGAGCCGAGGCGCACGGTGAGCATGGTGATCGCCCCCGCCTGCATCAGGTTCTCGCGCCCCACCAGCGCGGGCGTTGCCGCCAGCAGCGCCGTCACGCCGAGCGAGGCGAAAAAACCGTCCCACAGGCCAAGGGCATAAATCGCCATCAGCGACGGCTCCGGCAGCATGGCGTTCAGACACAGCCCGATAAAGCCCACCCCGCAGGTGCCGCGCGCCAGCAGGATCAGCTTCTTGCGCTCGTAGCGGTCCGCCAGCACGCCGCCGACCATCAGGCCGATGAACATCGCCCCGCCGGTTAAGGTGACGGATAGCCCCACCAGCCAGCTGGAGTGCGTCATAGTCTGGATCTGGACGGGCACGGCGACGCCGAGCAGGCCGAGGGACAAAATGGAGATAAAGCGAGCGATAAAAACGGCGCGATACGCCGGGTGCGTTTTCAACAGGCTGAGGTTAAGCAGCCAGGATTTTTGATTCATGACAAAGCCTTGAGTCTATTTCTACCCATTCCATGGGCGCACATGCTAACATAGCCAAATAAGATAGATAACGATAATCACTATCATTATCAAATCATGGATGTTGCTATGTCGTTTTCCTCTTCTGCGGTGCGCGCCATTGCCGTGCCCGTATTATTGCTACTGCTAATCCTTGCGATTGCACTCAGCCTGCTGGTCGGCGCTAAACCGCTGCCCGCGTCCGTTATCGTTGATGCGCTCTCCGGAACCTGTCAGAGCGCCGACTGCACCATCGTGCTCGACGCCCGCCTGCCCCGCACTCTTGCCGGACTGCTGGCCGGTGGCGCGCTCGGCCTTGCGGGTGCCCTGATGCAAACCCTTACCCGTAACCCGCTGGCGGACCCCGGCATTCTTGGCGTCAACTCCGGGGCCAGCTTTGCCATCGTGCTCGGCGCGGCGCTGTTCGGGTTGACGTCACCCTCTGAACAGCTGGCGATGGCCTTCTGCGGCGCGCTGGCCGCCTCGCTGGTGGTCGCGTTTACCGGCAGCCAGGGCGGCGGGCAGCTGAGCCCGGTTCGCCTGACGCTTGCGGGCGTGGCGCTGGCCGCGGTGCTGGAAGGCTTGTCCAGCGGTATCGCCCTGCTCAACCCGGACGTCTACGACCAGCTGCGCTTCTGGCAGGCCGGCTCGCTGGATATCCGCACCCTTGAAACTTTAAACGTGGTGGCAATCCCGGTCATTATCGCTGCCGTCGTGGCGCTGTGTTTAAGCCGGTCGCTGAACAGCCTGAGCCTCGGCAGCGACACCGCGACCGCCCTCGGCAACCGCGTGGCGCGCACGCAGCTGACTGGCCTGCTCGCTATCACCGTGCTGAGCGGCAGCGCAACCGCCGTGGTCGGTCCGATCGCCTTTATCGGCCTGATGATGCCGCACATGGCGCGCTGGCTGGTGGGGTCGGACCACCGCTGGTCGCTGCCGGTCACGCTGCTGGCGACCCCTGCCCTGCTGCTGTTTGCCGACGTGCTGGGCCGCCTGCTGGTGCCCGGCGAGCTGCGCGTCTCGGTGGTGAGCGCGTTTATCGGCGCGCCGGTGCTGATCTTCCTGGTACGTCGCAGACGCGGAGGTGGCGCATGATGGCTCCTTCCCGTCGTTTACTCACCAGCGTCTTCCTGCTGGCTATCGCCATTACTCTGCTGGCGGTCTGGAGCCTGCAAAGCGGTGCCGTAACGCTTGATTTCGCGCAGGTCTTTCACGCCCTCACCGACAGCGCGCCGCGTAACATCACCATGGTGGTCACCGAATGGCGACTGCCGCGCGTGGCGATGGCGATCCTGGTAGGCGCGGCGCTCGGCGTCAGCGGCGCGATTTTCCAGTCGCTGATGCGTAACCCCCTCGGCAGCCCGGACGTGATGGGCCTGAATACCGGCGCGTGGAGCGGCGTGCTGGTGGCGATGGTGCTGTTCGGGCAACATCTGACGGCCATTACCTTTACGGCGATGGCGGGCGGCATTCTGACCTCGCTGCTTATCTGGGCCCTGGCCTGGCGCAACGGCATTGACACCTTCCGGCTGATCATTATCGGGATCGGCATCCGCGCGATGCTGATGGCCTTTAACACCTGGCTTTTGTTGCAGGCGTCTCTGGAAACCGCGCTCTCCGCCGGGCTGTGGTACGCCGGCTCCCTCAACGGCCTGACGTGGGGCAAAACCTGGCCCGCCGCGCCGCTAATTTTGCTGATGTTTATCGGCGCCCTGCTGCTGGTACGCCGGATGCGCCTGCTGGAGATGGGCGACGACAGCGCCTGCGCGCTGGGCGTGAGCGTTGAGCGCTCGCGCCTGATGCTGATGCTGGTGGCGGTACTGCTGACCGCCGCGTCCACCGCGATTGCCGGGCCGATCTCGTTTATTGCCCTTGTCGCGCCGCACATCGCGCGGCGTCTTAGCGGCACCGCGCGCTGGGGCTTGACCCAGGCTGCCCTGTGCGGTGCGATGCTGCTGCTGGCCGCCGATCTCTGCGCCCAGCAGCTGTTTATGCCTTATCAACTTCCGGTGGGCGTGGTGACCGTCAGCCTCGGCGGGATTTACCTCATCGTCTTGCTCGTTCAGGAGTCACGCAAGAAATGACAGATTCAACAACCCGCTTGCGCGGCGAAAACTTGACCCTCGGCTATGGCAAAAAAATCATTGCCCGTGATTTAACCGTCGCCATTCCGGACGGCCACTTCACCGCGATTATCGGTCCGAACGGCTGCGGCAAATCAACCCTGCTGCGCACCCTGAGCCGCCTGATGTCGCCGACAGAGGGCAGCGTATTCCTCGACGGGGAGCAGATCCAGCGCTTCGCCAGCAAAGAGGTGGCCAGGCGCATCGGGCTGCTGGCGCAAAACGCCACCACGCCGGGAGATATCACGGTGCAGGAGCTGGTCTCGCGCGGGCGCTACCCACACCAGCCGCTGTTTACCCGCTGGCGCAAAGAGGACGACGAGGCCGTGAAGCGCGCGATGGAGGCAACGGGCATCACCGATCTGGCTCAGCAAAGCGTGGATACCCTCTCTGGCGGACAGCGACAGCGGGCGTGGATCGCGATGGTGCTGGCGCAGGAGACCGCCATTATGCTGCTGGACGAGCCGACGACCTGGCTGGACATCAGCCATCAGATTGACCTGCTGGAGCTGCTGAGCGAGCTGAACCGCACGCAGGGGTATACCCTGGCGGCGGTACTGCATGATTTAAACCAGGCGTGCCGCTACGCCACGCATCTGATTGCGCTGCGCGACGGCGAGATTGTGGCGCAGGGCGCGCCGAAGGAGATTGTGACGCCAGAGCTGATCGCGCGGATCTACGGCATGCGCTGCATGATTATTGACGATCCGGTGGCGGGTACGCCGCTGGTGGTGCCGTTAGGTCGGCGGTAATAGCCGGGTGGCGGCTACGCCTTACCCGGCCTACATTCAGGCCCGGTAAGCGCAGCGCCACCGGGCATTTGCACTATCCTAAAATTTCCTTCAGTACCGGCCCAATCTTTTCAAACGCCTGCGGTGAAATGATATCCACGTGGGCGCAGTCCTGGCTGTAGACCTCCAGCTCGCCCACCCACGGCGCCCAGGCCGTATGCGGATCCATCGTTCGCGTGCGTTCGGCAACAAACAGCGTCGCTTTACCGTCAAAGCGTGAACTGTGCGCGGTGGTGAGCAGCCGCACCGCGTCCGCGTAGTTGCCTTCAATGGTGTTAAACAATTCGCTGGAGCCCTGTCCCTGCTGAGCGGCGATAAACGCCTGACGCTCGCGCTCGATCTCCGCCAGCACTTCCGGGTCAAGGCCGTTTGCCTCTTTCTCCGCCCAGTTCTGGGTTTCCGGCGGCCAGGTATCCAGCAGGCCGAGGAACGCCACCGCTTCGCCCTGCTCGCGCAGACGCGCCGCAATGCCCTGCGCCAGCGTGCCACCGAGGGAATAGCCGAACAGATAATACGGTCCGTGCGGCTGCTGCTTACGCAACGTTTTCAGGTGATGTTCGAGCACCCCATCGAGATCCGCGCACTGCTGCATCGGGCCGTTTGGCCGCGGCGACTGAATGCCGACGATGGACCAGCGCGGGCTGAGGTAACGCGCCAGGACGCTGAACTGCCAGGCAAAGCCGGACGCCGGATGGAAGCAGAACAGCGTCGGGCCGTTGCTTTCACGCAGCGGCAGCAGGGTTTCATACCCCAGACGCTGCGCCTGTTCGTCGCTCAGTTGCGAGTCCAGCAGCGCGCTGAGCTTGCCGACCGTCGAGGCGACCATAATCTGCCCCGGCGTGACCTTGCGGCTGAACGCACGACTGAGCTGAGCCGCGAGGCGCATCGCCAGCAGCGAGTGGCCGCCAAGGGCAAAGAAGTCGGCGTCGATATCGTTCACTTCGCAGCCCAGCAGCGCAGAAAACGCCTGCGCCACGGCGGCTTCGGTTTGCGTCTCGGGTGCGCGACCGGAGGTTTTGCTGGTCAGCTCCGGCAGCGGCAGCGCCTTGCGATCCAGCTTGCCGTTGGCGCTTAGCGGCAGCGCGCTGATTTGCAACAGCACCACCGGCACCATATGCGGCGGCAGCTGTGCCCTGAGCGAGTCCAGCAGCGCGTCGCGATCCAGCGGTAAGCCGGATTCCGAGACCACATACCCCACCAGCTGGCGGGCATCGCCGCCCGTTGCCGCAGCCTGATTAAACACGCACGCATGCGCCACGGCCTGGGCCACGTCAGGCAATGACAGCATCGCCCGGTCGATTTCGCCCAGCTCAATGCGCTGACCGCGGATTTTCAGCTGGTCATCGCTGCGGCCCAGATATTCCACCGCCCCGTTGTCCAGCCAGCGGGCGACGTCTCCGGTGCGATACATCCGCTCGCCTGGGGCAAACGGATCGGCAATAAAGCGGCTGGCGGTGAGGTCGGGCCGTCCCAGATACCCCTGTGCCAGCTGAATGCCGGTGAGATACAGATCGCCCGCCACGCCGAACGGCACCGGGCGCATCATCGCGTCCAGAATGCGCAGCCCCGTATTCCACACCGGGAAGCCGATCGGCACGCTGTTGCCCTCCACCGCCGCCAGCTCCGGGCCGTACGCCGGATACCAGCTCACGTCCACCGCCGCTTCGGTTGGGCCGTAGAGGTTGTGCAGCGGTACATGAGTGAGCTGCTCCCACTCGCGGCACAGCGCCGTTGGCAGCGCCTCGCCGCTACAGAACACCTGCTTCAGCGTCCTGCAACAGTCGACGTTTTCCGGCGTCAGCGAGGCAACAAATGCCGCCAGCATCGAGGGCACGAAGTGGGTGGTGGTTACGCCATATTCTGCGAAGAAGCTCTGCATCGCCTGCGGATCGCGGTGCGCGTCCGGCTCGGCCATCACCAGCTTTGCCCCGGCGATAAACGGCCACCAGAACTCCCACACCGACACGTCAAAGCTGCACGGCGTTTTCTGCGCCACGACGTCATGCGCCGCCAGTGGATAATGATCCTGCATCCACTTCAGGCGGTTAACGATGGCGGTATGCCCTACCATCACCCCTTTCGGGCGTCCCGTTGAACCCGAGGTAAAGATGATGTACGCGGTCTGCTCCGGCTTCGCCAGACGCAGAGGTTCAGCGCCAGTGGTTGGCAATAGCATGCTGTAACTAATTGAAGGTATCGGCAGATCGTTAAAGCGCGGAAGCTGCGCGTCGGTGGTAATGAGAAGCGACGGTTTCGCGTCCTCCAGCATCATCCGCAGACGATCGTCCGGGTAGCCGGTATCCAGCGGCAGCCAGGCGGCGCCGGCTTCAACAATCCCGTGCAGCGCCAGGGTCAGGAACACCGAGCGCGGAAGCGCCACCGCCACGCTGTCGCCCGGCTTCACGCCGCGCGCGCGCAGCAGGTTTGCCAGCGCGACCACCTGCTCGCGCATCTGGCGGTAGTTCAGCTCAATATGGGCATCCGTCAACGCGGGAGCGTCCGGCGTTTTGCTCGCCTGCTCCGCCACCAGATCCGCCAGCGTGGTGGAGGGCAGCGCCAGGCCGGTATCGTTGATGCGCGCCAGCTGGGCGTATTCCTGCTCGGATACGGTTTCCACGTCGCCACAGCGCAGGTCAGGGTTCGCGGCAAACTGCGCCAGCATCGCGTTCAGGCGCGAAACGTGGCGCTTCAGCGTCGCGTCGTCGTAACGCTGCCTGTTGGCGAGGATCTCTATGCTTAATCCGCCCTGCTCGTCCGGGAACAGCGCCAGCTCGAGATCGTTCACCGGGCCGGTCGCCAGCGTGTGGGTGATGGCCTCCACGCCGTCGATATCCAGCTGATAATCAAATACCTTCACGTTCAGCACCGGCCCAAACAAGGGTTCGTCCCCTGCGGCCCGCCCGCTGTCGCGCACGATCTGCTCGGCGTCATAGCGCTGATGGCGGCGCATCTTTTTCAGCTGGTTCGCCAGGCGCAGCGCCAGCTCCGGCAGGCTCTCAAGCGGATTAATATTCACCGCCAGCGGCAGGACGTTAAGCACCGGGCCGGTTGCGGTCAGCGCGGCGGACCCCATGCGGCGCATAAAGATAAACCCGGCGGCGTAGTCCAGCCGTCCGGTGAGGCGGCCGAGCCACAGCGCCACCAGCGCAAGCGCCAGATCGGTGCGCTGTGCCTGCCCGGCTGCCTGCGCCAGCTGGCTAAAGGCGCGAGCGTCCATTGCAATTTTCAGGCGCAGGATGTCGGTAGTGGCGGCGCGTCCCGGCAGCGGCGCGGAGGAGAGCGAGACCGGAGGAGGAAGCTGTTTGCGCTGCTCCTCCCAGAAGGCACCGTCGCGCTGATACGCCTCGCTGTCTCGGTAGAGCTGATACTCGTCAACGACCTCGGCGAACGGAGTAAATGGTGAGGCTGGGGTGGGTTCCCCTTTCTTCCAGGCAGCGTAAATCGCGGCGATCTGGCGGGTAATTGCCGGGAAACTGAAGCCATCCACCACCAGATGGTGATAGCGCTGATACCAGTACCAGCGGTTGTCACCGACCTGAATCAGCTGATGGAAAGCGAGCGGCTGACCGCTGTCCACGCGCAGATCCTGACTGAGATCGGCCTCCATCAGCGCCACGGCGGCGTCGTGAGAATCAACGCGAACGATGGACGGCTCCGGCAGGATCAGAGTCTCATCGACCCACTGCCAGACCTCGCCGTTATCTTCAGCGAAACGCGTGCGCAGGGTATCGGCCTGCATCATGCCCTCGGCGATGGCTTTTGCCAGCAATGGCGCGTCGATATTCCCTTTCAGCTCGGTATAGTGCGCCACGCTCCAGGCGTTTGGCAGCGAGGAAAGCTGCTCTGCCATCCAGATGCCCGGCTGAGCGGCGACGAGAGGAAGACGGTTCATACGTTCTCCCCCGCAAAATAAGACGGCTCAAGCGTCCGCCAGCGTTCCGCCAGCCACTGCTGGCACGCCTCCTGAGAGTGCGGTTCGCATACCACGCGCCAGCCCGCGGGCAACTCGCACTGCTGCGGCCACAGGCTGTACTGCCCCTGGTCATTTTGCAAAATGGCGAACTGTCCCTGCGGATTATCGAAAGGATTGCTGAATTCCATACAGACTCCGTTATTGAATGAGCGGCTGCCAGAGGGTCATCAGCCCCTGCGTCAGCCCACCGCGCCAGCAAAGCGCATCGTGTCCGCCGTCAACCTGACGCCAGATAACCGGTTGCTGAGTGTGTAGTTCGGCGAGGATCGCCTGGTTTGCGCGCAAGATAAGCGGCTCGTTGCGCCCGGCTTCAAGAAGGATGCGTAGCCCGCGAGGGGATATTTCGCCGGTTTTAAGTTGTTCGATTAACAGCCCGTCCTGCTGCCCGCCGCGGTGCGGCCACCAGTAGGAGCCGGACTGGCTAAGCACGCAGCCAAAACGCTGCGGCCAGTGCAGTGCGGCATAAAGGGAGGAGAGACCGCCAAAGCTTTGCCCTGCGACCACCGTACGGTCGGCGCGGTCGCTAAACGGCGCGCGTTGTTGGACAAGGGGGAGAAGTTCTTCCTGCACCGCCAGCCAGAAGTCGCGATTGCACGGTAGCTCGCGGTTACGGTGCTCCATATTAATAACATCGATTAAGACGTAGACCGCAGGCGGCAGGTTGCGCTCGGCGGTGAGCGACGCCAGCGCAGGCCAGACGGGCATGCTTTCCGCCCAGAACTGCCCGTCAAGCAGCACCGCCAGCGGGCGTTCCCGGTCGTCCCCGCCGGTGGTGAAAATCCAGACGCGACGGCGATTTTTCAGGCGTGCGCTTTCCCACTCAATGCAAATGGGCGCGTTGAAGGGCATATCGGGATGGTTCCAGCCCGGCTGTACGGGCGCTTCCGGCATTTCCAGCGCCGAGACGGCGTGCCCGCGCCCGCCGCGCCAGCTCTGCGGATTCAGCGGGTCTGAAACCGCGTGAGGCAGCAGCTTGCGCCAGCCTTCGCGCAGCGCCATGCGGTCCGGCTGCTCGCCTTCAAATACTGCATCGGCAAAATCGTTTTCGTTATCGGAGGGGATAAAACAGTAGCTGCCGCGCCATTCGGGGCTGAACTCCCCCTGCCACTGCCAGACGTCGGTATCGGGAATGCGTTCGAGGGACTGCGGGCGGGCATTTTGATGGTGATCGGTCACGCCGGTGACGTAGAGCCAGACGCGTTTGATCGGTGACGTTGCTTGCGTTCCTGCCGGGTCACGCCACCAGAACGTGACGCGATAGTTTCCCTTTTCCGGCGTCCATTCAGGCCCGTTTTTCGACTGCCACCACGCTTCACTTCCCGTTGTTAACGCCGTCACCCTTATAACCTCATGTTTAACAGTCTTTTTTGTTTCAGAGCAAATTTTATTGATAATATTATTGATAACTATTTGCATTTGCAATAGCGTAGTGACCGCGCTGTGGGAAGCGCTCATAAAACAACCATAAAGCAGGACGTACAATGAATAAGAAGATTCACTCTCTGGCCTTGCTGGTCAATTTAGGGATTTACGGCGTCGCGCTGCCCGCTCTCGCAGACGACAACACCGCCTCTGCGCAGCACGAAGACACGATGGTGATCACCGCCGCCGAGCAGAATCTGCAGGCGCCGGGGGTATCGACCATCACCGCCGATGAGATCCGTAAAAACCCGCCCGCGCGCGACGTGGCTGAAATCATCCGTACCATGCCGGGCGTTAACCTGACCGGTAACTCCACCAGCGGCCAGCGCGGGAATAACCGTCAGATTGATATCCGCGGCATGGGGCCAGAAAACACCCTTATCCTGATCGACGGCAAGCCGGTGACCAGCCGTAACTCTATCCGTCTGGGCTGGCGCGGCGAACGTGACACCCGCGGCGATACCGGCTGGGTCCCGCCGGAGATGATCGAGCGTATCGAAGTGATTCGCGGTCCGGCCGCCGCGCGCTACGGTAACGGCGCGGCGGGCGGCGTGGTGAATATCATCACCAAAAAATTCGACGACCAGTGGCACGGCTCCTGGAACACCTACCTGAATGCGCCTGAGCACAAGGATGAAGGTTCCACCAAACGCACCAACTTCAGCCTGAGCGGCCCGCTGGGCGGCGACTTCAGCTTCCGCATGTTCGGTAACCTGGACAAAACCCAGGCCGACGCGTGGGACATCAACCAGGGTCACCAGTCTGACCGTACCGGTGCCTACGCCGACACGCTGCCCGCGGGCCGTGAAGGGGTAGAGAATAAAGACATCAACGGCGTGGTGCGCTGGGACTTTGCGCCAATGCAGTCACTGGAGTTTGAGGCGGGCTACAGCCGCCAGAACAACCTCTACGCCGGTGATACCCAAAACACCAACAACGACAACAGCTCCAGCGGGCTGGTGAAAAAGAACTACGGCAAAGAGACCAACCGAATCTATCGCCAGAACTTCGCGGTGACCTGGAACGGCGGTTGGGACAACGGCATTACCACCAGCAACTGGGCGCAGTACGAGCACACCCGCAACTCCCGTCTGGGCGAAGGGCTGGCGGGCGGTCTGGAAGGTCTGTTCAACAGCAATAAATTCACCGACACCGACCTGGCCGACGTGATGCTGCACAGCGAAATCAACCTGCCGATTGATTTCCTCGTTAACCAGAACCTGACGCTCGGCACCGAGTGGAACCAGCAGCGCATGAAGGACTCGACCTCCTTCACGCAAACCCAGCAGGGCGGCACCATCCCGGGCATGAGCGAAGACCGTAGCCCGTACACGTCAGCGGAGATCTTCTCCCTGTTTGCCGAAAACAACATGGAGCTGACCGACAGCACCATGCTGACCCCTGCCCTGCGCTTCGACCACCACACCATCGTGGGCAATAACTGGAGCCCGTCCCTGAACCTGTCGCAGGGTCTGGGGGATGACTTCACCCTGAAGATGGGCATCGCGCGCGCCTACAAAGCACCAAGCCTGTACCAGACCAACCCGAACTACCTGCTCTACAGTAAAGGCCAGGGCTGCTACGCCAGTTCCGACGGCGTGGGCTGCTACATGATGGGCAACGACGATCTGAAAGCGGAAACCAGCATCAACAAAGAGATTGGCCTGGAGTGGAAACGCGACGGCTGGCTGGCGGGCGTGACCTGGTTCCGCAACGACTATCGCAACAAGATTGAAGCGGGCTACGCGCCGATTGGCCAGACGTCCTCCGGCAAAGTCACTACCGATATTTACCAGTGGGAAAACGTGCCTAAGGCGGTGGTCGAAGGTCTGGAAGGCTCCCTGAACGTGCCGGTCAGCGACACGATCAACTGGACCAACAACATCACCTATATGCTGCAGAGCAAGAACAAGGAGACCGGCGACCGTCTGTCGATCATTCCTGAGTACACGCTGAACTCAACCCTGAGCTGGCAGGTGCATCAGGATGTGTCATTGCAGTCGACCTTCACCTGGTACGGCAAGCAGCAGCCGAAGAAGTATAACTATAAAGGCCAGCCGGTGACCGGGTCTGAGAAAGACGAGGTCAGCCCGTACAGCATCGTTGGCCTGAGCGCCACCTGGGACGTGACGAAAAACGTCAGCCTGACCGGCGGCGTGGACAACGTCTTCGACAAGCGCCAGTGGCGCGCGGGTAATGCCCAGACCACGGGGAACGCGACAACCGGCGCGTATATGTACGGTGCGGGTGCGTATACGTATAATGAACCGGGTCGCACGTGGTACATGAGCGTAAACACAAGATTCTGATACAGGCAGTGAATTCCCCCTCTCCCTGTGGGAGAGGGTTGGGGTGAGGGCATCAGTCCGCACAATTCAGAGGGAAAAATCATGCACACCACCCACAGCACATTTTCTCTCGCTAAGCTCACCGTCCACCACGTCATCTTCAATCCCACGACCTTTACCGACGCCGATCTCCTCTGGCTCCCCCATCACACCCAGCTCGCTGACGCCGGACGTAAACGCAAGGCTGACCATCTGGCAGGACGCATCGCCGCCGCGCACGCCTTGCCTGACCACACCGTTCCCGCCATCGGCCCCAGCGGGGAACCGCTCTGGCCGGACGGAATTTCCGGCAGCATCACCCACAGCGGCACGGAGGCGATGGCTGTCGTCGCGCCATACCCTGCGCTTATCGGTATCGATAGTGAAGCGATCCTCGCCGAAAATGAAGCAAGGGAAATCAAAGATGGCATTATAGATGCCCATGAAGAGCGTGTGCTTTCCCGCTCGGGTTACCCGTTCGCCCTCGCCCTGACGCTGGTTTTCAGCGCCAAAGAGAGCCTGTTTAAGGCCCTCTTTCCGCAGGTGCAGGCTTACATGGGGTTTGACAGCGCGCGCGTCACCCTGCTCGACGATAACACGCTCACGCTGGCATTGACCCGTCAACTGTCAGGCTTTAACGAAGGCACCGCCTTCACCCTGCACTGGCAACTGCGCGGTGAGCAGGTCATCACCCTGCTGTCACACGTTCCTGCCGACGCGCCTTCACGCTGGTCACCACAAACGTCACGATAAACACCACCGCGAACAGGACCACAATGGTCGGCGCG
The DNA here is from genome assembly GCF_014982245.1 of Enterobacter cloacae complex sp. P6RS. NCBI lineage: Bacteria > Pseudomonadati > Pseudomonadota > Gammaproteobacteria > Enterobacterales > Enterobacteriaceae > Enterobacter > Enterobacter cloacae complex sp. P6RS. The sequence continues at coordinate 32,876 of NZ_JADCLB010000019.1, forward strand.
GGCGCGCTGTCGAGATAAAACGAGGCATACACGCCGCAGACCGACACCAGTATTGATACCGCCACTGCCACCAGCAGCGCCATATGAAAGCGTCGGGCGATCAGCACCGCCACCGCGCCGGGGGCAATCAGCAGCGAAATCGACAGAATAATCCCCACCGCCTTCAGCGTCGCCACGATGGTCAGCGACACCATGCACAGTAAGCCATAGTGCAGCCAGCGGGCGCGCAGGCCGCTCGCCTGCGCCTGCTGATAGTCAAAGCAGAACAGCAGGAAATCGCGCCATTTCAGGCCAATCACCAGCGCAATCAGCCCCGCCACGATGCCGCTTTGCAGAATGTCCATCCCGTTTATGCCCAGCATATCGCCGAACAGAATGTGGTCGAGATGCACCTCGGGTTTAACGGCGATATAGAGGATCAGCCCCGCGCCGAACATCCCGGAAAAGACGATTCCCATCACCGTATCCTGCTTGATGCGGCTATTGTCCTTGAGGTAGCCGGTGGCGACCGCGCAAAACAGACCGGCAACGAATGCGCCCACCGCCAGCGGCAGGCCCATCACCCACGCCAGCACCACGCCGGGAAACACCGCGTGGCTCATGGCGTCGCCCATCAGCGCCCAACCTTTGAGCACCAGAAAAACCGACAGCAGCGCGCAGGGCACGGCTACCAGAAGTGAAATCAGCAGCGCGTTGTTCATGAACGCAAACTGGAAGGGTTCAAGGAGCAGCGCCATCATGGGTGTGCCTCCTTCGCGCGACGACGGCTGGCGAGCAGCCCGTGCTTCGGCGCAAAGATGAACGCCAGCAGGAACAGCAGCGTCTGGGCGACCACAATAATGCCGCCGGTGGCGCCGTCCAGGTAATAGCTGGCCCACGCGCCGAGGAAGCTGGTGAGGCTGCCAATGGCGACGGCAATCATCAGCAGACGCGGGAAGCGGTCGGTCAGCAGCCACGCGGTTGCGCCGGGCGTAACCACCAGGCAAATCACCAGAAACGCGCCGACGGTTTGCAGCGCCGCCACGGTAGAGACCGCCAGCAGCGTGAAGAACAGGATCTTCAGGCGCTCCGGGCGCAGGCCGATGGCGCGGGCGTGGTTCTCATCAAAAAAGGTCACCATCAGATCTTTCCATTTGAACAGCAGGATAACCATCGACACCACGCCGATAATCGCCAGCTGGACGATATCCTCCGGTGCGATAGCCAGAATATTGCCGAGCACGATGGTCTGAATATTCACCGAGGTCGGGTTGAGCGAGACCATAAACAGCCCCAGCCCGAAAAAGGAGGAGAAGATCAGCCCGATGATTGCGTCCTCCTTCAGGCGGCTGCGCTGGTTGAGAAACAGCATGCTGCCCGCCGCCAGCCCGCCCGATAAAAACGCCCCCAGCGAGAACGGTAGCCCGAGCATGTAAGCCCCCGCCACGCCCGGCACGATGGAGTGAGAGAGCGCATCGCCGATTAGCGACCAGCCTTTGAGCATCAGGTAGCAGGAGAGAAACGCGCAGAGCCCACCCACCATCGCCGAGACCCACATCGCGTTAAGCATGTACTCATAGCTGAAGGGTTCGAGAAGGGCGTTCATTTTGCCTCCTGCCGGTGCGTCACGAAGGGCCGCTCGTCGTCGGTGATAATGCGGTCTTCAGAACCGCTGAGCACCACGTGGCGCAGCACGCCGCTGAAGGCGCGCTCAAGGTTTTCTGCGGTGAAGGTGGTTTCCGTCGGACCGCTCGCCAGCACGGTGCCTTTGACCATCACCGTGTAATCGCAAAACTCCGTGACCGAGCCTAAATTGTGGGTCGAGACCAGCATGGTTTTGCCCTCGTCGCGCAACTCGCGCAGCAGGCTGATGATTCTGGCTTCGGTTTTAACGTCCACGCCGGTAAACGGCTCGTCGAGCAGGATCACCTCGCCCTGCTGGGCAATCGCCCGCGCCAGAAAGACGCGCTTCTTTTGCCCGCCGGAGAGCTCGCCAATCTGCCGATGGCGCAGCTCGAGCATATCCACGCGCTTCAGGGCGTCGGTCACGATCTGCCGATCCTGCGCTTTAGGCCGCCGCAGAAATCCCATATGCCCGTAGCGCCCCATCATCACCACGTCCTCAACCAGCACCGGAAACGACCAGTCGACCTCTTCCGACTGCGGCACGTAGGCGACCAGGTTCTGGCGCAGCGCCCGGTGAGGCGGCAGCCCATGGAGGGTGATAGTGCCGCTCGCTGCCCGCACAAAGCCCATCACCGCCTTAAACAGCGTGGACTTGCCGGAGCCGTTCACCCCCACCAGCGCGGCAATCGATCCGCCGGGCACGCTGAACGACGCATTGCGCAGCGCCGTGTGGCCGTTGCGGTAGGTCACGGTCACGTCCGTGACGACAATCCCCTTCTGCATGGTCACTCCTTCATGCCGTCGCGAATGCCCTGCACCAGCGTGCGGGTGGTGACGTTCAGCAGGTCGATATAGGTCGGCACCGGGCCGTTTTCCGCGCTCAGGGAGTCAACGTACAGCACGCCGCCGTAGTGGGCGCCGGTTTCCCGCGCCACCTGACGCGCCGGCTTATCGGAAACCGTGCTTTCGCTGAATACCGCCGGGATGCGGTGTTTCTTCACCAGATCGATCACCTTGCGCACCTGCTGCGGCGTCCCCTGCCGATCGGCGTTGATCGGCCACAGGTAAAGTTCCTTCATGCCCAGATCCCGCGCAAGATAGGAGAAGGCGCCCTCGCTGGTCACCATCCAGCGTTTGTCTTCCGGGATCTCCGCCACCTGCTTGCGCAGCGGTTCGAGGGTCGCGACGATCTTCTGTTTGTAGGCCTCAGCGTTGCGTTGGTAGACCTGCGCGTTGGCCGGGTCGTACTTCACCAGCGCGTCGCGGATGTTATCAACGTAAATCAGCGCGTTGTCCGGCGACATCCACGCGTGCGGGTTAGGCTTGCCGTCGTACGGCCCCTCGCTGATGCCCATCGGGGTGATGCCCTGGGTGACAATCACCTCCGGCACGCCGTTCAGATGCTGATAAAAACGCTGGAACCACAGCTCCAGGTTCATGCCGTTCGCCAGAATCAGCTGCGCCTTTTGCGCGCGCTTGATGTCCCCCGGCGTCGGCTGGTACTCGTGGATTTCAGCGCCCGGTTTGGTGATGGAGGTGACTTCTGCGGCATCCCCCGCCACGTTTTTCGCCATATCCGCGATGACGGTAAAGGTGGTGATGACCTGGAACTTTTCAGCCGCCAGCGCGCCCGTGCTGGCCGTAGCCGTGAGCAGCGCGCCGAGCAACAGACGCTTCAATCCTTGCAGTGGGTGCATCGCAGAAGTCTCCTGAGGTGGTGAAATTCAAAGCAAAATTAGCCCGTGCTATAAGGTATAGCACAGGCTATATTTAAATGAAAATGGTTATCATTAAAGTTATGTCAATGAAGGGTGGGCCTGACGGCGCTTCGCTTATCAGGCCTACGGAAAAGCAGTTTTGTAGGCCGGGTAAGCGCAGCGCCACCCGGCATAAGGGCGACTCACAGCCCGGCAAGTGCCTTGTAAAATGCAGGATTCTCCCTAATCACATTAAGTACCTTCGCCGCCAGCCCGGTTGGATTGCGGCGTTTGGACTCCCAGCTCTTTATCGTATCGACGCTCGTGCCAAGCGCCTTCGCCATTTCGCTTTGCGTGATATTGAGCTGCTCTCTGATGGCACGCACATCAGCAACTTCATAGCGGGTTACTCGGGAAGCGGCTTTTCTTCCGTTATGGATCTCAACGGCCTCTTCAAGCGAAGATTTTAATTCATTAAAAATACTCATTATCAGCCTCCACCTGCCTGATTGGGGTACATAGTACACCTCTCATTTACGGCACTGGAAGCAGTATTTTTCAGAATGGAAGTCAGCTTTTTAAGTTCTGCTTTCTCTGCCTCTGTCAGGCTGTCCTTTATGCATTTTGGATAGGCCATAATGAAATAGATCACCTCCTCCGTGGCCAGAAAGTAAATCACTCTGATACCCCCTCTCTTTCCCTTTGAGGCTGCCGCCATCCTTATTTTACGTAAACCACCCGTCTGCTGGATCAGGTCACCTTTATCAGGCCACGCAATAAGTTCCTTTTGCAGATCCTTTAATTCATCATCCGTAGCAATGCTTTTAATCTGTCGGGTAAAGAGTGATGTTTCGATAAACTCTATCGCATGAATCATCCATAGTTCCTTCCCTAAACGCAGCAAAAGCCCGAATGCTTCAACACCAGGCTCATGCTGCATGGTTACTCTTCCTTGAGTAATGCTGCGCCAAATAACTGTATTTATATACAGCCTAAAGGTATTTTAAGAATCCGTTTAGACATCCGGGAACATCACGCTATTCCCCGGCGCTTCCCTGTGCAGATGGATAAAGTTCAGGTGCCGTTCATACTGGTCCAGAATGTCCGTAATCACCTGCTCCTTGCTGTAATCCATCAGGTCATTCCCCTGGCTACCTTCCAGTAAGAAGGTTTCCAGCCGGTAGTAGGTTGATTTCCCGCTGCGCGCCCGGTAGGTAAAGCCGGGCACCGAGTACTGCTGCGGCCAGATCTGATAGACAAAGTTCTGCTCGTCGCCCATGTGCACCAGCAGATCCAGGTGCCCCAGGGTTTCGCCCTCCTCCGGCGGCAGGTTTTTCAGCTCCACGTACGCACCGCGCAGCTTCAGCTCCTGCGCCACCTCTTCCATCGCCGGGAAGCAGACCGTCTCCATCATCTGTTTGGTGTAGCGCGTGCCCGGGTAGTTCATCAGGCGCGACAGGCGTTTCTTCCAGCTCAGCCTGTCCTGGGCCCCCATTGGACGCGGCGCGGTGTCGCGGCTGGCGCTGACGCGTCGATAATCTTCCACCTTGAGCGATTTATACAGCCCGGCCATCACGAAGAAGATCACAAAGCTGAACGGCAGGCCCATGATCACCGTGGTGTTCTGCAGCGCCGAAATGCCGTTGGTCATCAGCATGCCGAGCGTAAGCAGGCCGATGGCGACGGACCAGAAGATACGCAGCCAGTTCGGCGCGTCGCTGTTGATGTCCTTCAGCTTCGAGGTGAAGTTGCCCAGCACCAGCGCCCCGGAATCCGCCGAAGTCACGTAAAACAGCAGGCCGGTAATGGTCGCCACGGAGGCGCTAAAGGTGAACGCCGGGTACTGGGCCAGCAGGCTGTAGAAGCCGCGCTCCGGGTGCGCCATCGCTTCCTGGGCAAAGGTTGCGTTGCCGTGGATGATCTCGTGCAGCGCGCTATTGCCGAAAATCGACAGCCACAGCAGGGTAAAGGTGAACGGGATGATCAGGGTGCCCATCACAAACTGACGAATGGTGCGCCCGCGCGAAATACGCGCCAGGAACAGGCCAACGAATGGCGACCATGCGACCCACCACGCCCAGAAGAAGAGCGTCCAGCTGTTCATCCACTCTACCGGGCGGTCGAAGGCGAAACTGTTCAGCGTCATGCCCATGAAGCGGTTCACGTAGTCGCCCACGTTCAGCACCAGGGCGTTGAGCAGGAACGACGTGTCGCCCATAAACAGCACGAACAGGATCAGGCCCAGCGCCAGCGCCACGTTCAGCTCAGAGAGCACGCGGATGCCCTTATCCACGCCGGAGGTCACCGAAATGGTGGCGATAATCACCGAGAGCGCAATCAGCGCCGCTTTCGCCGCCATCGAATCCGGGATATCAAACAGCACGCTTAGCCCGTAGTTGAGCTGGACCACGCCAATGCCGAGCGTCGTCGCGATGCCGAAGATGGTGCCAATTACCGCCGCGATATCGACGCTGTGGCCAATCGGGCCGTTAATTCTTTTCCCGAAAATCGGGTACAGCGCGGAGCGGATGGTGAGAGGCAAATTATAACGATAGCTAAAGTATCCTAGCGCCATGCCCATCAGGGCATACATCGACCAGCCCGTCAGGCCGTAGTGGAACAGCGTCCAGACCATCGCCTGGCGTGCGGCCTCCATCGTCTGCCCCGCCCCTTCCGGCGGCTGCATATACTGCGTGACCGGCTCAGCTACCGAGAAGAACATCAGGTCGATGCCGATGCCCGCGGCAAACAGCATCGCCGCCCAGCTCAGCAGGCTGAACTCGGGCTTGGACTGCTCTGGCCCGAGCTTCACCGAGCCGAAGCGCGAGCAGGCAATGCAGACCACGAAGACGATATAGAGCGTCGCCGCCAGCAGGTAGTACCAGCCGAAGGTCTTCGACACCCAGTTCAGGGTGCGGCCAATCCACTCGGCAGAAAAATCGTTAAAGAAAATGGTTGTCAGGGAAAACAACAAAATCAGCCCGGCGGACGTATAAAAAACGACCGGGTTGATTTTGTCTTTTTCTCTGTCTTGTGAAAGGTCTGTCATCCAGTATCCCCACTGTTTTTGTAACTATTGAAATCCAAAATCGCAACAATTAAGACACATTTTATATTGAACGTCCAATCAAAAACCGTTTTAATAGATTACCAACGCTGATGAATGGAGTGGCAAAAATGCCCAAAGTGGGGATGCAGCCGATCCGGCGCAGGCAGCTTATCGACGCCACGCTGGAAGCAATTAATGAAGTGGGAATGCATGACGCAACCATCGCGCAGATCGCCCGTCGGGCGGGCGTGTCCACGGGGATCATCAGCCATTATTTCAAAGATAAAAACGGCCTGCTGGAAGCGACCATGCGCGACATCACCGGCCAGCTGCGCGATGCGGTATTAAGCCGCTTACGCGCCCTGCCGAACGGCAGCGCGGAGCAGCGTTTGCAGGCGATTGTCGGCGGCAATTTTGATGAAACCCAGGTGAGCAGCGCGGCGATGAAGGCCTGGCTGGCCTTCTGGGCGAGCAGCATGCATCAGCCGATGCTCTACCGTTTGCAGCAGGTCAGCAGCCGCCGGTTGCTCTCAAATCTGGTGTACGAGTTCCGCCGCGAACTGCCGCGTGAACAGGCTGAAGAGGCGGGCTACGGGCTGGCGGCGCTGATCGACGGGCTGTGGCTGCGCGCCGCGCTCAGCGGCAAACCGCTGGACAAAACCCTCGCACAATCGCTCACCAGCCACTTTATCAGCCAGCATTTACCGACCGAATAACCGAGGAGGAAGCATGTCCCGAATGGCAGAACAGCAGCTTTATATCAATGGTGGTTATACATCCGCCACCAGCGGTCGCACCTTCGAGACCATCAACCCGGCCAACGGTGAAGTTCTGGCGAGCGTGCAGGCCGCCGGGCGCGAAGACGTGGACCGCGCCGTAGAGAGCGCAAAGCGCGGGCAAAAAATCTGGGCGGCGATGACCGCCATGGAGCGCTCGCGCATCCTGCGTCGCGCCGTCGACATCCTGCGCGAGCGCAACGACGAGCTGGCAAAGCTGGAAACCCTCGACACCGGTAAGGCGTTTTCTGAAACCTCGACCGTCGACATCGTCACCGGCGCGGACGTGCTGGAGTACTACGCGGGGCTGATCCCGGCGCTGGAAGGCAGCCAGATCCCGCTGCGCGACACCTCATTCGTCTACACCCGCCGCGAGCCGCTGGGCGTGGTGGCGGGCATCGGCGCGTGGAACTACCCGATCCAGATCGCCCTGTGGAAATCCGCCCCGGCGCTGGCGGCGGGCAACGCGATGATCTTCAAGCCGAGCGAGGTCACCCCGCTCACCGCCCTGAAGCTGGCGGAAATCTACACCGAGGCGGGCCTCCCGGACGGCGTGTTTAACGTCCTGCCGGGCGTGGGCGCGGAAACCGGTCAGTACCTGACCGAGCATCCGGGCATTGCCAAAGTCTCCTTCACCGGCGGCGTCGCCAGCGGCAAAAAGGTGATGGCGAACGCCGCGGCCTCGTCCCTGAAGGAGGTGACGATGGAGCTGGGCGGCAAATCCCCGCTGATTGTGTTTGACGATGCGGATCTGGATCTCGCCGCAGACATCGCCATGATGGCCAACTTCTTCAGCTCCGGCCAGGTATGCACCAACGGCACCCGCGTGTTCGTGCCTGCAAAATCTAAGGCCGCGTTTGAGCAGAAAATCGTTGAGCGCGTGGGCCGCATCCGCGCGGGCGATCTGTTCGATGAAAACACCAACTTTGGCCCGATGGTCAGCTTCCCGCATCGCGACAGCGTGATGCGCTACATCGCCAAAGGCAAAGAAGAAGGCGCGCGCGTGCTGTGCGGGGGCGACGTGCTGAAGGGCGACGGTTTTGATAACGGCGCGTGGGTGGCCCCGACCGTGTTCACCGACTGCACCGACGAGATGACCATCGTACGCGAAGAGATCTTCGGCCCGGTGATGTCCATCCTCACCTATGAAAGCGATGAAGAAGCCATTCGCCGCGCCAACGACACCGACTACGGTCTGGCGGCGGGCATCGTCACCGCCGATCTGAACCGCGCGCACGGCGCCATTCATCAGCTTGAAGCGGGCATCTGCTGGATCAACACCTGGGGTGAATCCGCCGCAGAGATGCCGGTCGGCGGCTACAAGCACTCCGGCATTGGCCGCGAGAACGGCGTGATGACGCTGCAGAGCTACACCCAGGTGAAGTCCATCCAGGTTGAGATGGGTAAATTCCAGTCCATATTTTAACCGGGAGGTTTATTTGCAATTTGACTACATCATTATCGGGGCCGGCTCTGCCGGCAACGTACTGGCTACACGACTGACTGAAGATCCGAACACCACCGTCCTGCTGCTTGAGGCGGGCGGGCCGGACTACCGCTTTGACTTCCGCACCCAGATGCCTGCCGCGCTGGCCTTCCCGCTCCAGGGCAAGCGCTACAACTGGGCGTATGAAACCGAGCCAGAGCCCTTCATGAACAACCGCCGCATGGAGTGCGGACGCGGCAAAGGGCTGGGCGGCTCGTCGCTGATCAACGGCATGTGCTACGTGCGCGGCAACGCGATGGATCTGGACAACTGGGCGAAAGAACCGGGTCTGGAGCACTGGAGCTACCTCAACTGCCTGCCCTACTACCGCAAGGCAGAGACCCGCGACGTGGGGCCGAACGACTACCACGGCGGCGACGGCCCGGTGAGCGTCACCACCTCTAAGCCGGGCGTAAACCCGCTGTTTGAAGCAATGGTGGAAGCAGGCGTGCAGGCGGGCTATCCGCGCACCGACGATCTCAACGGCTACCAGCAGGAAGGCTTCGGCCCGATGGACCGCACGGTTACGCCGCAGGGCCGACGCGCCAGCACCGCGCGCGGCTATCTGGACCAGGCAAAACCACGTCCTAACCTGACCATCCGCACCCACGCCATGACCGATCGCATCCTCTTTGAGGGCAAGCGCGCGGTGGGCGTTGAGTGGCTGGAAGGCGAGAGCACCATTCCGTCAAAAGCGACGGCGAATAAAGAAGTCCTCCTGTGCGCAGGCGCCATTGCGTCACCGCAGATCCTCCAGCGTTCCGGCGTGGGCAACGCTGAGCTGCTGAAGCAGTTCGATATCCCGCTGGTGCATGATTTACCCGGCGTGGGAGAAAACTTGCAGGATCATCTGGAGATGTACCTCCAGTATGAATGTAAGGAGCCGGTTTCCCTCTACCCTGCCCTGCAGTGGTGGAACCAGCCGAAGATTGGCGCGGAGTGGCTGTTTGGCGGCACCGGCGTGGGTGCGAGCAACCACTTCGAAGCAGGCGGATTTATCCGCAGCCGCGAGGAGTTTGAGTGGCCGAACATTCAGTACCACTTCCTGCCGGTAGCGATTAACTACAACGGCTCGAACGCGGTGAAAGAGCACGGCTTCCAGTGCCACGTCGGCTCCATGCGCTCCCCGAGCCGTGGACACGTGCGCATCCAGTCGCGCGATCCGCACCAGCATCCGGCGATCCTGTTCAACTATATGTCCCACGAGCAGGACTGGCAGGAGTTTCGCGACGCGATCCGCATCACCCGCGAGATCATGCACCAGCCCGCGCTGGACAAGTACCGCGGCCGCGAAATCAGTCCGGGTATTGACTGCCAGACCGATGAGCAGCTGGACGAATTCGTGCGCAACCACGCCGAAACAGCCTTCCACCCGTGCGGCACCTGCAAGATGGGCTATGACGAGATGGCGGTGGTCGACGGCGAAGGCCGCGTTCACGGGCTGGAGGGGCTGCGCGTGGTGGATGCATCGATTATGCCGCAGATCATCACCGGCAACCTGAACGCCACCACCATTATGATCGGCGAGAAGATTGCCGACGCGATCCGTGGGCGCGAGCCGCTGGCGAAGAGCACGGCGGCGTATTATGTGGCCAACGGGGCGCCGGTCAGACGCTGAGGATATTTCCCCTCCCCCTGGCCCTCTTCCATACGGGAGAGGGCTTCCCACCCAAAATTTATTTTTATTTTCCTGCATCCAGTTCACCCCCTCCCCTCGTATATGCATATGTGAGCAATCCCTTTGCTCCCTAAACCGAGGAAAGATGATGAAAAAGCTAACCCGTGTTGCACTCGCCACCAGCGCTTTACTCTTCTGTGCAGGCACATCAGCCGCCATGACGTCAGGCTCCGTGATGGTAGGCGGAGCGGAAATGTTCCCGAGCAAAAATATCGTTGAAAACGCCGTGAACTCGAAAGATCACACCACGCTGGTGGCCGCCGTCAAAGCGGCTGGACTGGTGGATACGCTTCAGAGCAAAGGGCCCTTCACCGTATTTGCGCCGACCAATGCGGCGTTTGCGAAATTGCCTGCCGGCACGGTCGAGAACCTGGTCAAACCCGAAAACAAAGCCACGCTCACCAGCATCCTCACCTATCACGTGGTCGCCGGTAATTACGATATGAAGGCGCTGGAGCAGAAAATTAAACAGGGCGGCGGACACGCGGAGCTGAAGACCGTTAACGGTCAGCCGCTGTGGATCATGAGCAACGGCCCGCACAACATTCAGCTTAAGGACGGTAAAGGCAATGTGGCGAACATTAGCACCTATGACGTTCATCAAAAAAACGGCGTGATCGATGTAATTGATACCGTCCTGATGCCTAAGTAGTTGTCTATACTTCGGAAGTGTGACGTTACCTTCCGGGAAAAACATGGATAACGCGCTGGCAGAACAGCAGCAGAAATTAATGCAGGCGGTCGCAAACGGCGATCGCCGCGCATTTGAACAACTCTATCGACTCACATCGCCACACCTGTTTGCCGTCGCGCTGCGCATGCTGCGCGACCGCGCGTGGGCAGAAGAGATCCTTCACGACTGTTTTATCACCGTCTGGAGTAAAGCCGAAACCTACAACGCTGCACTGAGCACCCCGATGACCTGGCTTACGCATATTGTTCGCAATCGCTGTATTGACTGGCTGCGCAGCGGGCAAACCCGCGCTGCCGACCGCGAGTCGCCGTATAACGAAGCGCTTTTGCCCGGCGAGAACGATGAGCAGAATAACTGGCACGACGATGCGCAGGCAGAGCGGCTCAGGCATTGTCTCGAACATTTGAGCAGCGAGCAGCGCCAGAGCATTACGCTCGCCTACTATCAGGGAATGTCTCACAGCGACATTGCCGACTGGCTCCAGCAGCCTGTAGGCTCGGTGAAAAGCTGGATACGCCGGGCAATGGATCATCTTCGGGAGTGCGTGGGGCTATGAATGACGCAGAAAAACGCGACGACATGCTGGCAGCAGAGTATGCCCTCGGCACGCTGCGGGGAGGAGCGCGGCTTCAGTTCCAGAAAAGGGTCCTCCGTGAACCGGCTCTGGCCGCCCGCGTGGCGTACTGGCAGGACATGTTCAGCACGCTGGATAGTCATCTTGTGCCCGTCCCTCCACCCGAGACGGTGTGGAAAAGAATCGCCCTCGACCTGCCGCCCAAAAAGCCTTTACGCCAAAGTCGCCCTTATCTCGGCTGGATGGTTGCGGCCTCACTCGCAGCCCTGACGGTCGTTGCCTGGTATGCCACCCGAGCCCCGGAACTCGCTCCGCTGATGGTACTCAACGATGCCCAACAGCACGGGCAGTGGGTCGTCAGCGCGGACGCCAGCCGCCAGCACCTGAGCATTGCCCCGCTTCGACCGACAGCTGTCGCCGCGCAACACAGCCTGCAGCTTTGGCTGATCCCAGGCGGGCAGGCGCCGGTATCCATGGGGCTGCTGCATAACGACATCCCCACACGCGTCACCCTCAGGAACGCAACGCTCCCTGCTGACGCCACGATAGCCATAAGCCTTGAACCAGAGGGCGGATCGCCCACCGGCCTCCCCACAGGCCCGGTGCTTTACAGTGGCAAACTGTAATCCTCAGGCCCTGTTTACAGGGCCGCTATCGTTCCCCCCTTTTATTTATATACTATTCTCGGTTACCTATAAGAATTAAATATTAGGCCTGCAATTAATTTAATTATTAAAAAACGACATTGACAGACGCTTCCGTACTCCATTAAGTTTTAAACGAACATCATTTTATTCCCGATACAGAATATATCAAAAACCGCATTAATGAATTTGTCATTATTCATTAACGCTTCTCTGCCTTTTATTTTTTGCATCACTCAATAGCGAGATAAGATCATGAATATTAGTGCAAACAAGGTGGTTGTCATCACCGGTGCCAGCAGCGGTATTGGTCAGGCCATTGCCCTCCATTTAGCGAATAACGCGTTTTCGCTGGTGCTGGTGGCGCGCCGTCTGGACAGAATTAATGCCCTGGTGGATCAGATTATTCAGCAGGGCGGCAAGGCGATTGCCGTAAAGGCTGACTTGACCCGTCAGGAAGAGGTGCAGCGCGCCATTGACGCTGCCGTTGCCGCATACCAGCGCGTGGATGTGGTGATCAATAACGCGGGCTTTATGGCTATCGCCCCCCTTAGCGAGCTGAAAACCGACGAATGGGACAAGATGATTGATACCAATCTGAAGGGCGTGCTGTACGGCATCGCTGCCGCGCTCCCGGTGTTCCAGCGTCAGGGTAGCGGGCATTTTATTAACGTTGCCTCCGTTGCGGGCATCAAGGTGCTGGCCCCTGGCGGCGTGGTGTATAGCGCCACGAAATTCGCCGTCCGCGCGCTGAGCGAAGGCTTACGTCAGGAGGCAGGTAAAACTATCCGCACGACGCTTATTTCGCCCGGTGCCGTCGAAAGCGAACTGCAATTCGGCAGCTCTGACGAAGAGAGTAAAAAATTTCTCCATGAGTTTTATAAGCAGGCTATTCCGGCTGACGCAATTGCCCGCGCGGTTTTATTTGCCATAGAACAGCCTGGCGACGTTGATATTAATGAAATTGTTGTGCGTCCAACGCAGGAAGAATTTTAGCCTGCGTTAAATAATGCTGAATGAGGTGTCATTATGATTAAATCATTAACGTCCTTATCAGATCTCAATATGCGAACGGGTGCCGATATTCTTCTTGAAGTGCTGGAGAGTGAAGGCGTGGAATATATTTTTGGCAACCCCGGCACCACCGAACTTCCGCTCATTGATGCCCTGCTTCGCCATGAAAATATTCACTATATTCTGGCGCTTCAGGAGAGCACCGTGGTGGCGATTGCCGACGGCTATGCGAAAGCCTCCGGCAAAACGGGCTTTATCAATTTGCATACCGCCAGCGGCCTTGGGCACGGTATGGGGAATCTCATTAATTCGCGGATTATGAAAACCCCGCTGGTGGTGACCGTTGGACAGCAGGATACGCGACACTACGTCCGCGACCCGCTTCTGTATGATGATATTGTTTCCATCGGCTCTCCGGTCATGAAGTGGGCGCAGGAGGTCACCAGCGCCGACCAGCTCCCGGTGCTGGTGCGCCGCGCGTTTCACGCTGCCAGCTATCCTCCTGGCGGCCCGGTGCTGCTCTCCCTGCCGATGAACGTGATGGAAGAGCTGAGCGACGCCGGGATACAGACGGCGTCGAGAGTAAACTACCACACCGTTGCGGGCTCGCTGGACGAGCTGGCGGAGGCGCTCAGCGAGATCGCGCCGGGCAGGATCATGATTGTGGCGGGCGATGAGGTGCACTCCAGCGGCTCGACGCAGGAAATTGTCCAGCTGGCGGAAGCGCTCGGTGCCCACGTCTACGGCTCCTCCTGGCCGCTGAATTTGCCATTTCCCACCCAGCACGCGCTCTGGCGGGGCAATATGCCCACCACCGCCAGCGAAATCGCCAGCGTCATCAATGCCTACGATGCCGTATTTATCATCGGCGGCAGAAGCCTGATCACCATTTTGTACAGCGAAGGCGAGGCCATTCCGGCAACCTGCGCGGTGTATCAGCTCTCGGCGGATATGCACGAGCTTGGCCGCACCTATGCCACTCGCCTTTCGGTGATGGGGGATATCAAACTGTCCCTGCACGAACTGCTGCCGAAGCTTGAGCAGCGCCTGATCGCCAATACGCTGGCCCACCAGCAGCTGCTGGTGGCGGCCCGCGACGAACGTGAGAAGGAGTGGCAGTTGCAGGAAGAACGTCTGGCCGCCGAGCGGCTTCGCCCGGCCCTTTCGCCGATGGTCGCAGCCTGGGAGGTCATCCGCTCCATTCCGGCGGGTACCACCATCGTTGATGAGGCGATAGCGACCGCCAGGCATGTCCGCCGGTTCATCTCTGACCAGCAGCATCAGCGCTACTACTTTATGCGCGGCGGCGGACTGGGCTGGGGGATGCCTGCCTCCGTGGGGCATTCGCTGGGACGCGGACGGGAGCCGGTGGTCTGCCTGATCGGCGACGGGGCCTCCCTGTACTCGCCGCAGGCGCTCTGGACGGCAGCACACGAAAATCTGCCGGTCACCTTTATCGTCATGAATAACAGGGAGTACAACATCCTGAAAAACTTTATGAAGAGCCAGGCCGACTACAGCTCAACGCGGCTGGGCCGTTTTATCGGGATGGACCTCGTGAACCCGCATATCGATTTTCAGTCGCTGGCCACCGCCATGGGCGTCCACTGCTGCCGGGTGACCGAGGCAGCGGATATCGCCGAAGCGGTAACGCGCGGCCTGCAGTCCGGAAAAACCAACCTGATTGAAATCGCTATTTCCGCGGATTAGCCGCGTGGTTGGGCTGTACCCTACATAAAAACTTATAACCGAAACGCCTCAAGCCGCTTTATCTGCCGTCCTTCCTCGTCAAAATTCGCCGCCGCCAGCCAGGCGCGCAGCTCCGCGTCTCTTTGCGGCCATTCGCCATCAATAATAGAAAGCATATCGCTGTCGCGGTTGCGGCCTTTCCGCACCAGCCGCTGGCGTAAGCGCCCTTCCCATACGAATCCAAGCCGCTCCGCGGCGCTGCGCGATGCGGTATTCATCGAGTCGCACTTCCACTCCAGCCGTCGGTATTTGTGGTCAAAGGCGTTTTTCAGCAGCAGCCACACCGCCTCGGTGCCGATGCGGGTGCCTTTCATCCTGCGCGACCAGGTGACGTGGCCGATCTCCACCGAGCCCTGAAAGCGCTCTATCGCCATATAGCTCACCAGCCCGACCGCCTTTTCAGTGCGTAAATCCATCACGGCGAAGGGCACCAGATCATCATCCATCACCTTTCCGGACACCCAGTGCGCGGTGGCTTCCACGCTTTCAGGCCGGGTGCTGGCGAGCCACGTCCAGTCGCTGTTGTCGCCCAGCGCGTAGGCCTCAAAGAGATCCGCCGCGTGACGCCCGGCGTCCAGCGGCTCAAGACGGCAATACTGCCCGGTCAGCGCCGTGCGGGTTAATACCTGCGCGCACTTCCAGTCCGGGACGAGATCGTTAACGGTTTGACCATATTGATTGATTTCGGGCACGGGGGTGACTCCCTGAAAGGTAAGGATTTTGTTATAGCAGGTTAAAAGGGCGGCGAAAAGAGAGGCGTTTAATAACCAGGCCGCATGCGATATATCCGCATGGCATAAGCAAAGCAGAATTTCGACTTTGAAGAAATGTGGAGTCGACCTAACGTAGCGGAGCATAAAACAATCACAATATATTCTTCTCAGGGATCGCTATGACAAAAAAACTGTTGCCGTTACTGATGCTGGCTGCGCTCTCAGGCGCTACCCACGCCACTACGCCGCCGACGACGCTGGTGGTTGCTCAGGGTCTTGATGACATCGTGAGCCTCGACCCGGCCGAAGCCAACGAGCTCTCCAGCATCCAGACCGTGCCGAGCCTGTACCAGCGTCTGGTGCAGCCGGACCGCGATAATCCGGAAAAAATCACGCCGGTTCTGGCAGAAAGCTGGGACGCGGATGCAGCAGCAAAAACCCTGACCATCAAGCTTAAACCCGATGCAAAATTCGCCTCCGGCAACCCGCTGCGTCCGGAAGACGTGATTTTCTCTTATACCCGCGCCGTGACGCTGAACAAATCCCCGGCCTTTATCCTCAACGTGCTGGGCTGGGACGCGAGCAACATCGCCAGCCAGCTGAAAAAGGTGGACGATCATACTCTCCAGCTTCACTGGACGGCGGACGTTAGCCCCTCGGTGGCGCTGAATATCCTCTCCACGCCGATAGCCTCCATCGTCGATGAAAAGCAGGTCGCGGCAAACGTCAAGGATAACGATTTCGGCAACGCCTGGCTGAAAATGCACTCTGCGGGCAGCGGCGCGTTCAAAATGCGCGTCTATCAGCCGCATCAGGCCATCGTGCTGGAAGCCAACGATTCCGCCCCCGGCGGCGCGCCGAAGCTGAAAAGCATCATCATTAAGAACGTTCCCGATCCGGCTTCACGCCGCCTGCTGATCCAGCAGGGGGATGCGGACGTGGCGCGCGATCTGGGTGCAGACCAGATTAGCGCCCTGAACGGCAAGCCGGGCGTGAAGGTGCTGAGCATTCCGTCCGCCGAGCAGAATTACCTGGTGTTTAACACCGGCAACAGCGCCAATCCGCTGCTGAACAACCCGGCGTTCTGGGAAGCGTCGCGCTGGCTGGTCGACTATGACGGCATCACTAAAAACCTGCTGAAAGGCCAGTATTTTGTTCACCAGAGCTTCCTGCCGGTCGGCCTGCCGGGCGCGCTGGAAGACAATCCGTTTAAATTTGATCCGGCAAAAGCGAAGGCAATCCTCGCCAAAGCGGGCATTAAGGACGCGCACTTCACGCTGGACGTGGAGAACAAGCCGCCGTTTATCACTATTGCCCAGTCGATGCAGGCGAGCTTTGCTCAGGGTGGCGTGAAGGTGGATCTGCTGCCTGCCGCCGGGAGCCAGGTCTATGCCCGCGTGCGCGCTAAGCAGCATCAGGCGGCGATTCGTCTGTGGATCCCGGACTACTTCGATGCGCACTCAAACGCCAGCGCCTTCGCGTGGAACGACGGGAAGTCCAGCACCGTGGCCGGTCTGAACGGCTGGAAAATCCCGGAGCTGAACAAGGCCACGCTGGCGGCGGTTGCCGAACCGGATCCGGCGAAGCGTCTGGATCTGTACAAGAAGATGCAGGAACAGCTGCAGCAGAGCTCGCCGTACGTGTTCGTCGATCAGGGCAAAACCCAGATCGCGGTGCGCGATAACGTGAAGGGGTATCAGCAGGGGCTGAACGCGGATATGGTCTGGTACGATCGCGTCACGAAGTAGCCCTTGTTGCCGGGTGGCGCTGCGCTTACCCGGCCTGTGTTCTCGGTTTTTGTAGGCCGGGTAAGGCGAAGCCGCACCCGGCATGAAGAGATTTCCCATGCCACATCTTTCCACCCGCGTGCTTCAGGGTCTGCTGACCCTGCTGCTGACGCTCTTCGGGCTGCTGCTCGTCACGTTTGCGCTTTCGGCGTTTTCCCCGGTCGATCGCGTGCTGCAGATCGTCGGGGATCACGCCAGCCAGTCAACGTACGATCAGGTTCGCCACCAGCTCGGGCTGGATCGTCCCCTACCCGTGCAGTTCTGGCACTATCTGCAAAATCTCGTCCACGGTGATTTAGGCACCGCCAGCGCCACCGGGCAGCCGGTGCTGCAGGATCTGCTGCACGCCTTTCCCGCGACGCTGGAGCTGGCGACGTTGGCGTTAATCATTGGGTCCGTGCTCGGCGTGACGGCGGGAGTGCTGTGCGCCCGCTACGCCGGTTCGCCGCTCGATGTCGCGATCAGAACGCTTACCCTTCTCGGCAACTCGGTGCCGATTTTCTGGCTTGGCCTGCTGATGCTGGCCCTGTTCTACGCGAAGCTGCAGTGGAGCGTAGGCCCCGGCAGGCTGGACGATATCTGGCAGTTCACCGTCGAGCCGCGCACCGGCTTTGCGCTGATAGACACCTGGCTTTCCGGCGATCGCGAGGCATTCCGCAACGCCATCAGCCACCTGGTGCTGCCGGTGCTGCTGCTGGCCTATTACTCGCTGGCAAGCATTACCCGCCTGACCCGCTCCGCCTGCCTCAGCGAAATGAACAAGGAGTACATCCTGCTTGCCCGCGCCAAGGGTGCCGGGGAGATGGCCATTCTGCTGCGCCACGTGCTGCCGAACATTCGCAGCACCCTGCTGACGGTGATCGCCCTGGCCTATACCAGCATGCTGGAAGGGGCGGTATTAACCGAAACCGTATTCTCGTGGCCGGGCATTGGACGCTATCTCACCACCGCCCTGTTCGCCGGAGACACGACCGCGGTTATGGGCGGTACGCTGCTGATTGGCGTCTGCTTTGTGCTGATCAATAACCTTACTGACCTGCTTGTGCGGGCGACCGATCCCAGGGTGCGCTGATGCCGTTTTATCTCTTCTTACGCCGCCTGCGCCGCTCCCCTGCCGCCGTTTGCGGACTGACTGGCCTCGCGCTGCTGGTGTTTATTGCCCTGTTCGCGCCCTGGCTGGCGCCGGTCGATCCGAACTGGCAGGACGCTGCCGCGCGCCTGGAGGCACCTGGCACCCGGCACTGGCTGGGCACCGACAGCTACGGGCGCGATCTGCTCTCGCGCCTGATTTACGGCACCCGTCCGGCGCTCGGGCTGGTGGCTCTGGTGACGGTCATTACCCTGCCCACCGGGCTGCTGGTGGGCATTTTGTCCGGCTACTACGGCGGCTGGGTGGAGCGTATCCTGATGCGCTTTACCGACGTGGTGATGTCGATGCCGCGCCTGATCCTCGCCTTCGCGTTTGTGGCGATGCTTGGCCCGGGGCTGGTCAACGGCGCGCTGGCGCTGGCCTTAACGACCTGGCCCGCCTACGCCCGTCAGGCGCGAAGCGAGATTCAGCGTCTACGCCACAGCGATTATCTGGCCGCCGCGGAGATGATGGGGATCCGCGGCCTGCGCCTGCTGGTCGGCCATATTCTGCCCCTGTGCCTGCCGTCCGCGATTGTGCGGCTGGCGCTGGATCTGGCGGGGATTATTCTGGCTGCCGCCGGTCTCGGCTTCCTCGGCCTCGGCGCGCGTCCGCCCATGGCCGAATGGGGGGCGATGATCGCCGACGGCATGCAGGTGATTTTCGACCAGTGGTGGATTGCCGCCATTCCTGGCGGCGCCATCCTGTTTGCCAGCCTGGCGTTTAACCTGCTGGGCGATGGCCTGCGCGACGTACTGGAGCCACAGCATGACTGAACACCGCGTCATCGTCGATGCGCTGAATATCGACTACCCCGCCGCGCGCGTGGTCAACAACCTGAGCTTTCGGCTTGGCAACGAACGGCTGGCGCTGGTGGGGGAATCCGGCTCCGGTAAGTCGATGTCCGCCCGCGCCCTGATGGGTCTGGTGCGTAAACCCGGTATCGTGAGCGCGAACCGGCTCAACGTGCTTGGCAACGATCTGCTGACCCTGAACGCCCGCCGCTGGCAGGCGCTGCGCGGCAACGGGATTGCGATGGTCCTGCAGGACCCGCGCTACGCCCTAAACCCCGTGAAAAGCGTCGCCGCCCAGCTTGATGAGGCGCTCACGCTGCATCAGCGCCTGACGCGCCCGGAGCGTGCGGCGCGCATTCACGACATCATCCGCGCCGTCGGGCTGAACGAGAACGTGCTGTCACGCTATCCCGGCGAGCTTTCCGGGGGCATGGGCCAGCGGGTGATGATTGCGATTGCGCTGATCAACAACCCGCAGGTGCTGATTGCCGACGAACCGACCTCCGCGCTGGACGCCCGCCTGCGCAATCAGATCCTCGAGCTGCTGGTGCAGCAGTGCGAAGAACGCCAGATGGCGATGCTGTTAATCAGCCACGATCTGCCGCTGGTGGCGGAGCACTGCGACCGCGTGCTGGTGATGTATCAGGGTGAAAAGGTCGATGAGATGGCGGCAAGCCGGCTTCCGCAGGCGACGCATCCGTACACGCGCACCCTGTGGACCTGTCGTCCAGACGCCCATACTTATGGACAGATGCTGCCGACGCTCGATCGTTCGCAGCCGTGGAAGGAGGCCAGCGATGGCGCTCGTTGAGGTTAACCAGGTGCAGGTCACCTTCGGGGAAAAAACGGCGGTCTCTGCCGCCAGCTTTAGCATAGAGAGAGGCGAGACGTTCAGCCTGATTGGCGAATCCGGCTGCGGCAAATCAACCCTTCTGCGCGTGCTGGCAGGGCTACAGCGCGAGTGGCGCGGCAGTATTGCCCTGCTGGGGGAAACGTTAACGCCAGGGCGCCGCTTTGAAGGCAAGCTTCGCCGCAACGTGCAGATGGTGTTTCAGGATCCGTGGGCCTCGCTGCATCCAAACCACACCATTGCGCGCACCCTGTCGGAGCCGTTAAGCCTACACGGCGAAACGCAGGTTGCGGAAAAGGTGGCGGATGCGCTGCAGCAGGTGGGACTTTCCGCCGACGCGGGCAGGCGCTACCCGCACCAGCTTTCCGGCGGCCAGCGCCAGCGCGTTGCCATTGCCCGGGCGCTGCTGCTGCGCCCGCAGCTTCTGCTGCTGGATGAACCGACCTCGGCGCTGGATATGTCGGTGCAGGCGGAAATCCTGAACCTGCTTAACCGCCTGAAGGCCGAGCATGAGATGACCTATCTGCTGGTGAGCCACGACGCGGACGTGATTGCCCATATGTCCGACCGGGCAGCGTTTATGGCGCACGGGGCGATCCAGAAGGTGTTTGACCGTGAGGCGATGTTACGGGGCGAGCACAGAATGGGTTAAGTTTTGCAGGCCGGGCAAGGCATCGCCGCCACCCGGCATAAAATTACTTCAGCAGCTTAACCGTCGCGTCGATGTCGATTTCATCTTCGGTAAAGATCATCGTCGTGTTCTGGAAGGTGGTGATCGCCAGCTTCTTCACCGTACGCATTTCGCCCGGCTTCTTGTCGGATTTTGGTTTGATGCTGTTCATCAGCAGACCCACCGACAGCACCGCGTTCTCTTTGTCGATTTTGGTATCAACGGGCTCTTCTTCGCTGAATACCACGAAGGATTTGATCGAGGTGAGCTTCACGCGCTCGCCTGCAATATAGAGGTGCTTACTTTCGGGGATCACCTTCACCGCATACGCGGAAAGGCCTTTGGTGTTGGTGGTTGGCTCGAAGGTCACCGCAGCGTCTTTTTTAATCAGATCGGGGTTCGCGACCTTAATCACATGAAAATAGCGGTTGTCGCCGTTTTCATCTTTGATAAATCCAAAGCCTTTATCTTTAAACCACGTTGTGATTGTACCGTTCATCGCTGTTACCGCCTGTCAGATCGTAATGACTAAAGTTTTGCAGCGCGCAGTGTAATGCACAATGGCGGAGGAGACAAAAAAAAGCCCCTGCACGGGGGCAGGGGAAAACTCATGTCAGAGCTTATTAGAATTTAGTTGAACACCATCCCACCATCGATGAGCAGAGACTGGCCGGTCATATAGTCAGAGTCTGGCCCGGCAAGATATGAAACGCAGGCGGCAACATCTTCCGGTTCGGACAGGCGGCCAAGCGTAATGCGTTTGGCAAAGGTCTCGGTCCCGTAGCCGAGCGGTTTACCCGCTGCCTCGGAGACCTGACGGTCGATCTCCGCCCACATCGGCGTTTTAACGATGCCCGGGCAGTAGGCGTTAACGGTGATCCCCAGCGGAGCAAGATCCCGTGCGGCGGTCTGGGTTAAGCCGCGCACCGCAAATTTACTGGAACTGTAGACGGCCAGCTCCGGGTTGCCAGTATGCCCCGCCTGGGAGCAGGCGTTGATGATTTTGCCGCCGTGTCCCTCTTTGCGGAACGCGTCAATCGCGGCCTGAATGCCCCAGATCACCCCTTTCACGTTGATGTTGTAGACCTTGTCGACAATCTCCGGCGTGATGGATTCGATCGGCGTGGACGGCGCCACCCCGGCGTTATTGACGATAACGTTGAAGCCGCCCAGTTCGGTGCGGGCTTTCTCCACGGCCGCAAACACCTGCTCGCGGTCAGAGACGTCCACCTTCACGGCGACGGCCTTCCCGCCGCTGCGGATGATTTCATCGGCGACCGCTTTCGCCGTCTCCTCGTTATAGTCGGCGATGGCGACGGCAAACCCATCCTTCACCAGGCGAAGCGCAATCGCTTTACCAATCCCCTGGCCTGAGCCGGTTACGAGAGCAACTTTTTGCATTTCTCTGTCCTTATGTTGAGTCACAAAATCTGGCTGAGATGGAGCTGGCCCATCAGCAGCGGGTTATCGCTGTAGTCGACGGGAATGGCCACCACGGCCGGGCCATCCACATCCATTGCCGCGCGCAGCGTGGGTTCGAGCGCGTCGGCGCTCTCCACGGCAAAGCCTTTCGCGCCAAAGGCGTCGGCATAGGCTTTGAAGTCGACCGGGCCGAACTCGACGCCGGAAAGACGCTGGTATTTTTTCTCTTCCTGAATGGCAACCATGTTGTAGCCGTTATCCACCCAGATGATGTGCAGCACGTTAGCGTTGAGGCGTACGGCGGTTTCCAGCTCCATGCTCGACTGCAAAAAGCCGCCGTCGCCGGAGACCGACACCACTTTGCGCCCCGGGTTGACCAGCCACGCGCCAATCGCCCACGGGAGCGCCACGCCCATAGTCTGCTGACCGTTGGAGATCATCACCTGACGCGCGCGGAAGCTGTAGAGGTAGCGGGCGATCCAGATGTGGAAGCTACCCATATCGACGGTAAGCGTCACGTCGTTGTTCACGATGTCCTGCATGGCGCGCACGATGCGCAGCGGATGCAGGGCAAACTGGTTAAGCGATGCGCCGCGGCGGTCGAGGAGGTCCCGCTGATGCTGGCGATCCACCAGAATTTCCGAGGCGCGCTGGCTCAGTTCAAGCTTGTGCTCAATGCGGCTGGCGAGCAGGTTCAGCGTGGCGGCGATATCCCCCACCAGCTCCAGATCGGGAACATACTTGCGCTCCTCATAGGCGGGCAGCACGTCAATGTGCACCAGCGTGGCGTCGCCGCTGTTCCACATGGACGGCTCGTATTCCACCGGGCTGTAGCCGATGCAGATAATCAGATCCGCCAGATGCAGCAGCCGGTCGCCCGCCTGATTGTTAAACAGGCCGACGCGTCCGGCAAAGCGGGTGAAGTGCTCCTGATTCACCGCCCCGGCGGCCTGGTAGGTGCTGGTGACCGGTATACGGCTTTTCTCCAGCAGCTTGCGCAGCGCGGCGCTGTTGGCGGGCTGGCTGGCCATCAGGCCGAGTAAGATGACCGGGTTTTTGGCCTTTTCAATAAGCTTCGCCACGTCGTTAATGGCGGATTCCGGTGCAGGCCCCATCAGCGCGGGACCGCTGGCGGGCAAAATCGCCCCCGTGGTGGGCTGGTCGACAATATCCTGCGGCAGGCTGACAAACGCCCCGCCCGGCCTGCCGTGCTCGGCGGCGCGAAACGCGTTGGACACCACCTCGGCAATCGCGTCCGGGGAGTTCACTTCTACGGCGTATTTTGTCACCGGGCTGAACATCGCGACGGTGTCCATGCTCTGATGCACCAGCTTCGCTTTATCCGCCCGCTTCACCGCCCCACCCAGCGCTACCACCGGGTCGCCTTCGCTGTTAGCGGTGGCAATACCGGTGATCAGGTTCGAACAGCCTGGTCCGGAGGTGACCAGCGCCACCCCGGCTTTGCCGGTCAGACGCCCCACTGCCGCCGCCATAAACGCCGCGTTGGCCTCGTGGCGTACGGGAATGATCTCAATGGAGGAGTCCAGCAGGGAATCAAAGACCTTGTCGATTTTTGCGCCCGGGATCCCGAACACCTGCTTCACGCCCTGCGCTTCCAGCTGACCGACAACCATATCGGCGCCGTGCGCCCACTGACGTGACTGTTTCTCACTGTTCACGGTAGTACTCCTGTTAGTTTTCGACGGCGCGGATAGCCGCATCAAGGTTGCTGGGGTGCAGGTTGGCCTGTAAAAACGCGCTGTCGGCGGGCAGGTCAATCATCAGCTTGTGAATTTCACCGAAGGTGAGTACGCCGCTCTCCAGCTGGTAATCGAGCAGATGGCCGCCGCCCTGTCGGTCGTCGGTGATGAAGTGTTCGTGATAGCCCGCCACGTTGATGCCCTGCATATGCTGCGGCGTGCGGAACCCCACCAGCACGCCCTCGCGCTGGTTAAAGCGGAACACCGGCTGGTCGTCCAGCACGTCGGTCATCGCCCGGTACGGTGGCGTCTGGCGCGGTACGGTGCGGGTGTGCGCGTGACGGAAATTGCCGTCGATGCGCAGCGCGCAGAACAGGTTGTCGGAGGGGATCTGCTGGTCGATCACGTCGTGGATCTGCTGACGGCTGACCGGCCCGTCGAAGGTTTTGCGGTACTGCGGCTGGAACCAGGTCATCACCGCGAACGGCGTTTTTTGCTCCGGCTTCGCGGCGCGGGCGCTGCCGTCGGCGCGCAGCTGGTACACCTGGCTGCTGAAGGCAATCATTTCGCCGTCCAGCTCGTTAAAGGTGCCGAGGCCAAAATCGCCGTGTGCCAGCAGGTCGGCGATGGTGGTCTCCCCTTCGTAGACGCCGCTTAGCAGGGCGCTCATTAGCGATGTCTGATAGATCACGCTGTCAGGATGTTGAGCCGAGAACCCGCGCAGGGTCTCGCATAAACTCGCCTCACAGTCGCATGCAGATGAATGCATCATCATGCTCGTCCTCTTCAACTTTATTTATAAAGGTTAAATAAATGTTGACCCGATTCAGCAGAGAGTTCCAATATAGAATCCATGCTGGTTTGAGACGTTTTTGATATGGAACTTCGTTATCTGCGCTATTTTGTCGCGGTAGCACGCGAGCGACACTTCACCAGGGCGGCCAACGCGCTGGGTATTTCACAGCCTCCTCTGAGCCAGCAGATCAAACGGCTTGAAGAGGAAGTGGGCACGCCGCTGTTCAGGCGCCTGACGCGGGGCGTGGAGCTGACCGAAGCGGGAGAAGCCTTCTATGAGGACGCCTGTAAGATCCTGGCGCTGAGCGACGCCGCGCTGGAGAAAGCCCGGGGCATTGCGCGCGGGCTGAACGGCAGCCTGTCGATTGGCATTACCAGTTCGGATGCTTTTCATCCCAAAATCTTCGCCCTGATCCGCCAGTTTCAGGTGCAGAACATGGCAGTGCAGGTTCACCAGGTGGAAGCCAACATGTCGTCGCTGACCACGATGCTGGCGGAGGGTGAACTGGATATCGCCTTTGTGCGCCTGCCGTGCGAAAGCAGCAAGGTATTCGAATTAAAAATCCTCGACCGGGAGCCAATGGTGGTGGCGCTGCATCGCGATCATCCCCTGGCGACGTGCGGCGATCTGGCGCTGGAGGAACTTCGGGATACGCCGGTGGTGTTGTTCCCACAGGAGGTCGCGCCAGGTCTGTATGACCGGGTTTACGGCTGCTGCGAGCGGGCCGGAATAAACGTGCAGCGCGCGCTGCAGTCGTCGCAGCTTTCCTCTTCCCTGAGCATGGTCTCCGCCGGCGGCGGGTTCGCGCTGGTGCCGAAATCCATGGCGGCCATTTCACCGCCGAATGTGACCTACCATGCGCTGCGCTCGCCGGAGCTTTATACCGATATCGCGCTCTGCTGGCGGCGCTTCGAACGTTCGCGGACGGTGAAGCGGTTTTTGACGATGCTGAGCGAGGGGTGACGGCAGCGCGGCTGTACCCGGCGGTGCTTCGCTTGCGCGGGCCTACGGTTCGTGTCGCTGTTGGGGCTTTGGATTTTGTAAGCCGGGTCAGGCGTAGCCGCCACCCGGCAATGCCGTTCTGGAAGCCGCCTCGCAAACCTGCAAGCAACCTTATGTAATTCAGGGGTATCCCTTTTCATCCTTTCTTCGCGGTTTTAAAGTGCCTGCGTTGCGGCACATCCGCAGCCGGGCGTAGGAACCCGTTAGCATAAAGCGATATTTTTGTCGCGGCAGCGCATATCCCGTTAGAATCACGGTGGCGCTGGCGGAGCAGCCGAAAGGCTGGCCGTTTTTCTTTATGCACGGTATTCCTACCTCCGTCAGCGCTACCCCCTCTGAGCGTAGGAACTCATCGGGCGGTTAATATTTTTTGCATAAAGAGGATGCCTTATGGCTACTATCCCTGGATTTTCTTACGCGCTTACTGAAGAAAGCGCTCTTCATCACCTTCTCCACCTGCAACTGCCTGAGTCTGCGGATCTCTTTGAACTCGCTGATGCCTGCACTGCATATGTGAGCGTGCTGGTTGAAACAGACGACGCGGTGACTTTTGCCACCCTTTGCGAGCAACTGCTGGCTGCGCTGAAACGGCTGCGCAAGAGTTGTGACTCGGAACTTCCGCCGTATCTGGTCGAACGACTCATTGCGGGAGAAAAGATCGCATCCTGCGTGCCGGAATGCTGGCAAGAAACGGTGCTACAGGTGGATTATGCCGTGGCGTTAACGCTGGCAGTGATGGGCGGGACGTTGCCTGCGAGCGTGGCGAAAGAACTCACCGGGCTGCTGCATGATATGGTCTGGCTGCTGGCGGAGTTTGTGAAGGAGCCGTATATCCAGGCGCACTGAGCCGGGTGATGGGAGGCCGGGGTTTTGCTGGGTAAAAAGCAGGACTTTGGCCTTACTAAAAGAATAGCGTTGTTTGTTGAATGTCCGTGAAGAGCGAAGAGCAGACATTCGTGATTCTTTTTACTATCACTTCCGGACAACTTAACGAGCACAGCTCTGATTGAAGCAGGATTTAATACTGATGTGATCGAGGCGGTATATGCAGATAACGTACAATGAGGTTCGTAAAGCATATAATCACTATACGTACTTGGAGCAACGCGTAGGTCTAATGGAATGGTAGGTTTTTGTATCAGAAACACTTATTAATTAGTATGCGTATAATAACATCAGCAAAACTTTGACAGTTATATCAAATGAGTGTATATATAATCCTGCATTAGCGAACCGCTTTTTTGCAACAATCGGCTGAGATTACTTGTCTTTAATTGACTAATGCCGCAAGGCGCTTAGTTTGACTAAGCTATTCGGGAGAGGGCCCCACGCACGCCTCTCTCTCGGCTACGCAGAGTAGAGTTGGACGGTAAGCTCGATCATGGGGATTATGGCAGTTGTCAGTTATAGCCGATAAAAGCAACATAACCCCCAGTCCTCTTTATTTGAGGTGATCGAGCTTATATTGTATAAAGGATTATTATGTCTCTTCATATACGCCATACTAAAAAGAATACTGTCTCCGCAATAAACTCCATTGATTCATTATGTTCTACTCTGAGTATAACAAGAGCCGAACTTGAAACAGCGTTATCAATTCCTGATAAAGAAAGATATACTCCTTCCGAAGTTGAAAAAAGTGATGGTACTACAAGGAGTGTTTATAATCCAAAATCATTGATTAGAAAAATTCAACGTCGTATAAACAGGAGAATATTTAATATATACACTCCAAAAGGACGAGAAAAAAAGAACCCGCCTATTATTTGGGCGTCGTATCTATTTGGCTCAATTCCGAATCAGTTTTTGGATGAGGATATAGAACAAAAAGATTACATTGCATGTGCGCGAGTTCATTGCCAATCGAAAAGCCTTTTAAAAGTAGATATTAAAAATTTTTTCGATAATGTTCAATCAATACACATTGAACGTATTTTCTCTAACTTTTTCTTTTTTAGCGATGATGTAACAAAGGCTCTGACAAATATCTGCTGTTATGAAGGGCATTTAGTGCAGGGAGCTTTAACGTCAAGCTATTTATCCTGCTTATGCCTATATGACGTCGAATGGAAGATTGTTGATAGGTTATCTCGAAAGAACTTAAGGTATACTCGCTTAGTTGATGATATAACAGTATCATCAACAGTATCTAATTATGACTTTTCATACGCAAAAGATATTATTATTAATATGCTACATGAGAAAGACTTACCTGTTAATTTAAAAAAAACTCAACAGTATTATACGTCGACCACTCCATTAACGGTTCACGGGTTGCGTGTTTCATTTTCCGAACCTCGTCTCCCTTCTGACGAGGCAAAACGAATTAGAGCATCCGTGCGCAATATTGAAAGCTTAGCCGCTGAACGAAATTATCGTACTACACATGCTTATAGAAAGGACTTCAACAGATGCATGGGCCGAGTCAATAAACTTAAGCGAGTAAATCACTCTCAATATGAAAGCTTAGTAAATAGACTTTTTAAATTATTCCCTTTACCTTCAAAAAAAGATCTTGATAGAGTGTCTATTTCCTTAGCCAACCTGGAAGATGATTTTCATAAAGGCAAGCATGATACTTATTGGTATTGGAAAAGATATCATAGAGTACATGAGCGCATAAATATTTTACAACGAACCTTTGTGCGTGAAGCAATTGTATTTCGCAATAAAACAAAACTTATAAAACCTAGCTACATACAATAACTCTCAGGTTAAAATAATGAAAGATTTTTTTAAAAATTATCTCCTTCTTAAAAAAATAGATTCACATGCTCTTAGAAACTTACTTTTATGTTTGATTACCATTATTTCTTTAGGCACGATACTTTTTGTGATTTCATTTATTTCAACTGGAATGCAGGAAGGTTTTTTTAGACGGGATTTTTGTTTTCATAATTCCTGCATTTTAAATTTCACTAAAGGTTACTCACAGTCAATATTAATATTGCAAGCAACTTTTATATTGTTGGGGTTAGTGGCTAGCATAGGTGGAATAATTGTTGCGTTACTTGGATATACCAATAGTGTCAGCGTGTCAGCCCTCGGTAACCATATATCGCACTTTAAGATATTTCAAGAGTACTTATCATACGAAATAAATAAAAGAGATCGTCTATCTGCATCTTCATTTGACATATTCAAATGGTATAATATTATTTTTAATAAGTCTCGTTCTGGCTCTACATCCATATCTCAAGACTACTGCAATCTGATTTTAAAAATAAACAGTACCATAAGTGATTCAAATACTGCCTGTTCACAAGCCAAATCAGGTTCTTTCTCTTACGTAAAACATCAAAATAAAATCACAACGTTGCTTCGAGATTTTGGAATAATTCAGCCTCGATTGCCTAGAAATGATTACTATGAGGTCGAAGATCAAGTTTTTGAATTGATAGACAATATAAATAGAGAGTTTTGTTATTCATCATCTATAGAACCATTAGTGAAAAGACTGTATAGATAATGATTGCGGATTAACCAATACAATGGCGGTGGATAGCGAGACTGATGACAATTGGGTTAGCAGTATTTAATAAAAGTCATCAAAAATATGAAAGCGTCATTATAGGTAGCTGACATATTAATCTAAAATGACAATGTCGGCTTTTGCCAAAGAGCAGAAATTCATATCCACCGCCCTTCGCCTTCCCTCCCTTTCGCCGCCACTCTCAGGTATGAATGCGTTTATCACCTTGTTTAGAAAAGCGATGGGCAGCATGGCCGCCCATTACTTTGCCGAACTGAAAAACAGTGGCCGTTAACCCGGCCCCTCACTCCCCGCCGCCAGCAGCGGCACCACCACGTCGCTGATGGGCACCGCAATGCCGTGTTTGCGGCCGTAGCGCTGGATGACGCCGTTGCGGATATCCCACTCCATCGGGCGATCCGCCTGGCGGTCAGCGAGAATCGACGTACCCAAATCCACGGGCGCGCGTTGGAAGTTCGCCAGGATCTCCTGCGCTACGTCATCGTTCAGCTTCGCCCCCTCAGCGCGGGCGACGGTCAGCCCTTCGCGCAGGTAGGCCAGCGCCAGCTCGCTGACATCCTCGCGCCTGAACATCCCGGCGCGGCGGTTGGCCAGCACCATCAGCCCGGCGACCGCGTTTTGCAGCAGCTTGCGCCAGGCGACGGTGGCGAAATCTTCCGAGAGCTCAACCGCGCAGCGCGTATCACGAAGCGCTTCGACCACCCGCTGCGCCTGCGGAACGTCCGGCAGCGTCAGGTGCGGCTTCGCCCGGAGCCAGACGGAGGCATCCGGCTCGCGCTGCGCCGGGAACCAGACCACCGACGGCAGCACCGTTGCGCCACTGACCAAAGGCTCAAGCTGCGCCTTCTGCTCTACGCCGTTTTGCAGGGCGCAGACCACGGTGTTTTCATCGCACAGCGCGCGCAGCCATCCGGCGCTGTCGGAATTTTGCGTCGTTTTTACCGCCACAAAAACAAGATCTGCGGGGCGAGTAATGACGGACGGATCGGTGAATACCGGACCGGGCACAACCGTTTCCCCCTCGTCGTAACGCAGGCGTAATTCCGGATGCGCGGTGCGTCCGCACAGCAGCGGCGTGCGGCCAGCGTCATGCAACACCGCGGCAATGGTGGTGCCAATCGCACCGGGTCCGATCAGCGCAATGGTTGGATGGTCAGACATGAGTCACTCCCCTTTTGCTAAGCCTGCTATCAGTTATACCACCCTGAGACGAGCGCGCCACACCCGTTGTCTATACTCAACATTCACAGACAACGGAGTGCGCCATGCCTTTACCTGATTTCAAATCCTCTGAACCGTTCACCCTCGGCATCGAACTCGAACTGCAGGTAGTTAACCCGCCGGGCTACGATCTGAGCCAGGACTCCTCTGCCCTCATCGCCGCCGTCAAAGACGACATCAAAGGCGGTGAAGTCAAACACGACATCACCGAAAGCATGCTCGAAATCGCCACCGGCGTGTGCCAGAACATTGACCAGGCGGCGGCGCAGTTCTCGGTGATGCAGCAGAGCATCCTGCGCGCGGCGGCGGAGCAGCACATCCAGATCTGCGGCGGCGGGACGCACCCGTTCCAGAAGTGGCAGCGTCAGGAGGTGTGCGACGACGAACGCTATAACGTCACGCTGGAGCGCTTTGGCTACCTGATTTTGCAGGCAACGGTGTTCGGACAGCACGTGCACGTCGGCTGCCGGACCGGGGATGACGCCATTTATCTTCTGCACGGCCTGTCGCGCTTCGTGCCGCACTTTATCGCCCTGGCGGCCGCCTCGCCGTACATGCAGGGCACCGACACGAAGTTCTCCTCGTCGCGGCTCAACATCTTCTCCGGGTTCCCGGATAACGGCCAGATGCCTTGGGTTAACAGCTGGCAGGAGTTCGAAGGGCTGTTCCGACGCCTGAGCGCTACCAGCATGATCGACAGCATTAAAGATCTGCACTGGGACATCCGCCCCAGCCCGCATTTTGGCACCGTTGAGGTACGGGTGATGGATACCCCGCTGACGCTCGGCCACGCGATTAATATCGCAGGGCTGATCCAGGCGACGTCCCACTGGCTGCTGACCACGCGGCCGTATAAACATCAGGAACGAGATTTTCTGCTGTACCGCTTTAACCGTTTTCAGGCGTGTCGCTACGGGCTGGAGGGGGTTCTGACGGACGTGCATACCGGCGAGCACAAAACCGTGGCGGACGATATCGCCTGGCTGCTGGAGCAGGTTGCGCCGTCGGCCGAAAAGCTCGGCGCAACGAGCGCAATTAATGAAATTGCCCTGCTGTTAAAGCAGGGCAAGAGCGAGGCGCAGCGCATGCGGGACTTCATCGCCGACGGCGGCTCGCTTATTTCTCTGGTTCAGAAGCACTGCGAGCTGTGGGCGACGAGTCCGTAGTAAGGCCGTGGCCCCACTCGCGCAGGCGCTGAAACAGCACGAACAGCGCGGGGATAAACACAATCCCTACCACGGTTGCCACCAGCATGCCGCTGAACACCGTGGTGCCAATGATGCGGCGGCTCTGGGCACCCGCCCCGGTCGCCAGCATCATCGGCAGGACGCCGATAATGAACGACACGGCGGTCATCATCACCGCGCGGAAGCGGCGCGATGCCCCTTCCCGCGCGGCATCGACAATCGCCATCCCGTCCATCCGCCGCGCGCGGGCGAACTCCACGATAAGAATCGCGTTTTTCGCCGCTAACGCGATCAGCAAGACCAGACCGATCTGCACGTACACGTCGTTGGCGTAGCCCGCCAGCCACAGCCAGACCAGCGCCCCGCCGATGGCGAACAGCACCGAAAGCATCACGCTCGCCGGGAGCGTCCAGCTCTCGTACTGGGCGACGAGGAACAGCCACGCCATCACCACCGCCGCCAGCACAATCCATACCGCCTGGTTGCCGGTCTGCTGCTCCTGATACGACATGCCGCTCCAGGCGTAGTCGTACCCGGCAGGCAGGCTCTGCGCCAGAATTTCGCCCATCGCCGCCATCGCGGTGCTGCTGCTTACCCCTTCCGCTGCTGAGCCGCTTACCGATACCGACGGGAACTGGTTGTACTGCTGGATAAATGGCGCGCCGACGGTCGGCGTGATGGTGACGAGGTTGCTCAGACGCACCCGCTCGCCGCTGTTGCTACGCACGAACAGCTCGCTGATTTGCTCCGCGCGCTCGCGCCACTGCATCTCGTTCTGCATCACCACGTGGTAAACGCGGTTGTTGACGCTGAAATCCCCGGCGCGGGTGCCGCCGAAGGCGGTTTGCAGGCTGCTGAAGATGCGCGACACCGGCACGTCGAGCCGGGCCGCACGCTCGCGGTCAACGGTCAGCGTCAGCTGCGGCACGTTGCTGCTCCAGGTGGTGAACACGCGGCTCAGCTGCGGATGCTGGTTGGCTTTTATCAGCACCTCGCGGGTGACGCGCTCCAGCTCCGCCGGGCTCTGCCCCGCCTGCGCCTGAATGCGCAGGTCGAAGCCAGAGGCGTTGCCCAGCCCCGGCAGCGTCGGCGGCGCGAAGGTCATGATGGTCGCTTCCGGCAGGGCCAGCAGCTGGCGCTGAAGGGTGCCCATCACCTCGTCCAGCGGCGGGCGCTCGCTCCAGTCCTTCAGCATGATGGAGATAAACCCGCCGTTCGACGCGCTGGTACCATTGAGGATGTTAAACCCGGAGACCTGAATGACGTCTTCCACCGCCGGGTTTTTAGCAATCAGCTCGCGCGCGGTAGCCATCACCGCTTCGGTGCGCTCCAGCGAGGCCGCCTCCGGCAGCTGGACGCTGGCGAAGAAGTAGCCCTGATCTTCCTGGGGCAGGAAGCCCTTTGGCATCGACATAAAGCTGAACGCCGCCGCCGCGCCTGCGGTGGCCAGCAGCGCCAGCCACGGACGCCGGTTGAATACGCTCACTATCCGGGTGTAAAGCGTGCGCGTGGCGTCCAGCCCACGGTTGAACCCACGGAAAATCGCGGCAGGCTTCGCCGGACGCGGGCGCAGTAGCATCGCACAGAGCGCGGGCGTCAGGGTCAGCGCCACCAGGCTTGAGAGCGTGACGGCGGTGGAGAGCGTCACCGCGAACTGGCGGTACAGCTCGCCCACGATCCCCGGCAGGAGCGCCACCGGCACAAAGACCGCCAGCAGCACCAGCGTGGTGGCGATCACCGGCCCGGCGATCTGGCGCAGCGCCAGCGCGGTCGCCGCCGTGCGGCTCTGCCCTTCCGCCATCAGGGTTTCGACGCTCTCAACCACCACGATGGCATCATCCACCACCATGGTCAGCGCCAGAATAATGGCGAACAGGCTCAGCGTGTTGGCGGAGTAGCCGAGCGCGTAGAGCACCGCAAAGGTGCCCACCAGCGACACCGGAATGGCGAGGGCGACAATCAGCGTCGCGCGCCAGCTTTGCAGGAAGAGGGAAACGACCACCACAACCGCCAGCATGGTCAGCGCCAGCGAGACGCCAATCTCTTTAATGGTGGCGGCAACGAAGGTGGTGGTGTCGAATTTTACCTCGTAGACCAGGTCGTCCGGGAAGCGCGTCGAGAGACGCTCCAGCTCCGCGCGTACCGCGTCGGCCACGCGCAGGGCGTTGGCAGACGGCGTTGGGTAGATACCGAGGTAGGCGGAGTCGTGCCCGTTCAGCTGCGCGCCGGAGCTGTAGCTGCGCGAGCCGAGCTCGATGGTGGCGACGTCCTTCAGGCGCACCAGCTGGCCCATCTCCCCCGCGCGGATGATGATGTCGGCAAAGTCGTCGGCCTGGCTTAAGCGCCCCAGCCCGTTGATGGTCAGCGTCTGCTGCTGGCCGTTGAATACCGGTGGCGTACCGATCTGGCCCGCCGCCCCCTGCACGTTCTGCTCGCGCAGCGCCTGCGCCACGTCATCAGTGGTCACGTTCAGGGCGTTCATGCGGTCCGGACGCAGCCAGATGCGCATGCTGTAGTCCCGCGCGCCAAACATCTGCACCTGTCCCACGCCCGGCAGACGCGACAGCGCCTCGCGCACCTGCGTGCTGGCGTAGTTGCTGACAAACAGCGGCGTGTGGGTGTTGTTCGGTGAGTAAAGGCTTACACCCATCATCAGGTTGGTGGCGCGCTTGCGCACCTGCACGCCGTTTTGCTGTGCCTCGGTCGGCAGCTGCGCCACGGCCTGCGCCACGCGGTTTTGCACGTCGATGGCAGCAAGGTCCGGATCGGTCCCCGCCGCAAAGGTGATGTTCAGGCTGTAGGTGCCTTCATCCGAGCTGGTGGACTCGATATAGAGCATGTGATCCACCCCGTTAAGCTGCGTCTCCAGCGGCGTGGCGATGGCCTCCGCCACGTCAGCCGAGCTGGCGCCCGGCCAGCTGGCGGACACATTCACCACCGGCGGGGTGATCTGCGGGTACTGCTCTACCGGAATAATCCTCAGCGCGATGGCCCCCAGCAGGGTGATGACCAGCGCAATCACCATCGCGAAGCGCGGGCGTTTGATGAAAAACGTCAGCATGATGGCTCCTTAATTGAGTATCTGGACGGCAGCGCCGGGCTGCACGCGCTGCGCGCCGTCGGTAATCGCTCGCTCACCGGGCTTCACGCCGGAGGCAATCTGAAACTGCTGGCCGATCTGCCCGGCCACGTTCAGCGGGCGCCTTTCGGCGTTGCCGTCGGCGTTAACCACCCAGGCGAAGAACCCGTCGCCGTTCTGCTGAACCGCAGCGGCAGGCAGCGTCAGCACCGGCTGCTCGCTCGCCGGACGCAGATAAACGTTCACGTTGCCGCCGGGCAGCAGTTGGTGGCGCGGGTTAGCAAACTCGGCGCGCAGCATCACGCTGGCGGTGCGCGGGTCGATGCGGTTGTCCACGGAGATGAGTTCCCCGCCGACGCGCTGGCCGTTGCTGTCGATCAGCGCCTGCCAGGCCTGCTTCATGGCGCTGATATCCGCGTGCTGTCCGGCTTTGGTGGCAAACGCCCCCTCTTCCAGCGCAAAGGCGATGCGGATGGGATCGAGCTGCACCACCTCCACCAGCACGCCGCTGGCAGGATTCACCAGGCTGCCCACGTGGAACTGGCTGTGGCCCACGCGACCGTCAATCGGCGAGGTGATGCGGGTGTAGTTCAGGGTGACGCTGCGGGTGTCGAGCCGGGCTTTGGCCTGCTCCAGCGCGGCGCTCGCCACATCGCGCTGCATGCGGGCATTGTCCACGTCGTGACGGCTGATGGCGTTGCTGCTGCCCAGGCTTTCGAAGCGGGAAAGCTGCTGCTGCGCCTGACGCAGCGTGGCTTCAGCGCTTCTCACTTCGGCCTGCGCCAGACGCAGGGCAGCACGCGGCTCGGCGTCGTCCAGCTCAAACAGCACGTCGCCTTTTTTCACGTACTGCCCGTCGCGGAAGTTGATTTTCGTTATCACGCCTTCCGTGCGCGCGCGCAGTTCAACGGTGTGAATGGCTTCGATGCGGCCCGGGATCTGGCGCTCGGCGGCATGGGCGGTCTGCTCCACGGTGGCGACGCGAACGGGGACCGCGGCGGCGAAGACGGGTTGCAGGGTACTGACAAGAAGGGCGAACAGGAGTGGAAGTTTCATGGGAGTACCTCAGCGTTGTTTCTCCCCTCTCCCCGGCCCTCTCCCCAAAGGGGCGAGGGTTAGGATGAGGGGTAAGATTTTCGTTATGCAGCCTTACGGAACCTGCGGGTCAGTCGCTTCTCGATTTCGACGACGAAGAACATCCCCCCAGCCACCGCCAGCGTCACGAACCAGTAGCGCAGCGGCAGCGCTTCGGTGCCGAACAGCATCTGCATAAACGGCAGGTAGATAATGGCCGCCTGGAGCAGGAACAGTACGCCCGTCACCAGCCAGATCCCTTTGTTCGCCAGCAGGCCGCGGTTGAGGGAGAACCCTTCGGTGTTGCGGCAGTTAATCATGTACACCCACTGGGCGCAGACCAGCATCTGCAGCAGCACGGTGCGGATGAACTCCGCGCTGTGCCCGCGCGGGGCCAGCCAGGCTTCCAGCGCAAAGGCGGCGATGGCAATCATGGTGCCGACGAAGGCCACGCGCCATACGGCGTAGGCATCCATCACGTGCTGCCCGGTCTGGCGCGGCGGGCGGCGCATGATGTTGCGCTCGGCGGCCTCAAAGGCCAGGCCGAAGGAGAGCGTGGCGGAGGTCGCCATGTTCATCCACAGAATCAGCACCGGCGTCAGCGGAATGATGTTCCCCGCCAGCAGCGCAATCACAATCAGCAGCCCCTGCGCCAGGTTGGTCGGCATGATGAACAGGATGGTTTTCTTCAGGTTGTCGTAAACGCGACGCCCCTCTTTCACCGCGCTGGCGATGGTGGCGAAGTTATCGTCCGTCAGGACCATGTCCGCCGCCTCTTTGGTGACTTCCGTGCCCTTAATGCCCATCGCGATGCCGACGTCCGCCTGGCGCAGCGCCGGGGCATCGTTTACGCCGTCGCCGGTCATGCCGACGATCTCGCCTTTATCCTGCAACGCTTTCACCAGGCGCAGCTTATGCTCCGGGCTGGTACGGGCGAAGATGTCATATTTCACCGCCGCTTCCGCCAGCTCGGCGTCGTCCATTTTCTCCAGCTGATAGCCGGTAACCGCCTGCTCGCTGTTGCTGATCCCCAGCATCTGGCCGATGCTCATCGCCGTCTGCGGGTGATCGCCGGTGATCATCTTGACGCGGATCCCCGCCTGCTGGCAGGCGTTAATTGCATCAATCGCTTCCGGGCGCGGCGGATCCATCATTCCGGCGATGCCGAGGAAGATCAGGCCGTGGCTCAGGTCGTCGTGCGTCAGCTCCTGCTCGCCGTTCGCCGGTTTGAACGCCGCGGCAACCATGCGCAGCCCCTGACGCGCATAGCGCTCCATCTCCGTTTCCCAGTACGCACGGTTGAACGCTTGCGCACCGTTACGCGTCTGCTGCTGGTTGCACAGGGCGAAAATGACGTCCGGCGCGCCGGTAATCAAAATCTGCTCCTCACCGCCAATCTGGTAGTGGGTGCTCATGTACTTGTACTGTGAGTCGAACGGAATCTTGTTAACCAGCGTGGTCACGACCGGCTCGAGGTGGGCCTTGGCCGCCAGCACCTTCAGCGCGCCCTCGGTTGGCCCGCCGGTGATGCCCCACAGGCCACGCTCGTCCTGAATCAGCTGGCTGTCGTTGCACAAGTCAACGGTGCGCAGGTACTGCTCCAGGACGGTGCCCGGCTGGACCTGCACCGGCTCATCGCTGCCTTCCAGGTAGATATTGCCTACCGGCTCGTAGCTGTTGCCGTCCACGCGGTAGCAGACGTCGGCGGTGATGATGGCTTTTACCGTCATCTCGTTCATGGTCAGGGTCCCGGTTTTATCCGAGCAGACCACGGTCATCGCGCCCAGGGTTTCAACCGTCGGCAGCTTGCGGATAATCGCCCGCTTGCGCGCCATCGCCTGTACGCCCAGGGAGAGGATGATGGAGATAATCGCCGGCAGACCTTCCGGTACGGAGGCGACCGCCAGGCTGATCAGGGAGAGCAGCAGCTCGCCCATCGGGATCTCGCGGAACATCAGGCTGAAGACGAACAGCGCGGCCATCATCGCCAGGATAATGGCGAAGATCGCTTTACCGAGCTTGTCCATCTGCACCAGCAGCGGGGTACGGTGCTTTTCAATGCCCGCCATCATCTGGTTGATGTGGCCGAGTTCCGTATCCTTACCGGTCGCGGTGACCACGCCGACGCCGCCGCCTGCGCTCACGGTCGTCCCGGAAAAAACCATATTGGTGCGGTCGCCCAGCGGTAATTCGCCGCTCAGCGAATTCGTGTGTTTATCCACCACGGTGGACTCACCGGTCAGAATCGCCTCCTCCACGCGTAAATTATGCGCTTCGATTAAACGCATATCCGCCGGAATACGATCCCCCGCGCGCAATACAATAATATCGCCCGGAACTATTTCCGTCGTCGGTATGGTTTCATGGCTGCCGTTACGAATAACGCGCGCCTCGCTGGAAAGCATATTGCGAATACTCTTCAGCGATTTTTCTGCGTTGCTTTCCTGAATATGGCCAATTAGCGCATTGATGACCGCCACGCCCAAAATTACCAGCGTATCGACCCAGTGACCCATTACCGCCGTTAATACCGCGGCGGCCAGCAGAACGTAAATCAGCACATCGTTAAAATGGGCCAAAAAACGCAGCCAGGCGGGTTTACCTTTTTTCTCCGGCAGCGCGTTCGGCCCTGTTTTTTGCAGACGCGCCTGCGCCTCTGCACGATCCAGACCGCTGGCCTGGCTCTGCACGTGGGTAAGCACCTGCTCTGCGGTCTGCTGGTATGCCAGCCCGCCGGAAGGCGGCACGTTTGGGGAGTATTTTTTTTCAGTCATCATATTTTTCCTTCAATATCCGGTGAACAGAAGCCTGAATTCCTTTCTGGCTTAAATAAAATGATTTTAAAGTCTTGCGGGTAAAATTGATCTACCGCAATATATTTACCACTGGGTTATTCAAAATTGATTAAAATTATTTCGACGAGCTGATTTTTACAAAATATTTCTAAACCAATCCTAAACGAGGGGGAACCATGTTTGGTATTTCTCGCGGACGGCGCCTGGCGTTATACATTGTCGCAGCCATTGTTATTGCGACGTTAATTGGATATAGCACCTATATGTTTGTAAAATTATTTTCGTGATGCAGACATTTATTTACATAGCGCGATATTAATTTAATCATCCGGATTAAATTACTCGCCTTCCGCGCATTATTCTTCGGCGGATGGAATTATTTAATTTAAAAAGGGCCGACGGGTTGATATTGCTTTACGTTAAAGGATGCCGGACAATGACATTTTTAACTGACGATTAACATTACGATGAAACACCCGTTGGAATCGCTGCTGACTGCGGGGGGCATTTTATTGATGGCCCTGATCTCTTGCTTACTGCTACCCGCGCCGTCGCTGGGTCTGGTGCTGGCGCAGAAGCTGGTTCAAACCTTTCATATGGTCGATCTGAACCAGCTCTACACCATTTTGTTCTGCGTGTGGTTTTTACTGCTCGGCGCTATCGAATTCTTCATCCTGCGTTTCGTCTGGCGCCGCTGGTTTTCACTGGCGTCGTAGGCCAATAAAAAAGCCGGGTAGCAGCGATGCCTTACCCGGCCTTTGTTTCGGCAATTTCAATGCGCCCGACTATGGTTCTCTTTGCGGTAAGCCCCGGGCGGCTGATGGAAGGTGCGGGTAAAGATGCGCGTAAAGGTCTGCTGCGATTCAAAGCCGTAGCGCAGGCAGATTTCGTACACGCGCTCGTCAGATTCACGCAGATCCCGCGCCGCCAGCAGCAGCTTGCGCTCGCGGATGTAGCGCCCCAGGCTTTCGCCTTTGTACTGCATAAACAGCCGCTGTAAATGCCACTTGGAGTAACCCGCGTGGCGGGCGATCTCTTCGATGCGTAGCGGCTGGTGTAGGTTGTCATCGATCCATTCGACAATCGTATCAATGACCTGAGCGGAAATCGTCATGCTGCTCTCCCCCTCTGTTTCTTGGTTCAACATTATTCCCACCACTCACGAAATTGTTGCGTGCTATCGCTCACCCGGACCGGCTCACCCAGTTCCGGCGTCAACAGCCGATAATTTTTGTCCTTGCTGGCCCGCGCCAGCTGGATCAGCGGATCGTTCCAGGTGTGTTTCGCCAGCACGAAGCGGCCGTTATGCCCCGGCACCACCGCTTTCGCATTGAGGTCCGCCGAGGCCTGCGCCGTTTCATCCGGCAGCATGTGGATGTACTTCCAGTCCTGGTCGTACTGGCCGTTTTCCATGATGGCTAAATCCACTTCGCCAAACTGCTCGCCGATGGCCTTAAAGTGCGGGCCATAACCGGAATCGCCGCTGTAGTAGACCTTCTGCTCTGGCGTGACAAACATGAAGCTGCCCCACAGGGTCTGGTCACGCTTAATGCCGCGCCCCGAGAAGTGGCGAGCGGGCAGGACATGAACCGTCAGCGCATCGCTGATGTGCACCGACTGGTTCCAGTCCCGTTCGTCGATAATCTCAGGCTTCATTCCCCAGTAGCGCAGGTGGGATCCCACGCCGAGCGGCGTAACGACGCGCTTCACCTTCGGCAGCAGCGCCCGGATGGTGGCGTAGTCCAGATGGTCGTAGTGATCGTGCGAGATAATCAGCAGGTCGATTTCCGGCATGCTCTCCGCGCGCCACGGATACTCTCCCGCAAACGCTTTATTGAGGAACGAGAACGGCGCAGCGTAGTTGCCGAGGACCGGGTCGATCAGAATGCGTTTTCCCGCCAGCTGCATATACCACGAGGAGTGGCCGAGCCACACCAGCGTATTCTGCTCCAGAGGCAGGCTCGCCAGATCGGTTTTCACCAGCGGCAGCGGCTGCGCCGGACGAGCGTTTTCGGTTTTACGGGTCAGGAACTGCCACCACGCCACCAGCATGTTTTGCTGCCCGGTAAAGCCAGGCGTCGGGAGCGCGTTGTGAAACTTTCCGTCGCGATAGTGCGGAGAAGCCTCCACTTCCGTAAGCTGCGCGCCCTGCGGCGGCTGGCCAAATCCGGCATTCAAAACAAACGGTAAACTCGCAGCTGAAGCAATAATCATGAGGAACACCACGCAGATGAAGAGAGGCTTTTTCATATCCTGACCCGAAAACGCGCGCCATCCGATGGTTTACGCGAGGGAAACTTGATTATGAGTGAGTAAGCACTCATTATAGATATGATGATAAAGTCGTCAAGACGTTTTCGATCTTTGACATTCCGCGTTGCAGCGTGTCAAAGCACGTGTTTCAATCAGGGTTTTTATAATTGAAAGGGGGAAAAATTTAGTGGCACGTCCGAAAAGTGAAGATAAAAAACAGGCCTTACTGGAAGCCGCGACGGTGGCATTTGCACAGTCAGGGATTGCCGCCTCAACGGCGTTAATTGCCCGTAATGCGGGCGTCGCTGAAGGCACGCTGTTTCGCTACTTTGCTACTAAAGACGATCTGCTGAATGCCCTTTACCTGCACCTCAAGCAGGATCTTTGCCAGACCATGCTGGCGAACCTCGATCGCACCCTCACGCTTCCTAAAGAGCATACCCGCAATATCTGGAACAGCTACGTGGACTGGGGGATTCGTAACCCCGTGGCGCATGCGGCGATCCGCCAGATTGGCGTCAGTGAAAAGCTAAGCGCTGAAACGGAACAGGCGGTGAAAGAGATGTTCCCGGAACTTCACGAGCTATGCCGCCGTTCGGTGCGCCCGGTGTTTATGTCCGATGAATTCAAAACCTTTGGCGATGCGCTTTTCTTATCGCTGGCGGAAACCACCATGGAGTTTGCCACCCGCGATCCGTCCCGCGCCACCGATTTTAAAGCGCTGGGTTTCGAAGCCATGTGGCGCGGGCTGGCTCAGGAGGATAACGATGGACAGTAAATCCCTGCAGGCGCACGCAAAACGCGTCGCGCTGGAGATGCCTTTCACCGAACACTGCTGGCCGTTTGGCCCCGAGTACGACGTGTTTAAGGTGGGCGGGAAAATTTTTATGCTGATGGCCACCGCGCACGGACGCCCCCACGTTAGCCTGAAATCCGACCCGGAAAAATCCCTGTTAAATCAGCAGATTTACCGTGGCGTTGAGCCGGGTTACCACCTCAATAAAAAACACTGGATTTCGCTCTACGGCACCGAGGACATCACGCCAGAACTGGTCGCCGACCTGATCGAGGATTCGTGGAACCTGGTCGTCGATAAGCTGCCGAAAAAAGACCAGAAATGGATACGCCCTGCCTGATTGTTCGTCTGCGCCAAACAGTATAACCGCTCGAATCGCACTTATCTTTTGCCGCTTCGCGCGGTAATCTGCTCTCCTTTCGCGCCCGCGCACGGGCGAATTTCATTACCAGGAGTAGTCATGGATATCATTTCTGTCGCCCTGAAACGCCACTCTACCAAGGCGTTCGACCCAACCAAAAAACTGACCGCTGAAGAAGCAGAGAAAATCAAAACCCTGCTGCAGTACAGCCCGTCCAGCACCAACTCCCAGCCGTGGCACTTCATTGTGGCCAGCACCGAGGAAGGTAAAGCCCGCGTGGCGAAATCCGCCGCGGGCACCTATGTCTTCAACGAACGCAAAATGCTGGACGCCTCTCACGTGGTGGTGTTCTGCGCGAAAACCGCGATGGACGACGCCTGGCTTGAGCGCGTTGTCGACCAGGAAGAGGCCGATGGCCGTTTCAACACGCCGGAAGCTAAAGCCGCGAACCATAAGGGCCGCACCTACTTCGCCGACATGCACCGCGTGGATCTGAAAGATGACGACCAGTGGATGGCGAAACAGGTTTACCTGAACGTCGGTAACTTCCTGCTGGGCGTGGGCGCAATGGGCCTGGACGCGGTGCCGATTGAAGGCTTTGACGCGGCGATTCTGGATGAAGAGTTTGGTCTGAAAGAGAAAGGCTTCACCAGCCTGGTGGTGGTGCCGGTTGGGCACCACAGCGTGGAAGATTTCAACGCCACGCTGCCGAAGTCTCGTCTGCCGCTGAGCACGATTGTGACCGAGTGCTGATTCAAACGGGCCGCTGCACGCGGCCCGTTACGTTTTACTGATGACCAGCCTGCGGTGTGGATGCACATCGCGATCGCTTC
This sequence comes from Enterobacter cloacae complex sp. P6RS, assembly GCF_014982245.1. NCBI lineage: Bacteria > Pseudomonadati > Pseudomonadota > Gammaproteobacteria > Enterobacterales > Enterobacteriaceae > Enterobacter > Enterobacter cloacae complex sp. P6RS. The sequence goes on from NZ_JADCLB010000019.1 coordinate 75,797, forward strand.
CCCAGGCAAAGGCAATCCAGCGTTCTTCCAGCTCGGCGTAAGAGTTTACGGGCGTTAACGTCCATTCTTCTCCCACTGTACCGTCTGCCACGCTAATGCGATAGTTCATGGTGAACGCCCAGTCGATCATGCGTAACCAAAACCGCTGTCCGTCGCCAGTCTGTTCGCTGTCAGAGACCACAATGTCGTATTCGCTTAGCACCCACTGGAAGAAAGATTGGGGTAATCCACTTATTACCCGCTGATGGACAGCGCGTGGCGTACGCCACACCATGACCTGTGTCGCAGCCCCGTGAGGGAACGTAATTTCTTTATGAAACGTCAACTTTACCGCATACGCCGTATAGGGTTTTCCGTCCTCGGTGGTCACGAGACGGTATTCATCGCCGTAGCGCGATTTTAACAGGCGATATCCCACAGGCAGCATAAATCCGGGCAGATGAAAGTCCACCGTACCCCGCGCAAGAAACGCTTCGGTATGTTCGACGTTTCGGGAGATAAGGCCTAATTTTTGGCTGAAATCTGCGGAATCAATCATCAGTGGCGACATAGTGGTTGCTCATGGCGAGAGTATAGACGACTTAACACCTCGTCGAAATGATGTCGATTCAGTCGATGGGTTTAAGTTAGACCCAACATTACATCGGTCTCCTCCACTTAGCAGATTCGGCGCTTATTCCCTGAAACCGTCTCGCAAAAAACTTACTTCCCCTGTGCCGCCAGCCATTCTATCGCCCTTTCCCCCGCCTCATCCACCGGGAGATATACCAGCAGCCGCGATCCGTTTCGCGGCGCGGAGTACCAGTACATCTGCTGCAGCGTAAAATCTCCCAGTTCTGGATGGGTAAACAGCTTGAGCTGGTTCTCTACGCCGCGCACGTCGTTGCGCTGGTGCCACAGGGTTTTGAACTCTTCGGACACCGCGAAGAAGCGCGCCAGTTTGGCTTCCCACAGCGGGTCGCCCCGGTGTTCGGCCATCGCCGCGCGGAAATAGGAGACGAAAATCGGCAGCACGTCGTCGCGTCTGCCGAGACGCGCGCGCCACGCCGGATGGGTAAGGAACAGGTAAATACAGTTGCGGTCTTCCGGCGGGATGGCGTTGAAATCGACGCCCATGAGATGCCCGAAGCTGTCATTCCACGCGACGATGTCGAAGTTGGGCTTCTGAATGCTGGCGGGTTTAGGCATCAGGGTATCGAGCAGGCGGCGCGTGCCTTCGCTGATACCCTCGCAGCAGACCGCCTGCGGGGCTTCACCCGGCGGCAAGCCGGCGAGCACGAAAAGATGCCGGGCCTCGGTCGGGGTGCACTGCAGCGCTTTTGCGATGGCGGCCATCACTGCGCTGGAGGGGTTGACGTCCCTGCCCTGCTCAAGCCAGGTGTACCAGGTCACGCCCACGTCAGCGAGCATTGCCACCTCTTCCCGGCGCAGGCCCGGCGTGCGCCTCCGACCGCTGCGCGGTAGGCCGAGACGCTGGGGATCGAGGCTTTCCCGCCGGGCACGTAAAAATGCCCCCAGCTGTTTTCGGGTGTCATCCTGAAGTGAGGTGACGGGTTCAGACATCAAGGCCATAAATCCCCCTGCATGGTAGTGCCAGTACCAGTATAAACAAGAACTGGTACCCGTTTATCAGATGGTTGATGCTACGACCATCTGATGAATGACGCAATGGAGTTACCATGAATACGTCAGTTGTTTCACCGGGTCGCGCAGGCCTGATATTGCTGTTAACCGGCCAGATGCTGCCGATGATTGATACCTCAATCACCAACGTGGCGCTGGACGCCATCACCCACTCGCTGCACGCCACCGCCACCGAGCTGGAGCTCATTGTCGCTCTCTACGGCGTGGCCTTTGCCGTCTGCCTTGCGCTCGGCAGCAAGCTGGGGGATAACCGTGGCCGCCGTCGCCTGTTTATGTGGGGCGTGGCAGTTTTTGGGCTGGCCTCGCTGCTGTGCGGGATGGCGGGAAATATTGAACTACTGCTGGCCGCACGCATCGTTCAGGGCGCGGGGGCAGCGCTCATCATGCCGCAGATCCTCGCCACGCTGCACGTCACGCTAAAAGGGAGCGCCCACGCGAAAGCCATTAGCCTGTTTGGCGGCATTGGCGGGATTGCGTTTATCGTCGGGCAGATGGGCGGCGGCTGGCTGGTGTCGGCGGATATCGCCGGGCTGGGCTGGCGTAACGCCTTCTTTATCAACGTGCCGATTTGTCTGGTGGTGCTGGCGTTAAGCCGCCGCTACGTGCCGGAAACCCGTCGTGAAACGCCGTCGCGCATCGACTGGACAGGCACCGTGCTGCTGGCCCTCATTCTTTGCTGCCTGCTGTTCCCGATGGCGCTCGGTCCGCAGTGGCACTGGCCGTGGTCGCTGAAGGTTATGCTTCTTGCCATTATTCCGCTGGCCTGGCTGATGGCGCGGAACGCGCGCAAAAAGGAGAGAGAGAATGCCTATCCGCTGATCCCTCCACGCCTGCTTCAGCTTCGCAGCGTTCGCTTTGGCATCGTGATTGCGCTGCTCTTTTTCAGCGTCTGGTCCGGGTTTATGTTCTGTATGGCGCTGACCATGCAGACCGGTCTGGGGATGGCGCCGTGGCAGTCCGGGAACAGCTTTATCGCCCTGGGCGTGACCTATTTTATCTCTGCCTGGTTCGCGCCGCGGTTGATTGCCCGCTACAGTACCAGCACGATTCTGCTGACGGGTCTGGCAATTCAGATAATCGGCCTGCTGGCGCTCATCGCGACGTTCCGGCTTTGGGGCGTGAACAACACCGCGCTGACGCTGGCCCCTGCCACCGGGCTGGTGGGCTACGGTCAGGCGCTGATTGTAAACAGCTTCTACCGCATCGGGATGCGCGATATCCAGCCTGACGACGCAGGGGCCGCAAGCGCCATTCTCAGCACGCTGCAGCAGGCCGCGCTGGGTCTGGGCCCGGCCATTTTCGGGGCGATTTTGCTGCACGGGCTGCAGAATTACCACGGGGATTACGCGCAGGCGATTACCCTTTTCCTGGCGGTGGAAACCGGCCTGATGGTTATCCTGGCGCTGGCGACGCTGCGCATGCGTCATCGTCTCTGCCTGCCGGTTGTGAAGGTCTGTGAGGCCGCCAAATAACCCTGTGAATTTGCATAATAGATCCGCAGCCGCCATTATGGGGCTGCAACAATACAGGAGACGTTATGCAGGAATTAATTGCTCAGGTTGAAGAGTTAGGGATTGAAATTAATCACACCACCTCTTTAGTGATTATCTTTGGTATTATTTTTCTCACCGCCATCATTGTTCATTTTATTTTGCACAAACTGGTGCTGCGCGCATTCGAGAAACGCGCGCAGGCCAGTAGCCATTTATGGCTGCAAATCATTACCCAGAATAAATTATTTCACCGTCTGGCCTTTACCCTGCAGGGGATAATCGTCAACGTTCAGGCGGTACTGTGGTTGCAAAAAGGCAGCGAAGCGGCGGAAATACTCACCACCTGCGCGAAGCTGTGGGTGATGGTGTATGCCCTGCTCTCCTTCTTCTCGCTGCTGGACGTGATATTTAATCTGTCGCAAAAGATGGCGACCGCCTCGCAGTTGCCGCTGAAGGGGATCTTCCAGGGCATCAAGCTGGTGAGCGCTATCCTGGTGGGGATATTGATTATCTCCCTGCTGATCGGCCAGTCCCCGGCGATTCTGATCAGCGGTCTGGGTGCGATGGCCGCCGTCCTGATGCTGGTGTTTAAAGACCCGATACTCGGCCTTGTGGCGGGTATTCAGCTTTCCGCCAACGACATGCTCAAGCTCGGCGACTGGCTGGAGATGCCGAAGTACGGCGCTAATGGTACGGTGACGGACATCGGCCTGACGACCGTTAAAGTACGCAACTTCGATAACACCATCACCACCATTCCGACGTGGGCGCTGGTCTCCGACGCTTTTATCAACTGGAGTGGGATGTCCGCCTCCGGCGGGCGACGCATCAAGCGCAGCCTGAATATCGATACCACCAGCATTCATTTTCTCGACGAGCAGGAGCAGCAGAAGCTGATTCAGGCGAAACTGCTGAAGCCTTATCTGGCCGCGCGCCATGAGGAAATTAGCCTGTGGAATCAGCAGAACGGCGAAGGGGAATCGGTATTAAACCTGCGCAAGATGACCAATATCGGCACCTTCCGCGCTTACCTGAATGAATATCTGCGTAACCATCCGCGTATTCGTAAAGATATGACGCTGATGGTGCGCCAGCTGGCGCCGGATGCCAACGGGCTGCCGATTGAAATATATGCCTTTACCAATACGGTAATCTGGGCGGAATACGAAGATATTCAGGCCGATATCTTCGACCATATTTTCGCGGTAGTGGATGAGTTTGGCCTGCGTATTCACCAGTCGCCGACCGGGAACGATATTCGCTCCCTGGCAGGCGTTATTGCCAGATAATCAGGTGCTGGCGCGGGAAATAAAGCGCCAGTCCATCATCACCCTTTCCGTGGGCGCATCCGGGTTGTCGATTTTGTTTAAGAGAAGATTGACCGCCTTGCGCCCTATATCCCGCGACGGCTGTTCGATGGTGGTAAGTGAAATCATGTCCGCCAGCTCCGTACCGTCAAAGCCGACCACGGCAATATCCTCTGGCACCCGCAGACCTGCCTGCTGAATGGCGCGCAGCGCGCCCGCCGCCAGCGTATCGGAAACGGCAAATACCGCATCCGGCGGATTATCTTTTAACAGGTTTTGCATCGCCGCCATGCCCGCCCCGGAGCTGAGATCGCTGGCATACTCCACTGCCTGATAGTCCAGATCCCGCAGGTGGATCACGCTCTTGTAGCCGCGTTCGCGCAGGCGGGCATATTTGTAGCTGAGATCGTGGTTGATCATCGCGATACGCTTGCGGCCGTCGTCGGCCAGCTGGCTGACGGCATGCTGTGAAGCGTCCACATCATTGATGCCGACGCAGGAGACCGCGCCCGCATCGGCGTATTCGGCGCACTGCACCCACGGTGCAGAACCAATCAGCGCGGCAAGTTCCGGCAGCTTCGAGAAGGCGTCCATGGTGATAATGCCGTCGACGATTTTGCCGGAGAGCAGGCTCAAGCCCGAGCGGGAGCGCTCGATGTCCGAGCCGGAGTTGCACAGCAGAATGCGGTAGCCGTTTTTCTCCGCCTCGGCTTCGATGCCCTTCACCACTTCGGCGCAGAACGGGTTGGCGATGTTGGACACCATCACCAGGATCATATAGCTGCGGGCGGTGCGCAGCTGACGGGCGAGCAGGTTTGGCTGGTAGTTGCTCTCCTGAATCGCCTGCAGAACGCGCTCGCGGTTTTTCGCCTTCACGGTGTCGCTGTTATTCAGCACGCGGGAGACCGTTGCCACGGAAACCCCGGCCAGCTGAGCGATTTTCTGAATTGACATAGCGACGATACATCCTGCGGTTAGCGTTTTGTGCAGGCTACCATAAATTTGTTGCCCGGCGAACCGGGCAATGCGTCAGCATTCCACGCGCACCCAGCGCTGCTGCTGATGGCTTTTCACAATGGCATCAATGATATACATCACGTTTGCGCCATCGTGAAACGTCGCAAACTGCGGCGTCTCCGGCATTGCGCCCGCCTGCACGGCGCGGTAGAACTGCGCCATCATATTTTTGAAGGCATCCGGCCAGCCTTCAATATGCCCGCCAGGGAAATGGGCGCTGTCGGCAACGTCAGGGTTCATCAGCCCCGGATCGTCGGTGAGCGTCTGGTTGGCCTGCGCACGATGGCCGATCCACAGCTGCTGCGGGATCTCCTGATCCCATGCCACCGACCGCTCGCTGCCGTTGATCTCAAACGTCAGGCGGTTTTTACGCCCGGCGCTTACCTGCGAGACGCTAAAGCTGCCTTTGCTGCCGTCGTCAAAGCGGAACAGCACCGAGCCGAAGTCTTCGGTCGTGACTGGTTTGTCTTCATACTCCGCCTGTTCGTCATGGGAGAAGGTTTGATTCCCGCCCTTGCTGGCCCTGCGCGTCGGCCAGACGATGGAGAGATCCGCCATCACCTCGGTAATGCGCCGCCCGGTGACGAACTGCACCGTGTCGCACCAGTGGGAGCCGATATCCGCCACCGCCCGCGATGCGCCGCCGAGCGCGGCATCCACCCGCCAGTTGTAGTCGGTTTCCAGCAGCATCCAGTCCTGTAGGTAGCTGCCGTGTGAGGCAAAAATCCGCCCGAGGCTGCCCGCGTGCATCATGCTCGCCGCCTGACGCACCATCGCAAACTGGCGATAGACGAAGCTCACGCCGTGCACCACGCCCGCCTGCTCCGCCAGCGCCACCAGCTCGCGCGCCTCCTCAGGCGTCATGCACAACGGCTTTTCGGAAAACACGTGCTTGCCCGCGCACAGGATCTGGCGGTTAATCTGTGCGTGCAGGTGGTTCGGCGTGCAGTTGTGCACCACGTGCAAATCAGGGTGCGCGAGCAGCTCCTCAACGCTGCCGTAAGCGTGCGGTACGTTTAGCAGGCGCGCCTTTTCCTGCGCCTTAACGAGCGAGCCGTCGCACAGCGCGACCACCTGAACAAACCCGAGGCGCCTGAGCGCCTCGATATGTGCCGGGCCAATAAACCCGCTGCCGACGATCCCGACGTTAATCATGACTGCCCCCTGCGGCGAAATCATCAAACGCCCGTCCGGAAACGGGAATGATATGGCGGCGGATAAATTCGCTGCCTTCGCGCGCGCCGGTATCGCCATCCTTCAGGCAGCACTCCCACTCCAGCACCGCCCAGCCGTCGTAGTCGTACTGGGTCAGCTTGCTGAAAATGCCCTTAAAGTCGATCTGCCCGTCACCGGGCGAACGGAAGCGACCGGCGCGGTTGATCCACGGCTGGTAGCCGCCGTACACGCCGCTGCGCCCGCTGGGGCGAAACTCGGCATCCTTCACGTGGAACGCCTTGATGCGCGCATGGAAGATGTCGATAAAGGCCAGATAGTCCATCTGCTGGAGCAGCATATGGCTCGGATCAAAGAGGATGTTGCAGCGCGGATGGTTATCCACCAGCGCCAGAAAACGCTCGAAGGTCACGCCGTCGTGCAGATCTTCCCCGGGATGCAGCTCAAAGCAGACGTCCACCCCCTGCTCGCCAAAGGTATCCAGTATTGGCCGCCAGCGGGTTGCCAGCTCCTCGAACGCTTCCTGAAAACGATGCTCGTTATGCGGCGGCCACGGATAGAAAAACGGCCACGCCAGCGAGCCGGAGAAGGTGGCGTGCGCCTTCAGACCTAATCTTGCCGAGGCGACCGCCGCCTGCTTCAGTTTTTCGGTTGCCCACGCCCGACGCGCAGCATCGTTACCGCGCACTGATGCGGGCGCGAAGTGGTCAAACGCGTCGCTGTAGGCGGGGTTCACCGCCACGAGCTGCCCTTCCAGATGGGTAGACAGTTCGCTGATGACCAGCCCGTGCGCGGCCAGCGTAGCGGCGATGTCATCGCAGTAGGCCTGGCTCTCTGCGGCTTTCTCGACGTCAAAGATGTGCGGATGGTTGCAGGGGATCTGCACCGCCTTATAACCTTTACCTGCCGACCATTCAGCCAGCCCGTCGAGCGAATTAAACGGCGCTTCTGCGCCAATAAACTGCGACAGAAAAATGCCGGGTCCTTTCATCGTCCTCATACCACCTCCTGAACGTTACGCCTTGTCATCGTCATACTTAAACGTGAGAAGGAAAATCAGCGCGATCGCCGCGGCCGCTACCGCCGGGATCCACCAGAATGTCACCCACGCCTGCGGCACGGCCTGCCCTGCCACCAGGCGGTTATAGAGCGCGCCGGAAATTTGCGAGCCAAGCAGCATGCCGATGCCGTAGGTGAACATCACGATCATGCTCTGCGCCTGGCCTTTGACCTTTTCGCCCGCCACCCGGTCGGTGTAGATAAAGCCGACGACAAAGAAGAAATCGTAGCAGACGCCGTGGAGCAGAATACCGAGATACAGCAGAATGCGCCCTTCCTCGCTGACGCCCAGCGCGAACATGGCGTAGCGCACAAACCACGCCAGCATGCCGATCAGCAGCATGACCTTCACCCCCAAGCGGCGGAACAGCAGTGGAATGACCAGCATGAAGAAGATCTCGGACATCTGCCCGAAGGACATGGCGGTGCTGACGTCGGCAATTCCTGCATCCGCCAGATACGAGGCGGTGTAGGCGTAATAGGTGCCGAGCGGGACGGAGATCAGCATCGCGCAGACGGAGAAGACGAAAAAGTGGCGGGTTTTGAGCAACGCAAAGGCATCCGCGCAGAAGAGATCGCGCACCTTCACCGGCAGGCCTTTCGCGGGCGCAGGCGTGTGCGGCAGCGTCAGGCTGTAAAGCGCCAGCAGCACGGAGCTGGCCGCCGCTACCTGAAAAATGGTAACGCTGGACGCCACGCCGGTGACGCCGATGAAAATGCCCGCCACGATCCAGCCGATGGTGCCGAACACGCGCACCACCGGGAAGGTTTTATCCACGTTCGCCAGGCTATGGAACGCGATGTTGTTGGTCAGCGCCAGCGTCGGCATGTAGCAGAGCGTGTAGCCAAACAGCAGGCCAATCAGCAGCGCGCCGTTCTCGGCCATCAGCGCCCCCGGCACGAACCAGAGGATCGCCGCGCCCGCGAGGTGCATCACCGCCATCACCTTCTGCGAGGCGAAGAAGCGGTCCACCAGCATCCCGAGCACGAACGGCGAGAGAATGGAGGCGATGGGCCCGGCGGAGAACGCATCGCCAATCAGCAGAGACATGTTGTGCTGGGTCATCACCAGGCCGAGCGTGACCGACCAGCTACCCCAGATAAAAAATTGCAGAAACATCATCAGCGACAGCCGCGGCACCAGCAGCCGGTGCTGCACTATCGCCTTTTCACTACTTTCAGTTGACACCATGATAAGCCTCACCCGGAAAAAGTAATCGATTACAAAACAGTTCAAATGAAAAGTAATCGATTACAAAATAAAGATCCTGTGGATCGTAGAAGATTTGGGAGGGGGGTCACGATAAAGATGAAGCAGTGTTTTGTAGGCCCGGTAGCGCAGCGCCACCGGGCGTGAAGGCAGGTGCGGTCTGGTTTGGTGCGGTCTGTTGCCCTCATCCCGGCCCTCTCCCACAGGGCTGAGGAATCCCCAGTA